>CALATN010000103.1 GCA_937891895.1 uncultured Clostridia bacterium
CCTGACGGCAGAGGCAAACCTGGGCGAGAGCGCGACCTATATCTATACCTATATCCTGAAGGAGGGCTCGCCCTTCACCCATGACGCGATCAAAGACAGCTTCAAGCTGCTGGATACGCATACTCCTTAACATTTCCCGATAAACTTTATGAAGCTTTTCATTGAATCTTCATATCAAACGATAAACAATCAGTAATTCATCCCGAACGGAGGAACTAAAATGAAAAAGATTCTGGTATGCGAAGACGAAGCCGCGATCCGCGACTTTGTGGTGATCAATCTCAGAAGAGCCGGCTATGACGTCGTAGAAGCAGACTGCGGCGAGATGGCGCTCGAAAAATACGAGGAGCACAACGGCGACTTTGACGTCGCGATCCTCGACATCATGATGCCGGGTATGGACGGTATTCAGGCACTCAAGCACGTCAGAAACGATGAAGGCAGTCTTTGTTCTGATGTTCCTGTAATTGCACTCACCGCAAATGCTGTTGTTGGTGCAAAGGAGCTTTACTTTGACGCCGGGTTTGATAACTTTCTTTCCAAGCCTGTTGACCCCAAAAAGCTGGAAATGATGCTTGTCAACTCACTTAACCCGTCACTTGTTGCAAGCTTTGAAGCAGTTGATGAAGGTGACAATATTTCGGAAGGACATACTGAGCTTCCCATTATCAACGGTATTGACTGGAGATACGCACGGCTCAACTTTGAAAACGACAGTTCAATGCTTGACACAATAAAGATGTTCCGTAATTCTGTAGCTAAGGACGTTGAGGAAATCAATGGCTACTTTGGCAGAATTGATGAAGAAGATGCTGTAAACAGTTACAGAATAAAGGTTCACGGAATGAAGAGCACGGCATCACTGATTGGTATTGTCCGTCTTGCAGGAATGGCTATGGAGCTTGAAGAAGCTGCCCGTGATATGAACAGGGATGTTATCATGCTTCTTCACCCTGTTTTCATTGCGGCATGGAAGGAATATTACAATGAACTCGCTGTACTTTTTAACGATGATGAACCATTGAAAGATGCAGATGAATTTCATAATGAAATTCTTGAAATATTTGAAAGCATACGCCAAGCGGCAAAACAGATGGATGTTGACACGCTGGATGAAATGTCCCAAAGGCTGGATAAATACAGCTTTGAAGGCAAAGCTGCTGAAAATATTGATCAGGTCAAAAAATCTATTTTTAACTTTGAGGTTGAAAAACTGAGAGAATGTTACTATACTTAAATGAAAAGAGTCTGTTTATAAACAGGCTCTTTTTGCTGCATAATTATATGATATTTTTGACATATTTATCCGATTGACTTTGCAGTAAATATATGGTACTATGTTATTAATTATAAGTATATGCTTTTATAAATATAGAAAAAAAGGAGATTATGAAGATGGTAAGAAAAAAGACATTTACTGACAGGGCAATAGCCTTTGTCGCCGCCATTGTCTTTTCTATGACATTACTGCTGGTATTTCCTGCGGGTACGTTCAACGTTTTTGCCGCTTACGATTTCTCAGGTGCAGTCGTTGTAGACGGAAGCAATATGACAATTAACGGATCAATCTGCATAGGGGATGAACCGCTTACTGCTAATTCCAAGCTGAATAACGGTGATACCCTTTCGATTGCATTTGTATGGGCAATTGATGAGGACTACACAAATGTAAAGGGTACTTTCGTGTATGATCTTTCAGATAAGCTCCACGGAATATCACTTCAGGATCAGATAGTACCTGCTAATGATGCTACATATCATATTCAGGACAACAAGCTTTATATCGTTCTTCACGAGGGCGAAAGCGGTCGAAACGGTAAATTCTCGCTTGCTGGAAATCTTAACGTAACAGAAAATGAAACGGAAAGCAACGGAAGCACAAATCTTGAATTCATAGGCACATCCTCTACAGCAACGGTACCTGTTATTGTCAATAATTTTATTGCTAATCTTGGCGTACAGAAAGCAGCTGTAGGTGAGCTTACATATGATGATGTTGCAGGAGAATACTATCAGGATTTTTCTATCACATTAACAAGCTACAACAACAAATCTACAGAAGTTACAATTACTGACACAGGAAGTGACATATTCGATTTCAGCAATATGAAGAACTTCAAGATTAACGGTGCAGATGCAGCTCCTGCAACAAATTCAGGCACGGGCTTTACGCTTGATATCGGAACAGTCAAAAAGGATAGTCCTGTCACAATTACATATTCTGTTCCTGTTGACCCTATGAAATATATCAACGGTACAAGCGGAAACGGCAACACTGTAACGCCTTCCGCCAAGGATCAGACCCTGTATCCAACTACAGCTTATGTTGATATCAAAAAACCTTCTATCGACAAGACTAATTCCTATACTGACGGTGATGAATCCATTACATGGACTATTACTGTTGACCCAGGCTTTGTAGGTGATGCAGGCTTTACTGTTACTGAAGGTACGGGACAAAACCTTACTGAGGAACAGATTTTAGCAGGTCTGGCTGCTGCTGCAAATCCTGTAGCAGGTCTTACAATTGATAAGAGCAAATTCGTACAGACTAATGATGGAAAATATACTTATACCTTCACAACAGATCTTACTGACGCTCAGAAAACCCCTGCTTCTGATATGTGGGTTTCAAATAATGCAAGCGTTAAATTTGAGGGTGTTGATACCCCTTATTCCGATCAGGATACTGTTACATTGAAGGCTCAGGTTACGGATTTTGTTACAAAGACTGTTGGTGAACAGGCAAATGACGGAACTATTCCGTGGACAATTACTATTGACGTGCCTGACAGAAATGTTTCTGAAATCAAGGTATATGACTCCATTACATCAAGCGGTGAAGCGTTCACAGCAGATATGATCACCATATCCGGTGCAGGAGGCAACAAAACTATCGGTGAAATCGGCCGTCTGGGTTATGCAAACGATACAGCAATAGAATTCTATATTACCAATACTGAATTCATTGACGCTAACAAGGGTAAGTCTATTACTATTACATACAGTCTTACTCCTGATACAAGCAAATCTTCCGTTACAAACTCAGTAAATGTTTCTTTGACCATTGACGGAACATGGCCGTCAGATAGTGACAACGCTACCTTTGTTCTCCCATCTTCAATAGATTATACGGCAGATAAGATAATTGCAAAATCTGATGCATATCATCACTTCAACCAGAATACAGGCAATACTCTTGCAGGTAAGGAATACTATGTTATCTGGGCAGTTAAATTTATTCCCGACGTAAAGAAAGCTGTTCCAGCACTCGGAGATACATTTGTAATTGAAGATACAATTCCGACCGATATGGAATTTATCAGCAATGCGGCTGTTGTCGGTGTAGCAGACAATGCATACGGAAGCAGCAATGACGGACTTGTAATTACCGAAAACGGAAACAACGTCAAGTTTGAATACACCGTATCACAGACGCTTCTTAATTATCTGAACAACTCAGACCCTACTGACTTTTACCTTTTCTATGCAACAAAGCTTAAGGATGATGTTGCGGCAAATCTCTATAAGAGTTATGAAACAAGAAAATACACCAATACTGCAGATGTAAAGTACAAGGACAAGGATCTTGGCACAGTATCGGCTACTGCTGAAATCACTCCGCCTGTAGAAGATGTTATTGTCAAGACGGTTTCAAAGGATCCTATTTTTGATGAAAATGACCCAAGAATTGTTTATTCTGATTTTACAATAAGAATTAACAGCGCTGAGCTTGACCTCGTTGACGGCACTCAGATAACAGCTGTTGATACACTTGGTGAAAATCTTGTTCTTATTGGTGAACCCAAAATCACACCAAATACAGGTGCTTCATACACAAAATCAGGACAAACACTCACATTTACACTTGAAGATAATACAGAATACACAATCACATACAGAGTACAAATCAAATATATAAGCGAGGATAAGGCAAATAACCTAAGCTCTGACAGACTGGATGAAATGTTCGGTAACACAATTAAGGTTGGTGTATCGGGTCAGAATGACTATAAGCAGCTGACAAGAGCAAGTGCAAACAGCTATTCCTTTGACGCTGACTATGTATATGACGGACAGAATGCGGATATCATCATCAGGGGTAAGAAATCCTGGAAGCAGGACTCCACGGAAAATGTCCGTCCTGACAAAATCACACTTACGCTTGTTGCACATTATGATCCACCAAATGACGGTCAGGAATACGATGTAACTACAAATTACGAATTTTCTCCAAACGCTAATGAGGAGTGGACATACGAGATAAAAGACCTTCCGACACTTGAAAACGGTACTACTATTACCTATAAAATAACTGAGCTTCAGGCTGAAGGCTATGATGTAAGCTATGACGATGATAATCTCAGCATTGAAAAACCCGCAGACAGCAATGTTGTAGAAATCAACATCACTAACACCTTTACACCAATTACCGAAGAAATTGGTTCACTTACTGTTACAAAGGTATGGGATGGCGATGACAACAACGCCAATGACACCCGTCCTGCTGATCTGAAATTTGTTCTTACTGACAGAAGCGGCAATTACAGCTATGAAGCAGCTATTGATGCAAATAATAAGGCAACATTTACAAATCTCCCTCTTTATACTTACAGCCGTAATAATGACGGTACACTGAAAAGAACTGCACGAGAGTACACACTTACTGAAAGTTCTACTGACAATGACAAGCGTGAAGATTATCAGCTTGAAATTACAGGTGTAACTCTGGACGGTGATGACTATTTCACTCTTGTAAACACTACCGGTGAAAATTATCCTGTCACAAGCACTGTTGATGTTACTGCAACAAATACTTATGACAAGTCACTTGCAAGAACCGAAGCTACTGTTGTAAAGGTATGGGATGACAACAACAATCAGGACGGTCTTAGACCTATGACTCTTGAGGTTGAACTTTCCGACGGTACTACAGTTACTCTTAACGCTGACAACAACTGGACTGCTAAGGTTGAAGATCTTCCTAAGTATGATGCGAACGGTAACGAAATAACTTACACATGGTCTGAACCTAATGTTGCGGAATATACAAAGGAAGCCAGTGTTACCGTAGACACTGTTACAACAATTACCAACAAGCACGTACCTGCAATAACAACAGCTTCCATCAAGAAGGAATGGAATGATAGCAACAATCAGGACGGCAAACGTCCGGGAAGTATAACAGTAAAATTGTTTGCTGACGGAGTTGAAAAGGACACAGCTGTTCTTTCTGACAGCAATGGCTGGCACAAGGAATTTACCGACCTTCCGCTGAAAAAGGACGGTACTGCAATAGCTTACACCTGGACAGAAGTTTCTGTTGAAGGATACAGCTCTTCCGCTTCTACAACCGGAACACTTACTACTCTTACCAATAGCTACACTCCTGAACTGACAGAAGCTACTGTTATAAAGGTATGGGATGACGCAGGCAATCAGGACGGCAAGCGACCAGATGAGCTTAAAGTAACTCTTTCCAATGGTACAGAGGTTACTCTTAATGAGCAGAACAACTGGACTGCTAAGGTTAAAAATCTTCCTAAGTATGCTAACGGTACAGAAATTGCTTACACTTGGACAGAAGAAAATGTTGATGGTTATCAGTTAACTGGTACTGAAAAGAATGATACAATAACTATCCTCACTAACACACATACTCCTGAAACAACAGAAGCTACTATTGTCAAGGCATGGGAGGACGCGAACAATCAGGACGGCAAACGACCGGCTGAACTCAAGGTAACTCTTTCCAACGGAACAGAGGTTACTCTTAATGATCAGAATAGCTGGACTGCTAAGGTAGAAAATCTTCCTAAGTACGCTAACGGTCAGGAAATTGTATACACTTGGACAGAGGCTGATGTTGAGGGTTATGAATTGACTGGCACTGAAAAGAATGGTACAACTACTACCCTCACTAACACTCATACTCCTGAAACCGTTTCTATAAGCGGTACAAAGATATGGGATGACGGCGATAACCGTGATGGAAAACGTCCTGCAAGCATCACTGTAAGACTTTTTGCTGACGGAAGAGAAATTGATGTCGCAACTGTTACAGCAGCTAACAGCTGGGCATATACATTTGGTGATATGCCTAAATACAGCAACGGTAATGAGATTGTTTATACAATTACAGAAGACACTGTTTCAGATTACACCACAGCAATCAGTGGCTACAATATCACAAATACCTATGAGCCTGAAAAGATTTCAATCAGCGGTACAAAGACATGGGATGACAACGGCTACACCAATGTTGCACATCCTGAAATTACTGTTAATCTTTATGCTGATGGTGATTTTGTCAAGTCAACAACTGCTTCTGAACAGACAAACTGGGAATATGAGTTTACCGACCTTTACAAATACGATAATGGTACTGAAATCACATATTCTATTTCCGAAGTATTGATTACTGACTTCACAACTACCTATAATGGTTTCAATATCACCAACACCTACACTCCTGATGTAACAAGCGTTCAGGTTATAAAGAACTGGGAAGATGACGATGACCGTGACGGAAAACGTCCTGCAAGCATCACTGTAAAGCTTTTAGCTGACGGTGTTGAAAAGAAATCGGCTACACTTACCGCTGCTAATGGCTGGACATACACATTTACGGGACTTGACAAGAATAACGGCAATACTCCTATTGTGTATACTATAACAGAAAATACTGTTGCAGACTACACTACTGTAATCAACGGTTACACCATTACCAACACTCACACTCCTGAAACCACTTCAATTGAGGGCACAAAGACATGGAATGATGACGATAACCGTGACGGCAAGCGTCCTGCAAGCATTACTGTACGTCTTCTCGCCAACGGAACAGAGATTGATTCCAAGGCTATTACAGCAAATGATGGCTGGAAGTACAAATTTGAAAATCTCTATGTCAACGAAAACGGTCAGGCTATTACCTACACAATTACAGAAGACGCTGTTGCAGGCTACGCTACTGTAATCAATGGGTACGACATAATCAACACCTACACTCTTGCTTCTGAAAAGACAGAAGCTACTGTCAAAAAGGTCTGGTCAGACAGCAACAATGCTGATGGAAAGCGTCCTGCAAGCATCACCGTAACACTTTCAAACGGTACAGATGTTACTCTTAATGATGCAAATAACTGGACAGCAACCTTACTTGACCTTCCTAAGTATGACGCAAGCGGTACAGAAATAGAATACACATGGGCGGAAAATAATGTCCCTGATGGATACCGTCTTACAAGCACAGTTGTAAATGGTACGGTTACTACACTGACAAATACCTACATAAGACAGTCAGAGAACAATCCTGTTCAGCCTACACCTCCAAGTGTACCTGATGTACCGAACGTACCTAATGTTCCTAAGCCTCCGATAAATCCATTCCTCCCAATCAGACCTGAGGAAAATGAACCTGAAGAAGACGTTTCCTCTGAATCGGGAATCAGTGATAGTGCGGACACTATCGGAAATGTTGACACAACATCGTATCCATATCTTGCTATTCTCCTTGTTATCACAGCAGGCGGAATTATGATTGCAAGACGCAGACAGAAAAAATAATTCTATATCTGAAAAATGGTATCAGGCATAAGCCTGATACCATTTTTATATTCCGTATTTTGTTTTTATGCGTTCCAGCTTTTCTCCGAAGGGTTTTGCGGCAAGCCACAGGAAGATAAAATTTGACACGGCATACATCAATGTATGAGGAATTGCTGTTATAATAGAAGCAAGATAAAGTTCCGTTCGGAATGAGCCATCATACCAGATTACTGTCCAGATATCCATTACTGCGGAATAGAAAATTCCTGCAAGGACTCCATACACAAGCAGAAGCCATTTGTGACGTTTAAGAGGATTTGCAGAAATACCAGCAAGCAAGCCTATCATTCCCCAGGCAAGCATCTGAAACGGTGTCCAGGGACCTTGTCCAAAATAGAAATTTGACAGCAAAGCTGATAGTGCACCTACAAGGAAGCCGGCTTCACCTCCGAGATAAATTGCCGTAATCACTGTAATCGCAGTAATCGGCTTAAAAAGCGGAATGAAGCGGCCTACAATACACAAAGCGGTCATTACCGCAACAATTACCATTTTTCGTGAGCCGACAGGCTTTTTTTCATATCCTGCCGCAAACAACAGCAGGGACAGAAGTGCTACTCCGATTGCAACAATAATATATCTGCGCTGTTCAAAAACAGTTGCTCCAAGTATTACAAGACAAGGTATCAACACAAACGGAACAGCAAACCTTACCACATTACGCAGGCAGCTGTTTTTTATCACAAGCACGGCTGTCCACCGCCTTTGTTAAGCTCCGCAAGCTTTACAGCGTTGTCAACAGAAACCGCCTTATCCCATATTCCGCGGGTCATACGGCTGATGGCTGTCGTGTAGAAGTTGTTTTCTGAAAAGAAATCACGTGGTACAGCCTCTGACACAACTTCCCCTCTGAAAAGCATTGCGCATCTGTCTGCACATTCACAGGCAAATTCCGTATCGTGAGTAACTATAACAATAGTCATTCCTTGGAACTTGAGATTTTTCAGAATTTTTATCAGCCGATACCTTGACTCCGCATCAATCCCTTTTGTTGGTTCGTCCAACAGCAAAAGCTTTGGCTTTGCGGCAAGTACCTTTGCAAATGCAACAAGCTGCTGCTCGCCGCCTGAAAGGTCGTATGGATGTTTATCCATATGCTTTTCAAAATCAAACGGAAGCATTTCCGTTTCTGCTTCCACAAGTTCTTCACGAACGGTATTGCACATAAATACAGTCTGCACATCCTGCGGAAGAAGTGTAAGACAATTACGGTAAAGAGTCTGATTTTTGTAGTCATTCAGCTTTTTACCGAAGATTTCTGTTTTTCCGCTGTATGGCTTTTCAAGTCCAGCCAGAACGGAAAGCGTTGTGGATTTACCTGAACCGTTGCCGCCGAGTATACAGAAAATTTCACTTTCGTAAACGGTCATATTCAAGCCCCTCAGCACGTCAGGCATATTTCTTTCATAACGGAAATATACCTCCTTGCAACGAACCGCAATCTGCTCCGAATGTACATACTCTTGCTCAGACAGACTTTTTACCCTGCTGCTGAAGCTTTTCTCAATAAATCTGCGTCCCTCACGGATATTAAGAGGACACTCTCCACTGCCTTCAACTGCTTGAAAAAGCTGTACAGCAGCAGGCATTGCACGAAGGAGCTTTTCATCAAGCGATGAAACAACCTTTTGCGGTATATCCAAAGCTTTTACTTTACCTTCTTCCAGTACCAGAAGTCTGTCACAAGCAGGAATTATTTCTTCAAGGCGGTGCTCGGAAATTATTACAGTAACCGCAAGCTCACGGTTTATTTTTTTCAGCGTTGCTGTAAATTCCGACGCAGCAATCGGGTCAAGACGTGATGTTGGCTCATCCAGCACGATAATCTGCGGATTCATAACCATAACTGCCGCAAGGCAAAGAAGCTGCTTCTGTCCGCCTGAAAGCTCGGAAACTTTTTTATCATACCAATTCTCTATCCCGAAATATGCGGCTGTTTCAGCTATGCGGCGTGCCATAACTGATTGAGGAACATTCAGGTTTTCCAAGCCAAAAGCAAGCTCGTGCCACACAGTATCGGTAACAAGCTGATGCTCAGGATTCTGCATTACAAAACCAATTCCCGAAGCGCTTTTTTCAGCGTCAAGATTGCTGACAGTTATTCCGTCAAATATGATTTCACCGCTCTTTTCACCCAATGGTGCAAGTTCAGGTTTGAGCAGACGAAGGAGGGTTGACTTACCGCTTCCCGTTGCACCGCATACGGCAATAAATTCGCCCTTGTTTATGGAAAAGGAAACTTTGCTTATTGCAGGAGAAGCTGTTAACGGATAAGTAAAATTCAGATTTTCGACCTTAAGTATTTCCATTTCAGTTCCTCCTTTACACAAATTATGACAGGCAATAAATTCATTGCACCATATGAAATATATCCGACAACAAGCTTTATATCAATTTCAGGTGCAGAAATATACGGATAAAATTCAAATTCCGCACCGCTTATTCCGTATATTGTCAACGCTGAAAAAAGCAGTGTACAGCTTATGATAAGCACATCCTCTGCTTTAAAACGGAACAATGAAAAGCGTGAACGTTTTCCTATGCCATAGCCTCTTGCAGCCATACTGTCGGCGGTAATTATTCCGTTCTCAAGCACCCACGTTATCATTACCGAGAAAACTCGTATTCCGCCCCTGAAGCTATCCACGATATTGTCGTCCTTGTACAAGCCAAGAGCTTTCTGACTTGCCTGAACCTTTTTTATCTGCGTGCCGAAAAGCGAAACATAACGCAATGCCATTGACAGAATAAGTGCAAGCTTAGGTGATAATACACCGAAAATGTACAAAAGCTTATCGCTTGTCATTACTTGTGCAAAAGAACGGAACAGATACAAAACCGCGATTATTGTTACCGAGGAGCAAATTCCGTATATAAGCGCCTCAAGGGTAACAGGGTTATTGTTGATTACAAACAGCACGGTTGCACCATTGTGCGAAACGAGAGGATTAACAAGCGACATTATTGCAAAAAGCAATAACGAGAACAAGTGATATGACAAGCTTTTTTTGCCGTTGTTCACAAGAAACAGCACAACGGCACCAAGCAAGGAAATAGCTGAAATTATGGGATTTGCGCTGAACATTGCTATACCTGAAACAGCAAGAAAATACAATGACGCCGCAATAGGATTGCTGTCAGCAAATATCCTCATTTTACCACTCCTTATTTCAAATCATTACCCATTTCAAGACTGTATATCCACTCAATTCTGTCCCCGTCGGAAAGCCTATATGAATCACAGCCCACAGAGGCTTCCCCGCCATTGACAAAATACATCCATCCTGACAATTCACCGAAATCGAACTCGTAAATGTAGTTCATTCCCGAGATATAGCTGCCTGTAAATTCGATTTGTATATTGTTTTCTCGGCAGGCTTCAACCAGTATATCGTAAACCGTTTCGCCCGCTTCAAATGCGTACTCCGTTTCAGCAAGTATTACTCCACTTTGGGGAATATAGTCCTCCTGCCCTGCCACAGTATCACAACGTATTTCCAGTGTTACTGTACCCACAGGATTTGTTTTTGCGGAAGCTGCCCCATAGTAATCCTCTGCTGTTGAAAAATCGGTAAAGAGTACAATTGCAACGCCAACTGCAGCAATAACTGCAACGGCAATAAAATTGTTCTTGTTGTTCTTTTTGAGTAAAATCAATACCACACAAACCATTACAGCAATTACCGCAATAATTATACAGGCAATGGGTTTATACGGCATCTTATCTCCATCAATATTGTCCGCTTCAGTAATTGTTATTTCTTCAACCCGCTCTGTTACACCGACTGTTGTTTCAGCTGTCGGATTATCCGACCTTTCAATTACAAACAGATTTCCCTTTTCATAAGCAACATATGCCATAAATGCCTGAACAGTTGCTATATGGTTTTGTACGCCTCCGATTTCGTGACAATAGCTCCCGTCAGCAAGTCGGAATTGCTCCAAGGCAGTAAACAGCGTGTTCCCATTTTTTATGAAACGGCTGTCAGCTTCAATATCAATTTCAATTGCGGAAAGTGCTATTATTACCTGTGAAACACTCTCAGAAGCTTCCTTGCCCATAGACTTGTAACCACCGTTATCAAGCTGTTTATCTGAAAGGAACTGAACAGCATTATCAACTGCACTTTTCACAGCTTCATTTTCACTGTAATATGGCGCAAGTGACTGGATTGCCATTGCAGTTGCATCAGGATCACCATACTCACCCATTACAGCCCAACCGCCATCGGAAAGCTGCATAGATAAAATCTGCTCTGTAACACTTTCGGCAGTATGTACTGCACTTGTGCAGCCGTTATTTAGCATATGCAAGCCGTAAACGTAACTCATCAGCCCCTGTTCTCCGACTGAATTTTCCATTGTTTCAGCGATATAGGCAGAGTCGCTTCCCACAGCAAGGAGCGTAAGTGCGCACTTCTGACGTGAGGTTGCTGAACGGATTTCGTTGTTTTCCACGTACGCTTCAAGGACAGCTTTGTACGATGAAAAATCGTATTCCCCGCTTTTACTCAGAGCAATTACATACCACTCTGAGCCGTTCCCTGCATTTTCGGAAAGAGTTTTATCAATCCACTCCTGTACGGTTTCTGCACTGCTTTCGCTGAGGTTGTATGCGATAATTTCTGATACTGCACCTTGTTCGGCGTGCACCGTAAGTGATAGCAGAAATACAGCCAACAGGCAGGAAATTACCGCTGAAATCTTACTTTTCATTTTTCTTTGTAAGGCAAGCTGCAGCAAGAGCGATTGCTGTTACTGCAACAAGTCCGCTTGTTCTGTTGCCTGTTGCAGGAGCGGTTGTTTCGCTGTCGGAAGGAGCTGTTACAGTTACCTTGCAAACGGGAGGAACCAGTGTCTGTGTATCGGAAACGGCGCTGATTACGTACTCGCCTTCTTCGTCAAACTTGATTTCCACCTTGCCCTGAGCATCTGTTGTGAAGCTTGTTTTCTCGCCGTTTATTGTGATTACAGCATCGCTTGCAAATAATGTAACAGGATTCCAGTCTGCGTCATAACCTGCGTAAGAAAGAGTCAGTGCCATTTCTGCACCTGTGTCAAGCTCGGCTGAGTCGATATCAAACCAGCTATACACGTCAGACCAGGCTGTAAGGTAGCTGTATACATAAGCATTGATATAATCACCGTCCGCAACTGTGTCGCTGAGGCTCAGTGCGGAAACATTGTTTTTGTAATAACCGTAGCTTCCGCCGTTTTCTACACCCCATAGTTTATTGAGGGACACGCCGTACTCCGTTTCAGATGAAGCAAAGCCTGCATCTGCACCGCCATTGTAATAATTCTCGTGGGCAATATGAAGTGCGTCATTGATTGTAAGTGCACCGTCAGAGTCAACGTCTGTAACTGTGATTTTTTCCTGAGCGAGCGGAAGTGCACCTGTACCGTCGGAAATTGTTACACATACATCTGCTTTTTCAGCCGCAAATGCTGTAAAAGCTGTGCTGAATGTAAGTGCGATTGCGGATACTGTTGCGATAAGTTTTTTCATTGTGATTACCTCATTTCATAAAAATAAAAATGCCCCTTCAAAGGTTTGAAGGAGCAAATTGATTACACAGCAAAAACAGCCTTGAAAAATGTAAATTTTCAAAGCTAATAGCGATTTTGCTTCATGATAATCGGTTGCGCTGCTTCACGTCCCAAGCTGTTTAAACCTCAAAACACGGCAGGTCTCCTGACTTATGACAAAGCATTTCTGCGTGGTGCACAGCCTTCTCAAGCAGTTGCTCAATGGCATTATGTGCCCCTCTCGTCAAATACAGTAATGGCGGTTGCTTCGGATTCACACCGAATTCCCTGTTAGTCTACGCGTCAGATTACATTGTAAACTGATTTCGAACCGTATTTCGTATCATATTCAATTGTATTTACTATATCATTATTGATATAATTTGTCAAGAGTAAGATGCAGCTGCATTATGATCCGAGCACATCATTGAATACCACGAAATTCCTGCTGTCCGTACTGCCGTAAATTGCAAAACACACATTATCAAAGCATTTGCCGTACCCTTCATCAATAAGTACCTGACGGAAATATTCCGCAACAGATTCAGGCTTGTTGCCGAAAGCACCACAACCCCACGCGCCAAGTACAAGGTTTCTATACCCGTTTTCAGCAGCAATAGCAAGCATAATTCTTATCCTGCGGATAAAGGTTTCACTGATAAGCTTGCTTGTCGCAAACATCGCCGCACCTCTCTTGTTAGGGGCAGGCACGGTAATTACCGCCGCAGTGAAATAGTCTTCCATAAGCTGACCCTCTGCATCACGGAATACGCAGACTTCGGGGGATAACAGCATATAGTCCGACTCAACAGCACAGATATGAGAATTGTTGTAGCGATACATTTCCTTTGCCTCAGCTGACGAAATCGAAGCAAACAACGTACTGCATCTGCAAAGTGCCTCTTCCTGTGCATTTGCACCAAGTTCAAATCCGCCGCCTGCCCTGTGTGCATTTGCAAAATTCATAACAAACGGCTTGTCAAAGCACTTTGCCGTCTCGAACGAGTCCTTGTTCACTACCGAAAAAGTACACATTTCGCCCTGCTTGCCCGAAAAATCCTTTTTCAGCAATTCCTCACCATCAGCTGGGGAGTACACAACAACCTTTTCAATATCAATGTCAGTGAGATAAATTTTCTTTCTCGAAACTGTATAGTGCCTTCTCTTGATAATGGAAAGCGTTTCCTTTGCGATTTCAATGTTACCCATAGTACACCTCAAAAAACAAGCCTCCGAAACTCGGAGGCTTATGTACAAATTATTCTTCAGGCTCAATAACAGGAGCGTCAACAGCGTTCTTCTTAACGCTTTCGATGCCGTTCTTACAGCTGTCCTTCTTAACGTAGCCTTCGCTTGCAGCGATAATCTGACCGTTGGAAGCCTTCAGACGGAAGCGGAACTCGCCTGCCTTGTCCTTGTAAATTTCAAACTTAGGATTCTTTTCAGTAGCAAAGCCTTCAACTGTCTGGTCTTCGATTGCAGCGATAGGAGCATTCTTTGCAACGCTTGCGCAACCGTTCTTGCAGCTGTCAAGGCTGGAGTAAACCTCGCCGCCTGTTGCAATAATTTCACCGTTGCCAGCCTTGAGGCTGAAAGTGAAGCCTGTCTTTGTAGCCTTGATTACGAATTTACCCATAATAAATCATCCTTTCAAAGGTATTGATTACCAATTTTTATATACTTATTGTACCATTTGCGCTGTAAAACGTCAAGGGATTTAGTTTATTTTCCACATATACTACAAATTTTCAACCTTGTTTTGCATATATTACATCATAAAATGGAAGATATGTTGCGGAATTTTGTGCGGAGTCTTAACATTGTTATTTTTGCTTGATTGTTGTGTCAAAATGTGTTATAATTAGTGCACTATAAATATATATTGTCATAATATGTGACAGTTTGGAGGCGGTTATGGAAAATAAAACAGAATTCAAGCCGTATATTCCTGCGTCAAAGGTTACGCCGGAACTTACGGTGACATCAATCATTATGGGTGTTATCCTCGCTGTTGTGTTCGGTGCGGCTAACGCTTACCTCGGACTCAGAGTTGGTATGACAGTTTCAGCGTCTATCCCTGCAGCTGTTATCTCAATGGGTGTCATCCGAGTTATTATGAAGAAAAACTCTATACTCGAAAGTAACGTTGTTCAGACAATCGGTTCAGCTGGTGAATCCCTTGCAGCAGGTGCAATCTTTACACTCCCTGCACTCTTCCTGTGGGCTTCCGAAGGCGTAATGGAAAAGCCCAGTATCGTTGAAATTACACTTATCGCCCTCCTCGGCGGTCTTCTCGGTGTATTCTTTATGGTACCTCTCCGTAATGCCCTTATCGTTAAGGAACATGGCACTCTTCCTTACCCTGAGGGAACAGCTTGTGCTGAAGTTCTTCTCGCTGGTGAAGAAGGCGGTGCAAATGCTTCTACAGTATTCGCAGGAATGGGCTTTGCTGCACTTTTCAAGTTCATCATCGACGGTATCAAGGCAGTTCCCGGCGAAGTTTCCTTCCGTGTAAAGGGCT
>CALATN010000104.1 GCA_937891895.1 uncultured Clostridia bacterium
CCACAACCTTGATTGCACAGTCACCCTCGGAATGTCCGTAGGTATCGTTGATGATTTTAAGACCGTCAAGGTCGGCAGAAACGATTGCTACTGTTAAACCGTCACGGGTTGCTGTTTCAAATTCAGGAAGCACAAGCTGATAGAAACCACGACGGTTATAAAGCTCAGTAAGTGTATCGTGCGTATATAGCCTTTCCATTGCAGAAAACATTCTTACGTTACCGAAGCCGTTGCCAAATGCTTCTGAAACCTGCGGAATACGTTCGAAATGTATCATTTCCACAGGCATTGCCATACAAAGATAGCCAAGACAGGTATCAAGATAGTGAATTGATGTGAACACAAGCGGAACCTGCCAGCCGATATAATTATCAAGATGCGGCGCTATATCCTTGCGATTGAAGCGAATAACCTCAGTAATAGGCTTATCATAGCTTCCCTTGAAAACCATCAGCATTTCATCTGTAAACGGGAACTCGCTTTCCCGTTCCATTATTCCGCTTCTTGGCTGCAATGCATCTGTATTCAGGCAACAATATGTATCCATAAGTTCTTCCTTATGTACAAGATGCTCATATATATTTTCGATATTTTTTTCATTGCTGATGATTGTAGATAAACTGGTCATATTGTAGCTTCTTTGCATATAGCCGTTAAGACGCGTATGCAGCTCGTTAATCATTACAGAACCATCTTCGGTTTGCTTTTTCTGACAACCGCAGGACTGTGACACAACCATTTCAAAGCTGATATGGACTTCATCAGCAATCTTTTCCCCGTTCATTGCACGCTCAATAATATCCACGGCTTTTCTTGCAAGGTTTTCCTCACTGCTTCGGCAGGTTGTAAGACGCGGAGAATGATACTTTTCGTCTTCGATACCGTCAAAGCCTGAAACAATAATATCATCAGGAACTGAATATCCCTTCTCTGAAAGGCATTTACAAGCTGCCATTGCCATTACGTCATTACAGCAGATAATTGCTTCAGGAAGCTCCTTACCGTCAGCAAGAAATTTCTCCATAACCTGTCTTGTAGGATATTCCCAGAAATTACCGTACCCTACACGTTCCTTCTCATATGGAATTCCCTGCTCGGCAAGCACCTTCTTATACACATCGTGACGTTCTTCCGAAAAAGGATTTCCTTCAAAGCCCGCGATAAAATTAACCTTGGTAAGCTTATGGTCTATGATTATATGACGCACGATTTTCTCAAAGCAATCACCATAATCATGCTTCATATTTATACAGCCTTCCATAGGTGCTTCAACGGAAATTACAGGGATTCCCCTGCTGATCGCATTATCGGCAATTTTACGGCATATTTTCTGATTTTTTATCATTTCTGTGAAAACAATTATTCCGTCAACCACGTCATAATCTATAAGGTCAAACACATACTCTTCTCCGATATCGGAAGTATTATTCATAAACAAATCAGAGTTTGTCTGATATACAAAAAGTTTGAAATCCCTGCTTACTGCCGCAGCATTAAGCAGTTCTATATATCTGAAGCGGGTTGCTTCGTATGGTCTTGGAATACAGACAGCGATTATTTTTTTGCCTTTAAACATATAATTCCTCCGACAGAGCGAATTGTCATTTTCTTACAATAAAGTGCAACAATATACACCTTATCTAATTTTATCACATACATTCCCCGCATTCAAGTATCACATTGTACAAAAAAAAACGCTGTTTTTTATACCTAAGTATTAAACAGCGTTTTTATTATGATATTATCAGAAGCTGCCTCCGCCGCCTCCGTGTGTGTCACCACTGGAACTTGTATGGGTACTGCTTTCAGATTCAATCTTTCTGCTTGTTACCTTCTTGTACAAGTAAATATCTCTTGCGTAGGTTACATTCTTGCTTCCCTTACGCACATATTCGGTTGCATTTGTCTGAAGGACAGCTGTTTTAAGCTGAGATTTAAGTACAAGACATACAATTGCTGCAATAACCAAACCGATTCCGAGAGAAATAAGTGCGATTACGAAATAATTCTTTTGATTTTCCATCGGACGTCCTGTTGTTTCATACACATCAATATATTCTTCCGCAAGGTCAGCAAACAAGTCAAATGCATTATAATATTCATCATCAGAAAGGTACTCCGCTACAGCATCACCTACATTCTGTATTCCTTTGTCAGTAAATGCGGAAATTCCCTTTCCATCTGTTGTAATCCACCAGTCACGGCCGCCCATATCAACAAGCAACATAAGTCCGTCTTCGCCGTAATAGTTGTAATCGTAGTAATCATCGG
The DNA here is from genome assembly GCA_937891895.1 of uncultured Clostridia bacterium. Taxonomy (GTDB): domain Bacteria; phylum Bacillota; class Clostridia; order Oscillospirales; family Ruminococcaceae; genus RGIG8773. Next base: position 2,272 of record CALATN010000104.1, read on the forward strand.
CATAATCCATCATTGACTTGCCGTCTGTGGAATTTACGGTTACAACAGCGATATCGTAGCCGTACTTATCGACAATTCCTGTCATTTTTGCTTCGAGCTGCTGTTCCTCGCTGTCGGTGAGGATGTCTGCATTGTCCACAACCTTATCTGCGTTTGCGGCAGACACGTTTACAGCTGTAAAGGTAAGGCACATTGCAGCTGCGAGAATTGCTGAAAAAATTTTGTTAAGTTTCATAGCTGCACCTCCTTACAGAATAAATGCCTGAACAACGAATGCGAGGGCACCCACACCTGCTGTTATTGCGGCAAACAGTTTCCAGAGCTTACCCCAGTCAGTAGGAAGATTACCAACGAACTTACCTGTCTGACCGTTCATTGAGAAGTTGTACATTTCACCCTTATACTTGGTATTGAGCATCCAGATCGGGAGAAGTGCATAACGGATTTTACCGCTTTTCAGCTGAATATTTACAGACTGAGGAATTACGGTATCGTAACCCTTTACGGTATCTTCAAATTCCTGGAGGGTACTTGTCTTGATACGCTCGTTGGCACGTGGCTGACTTGCTTCTGCGTCTACATCGTACTTGTCGGAAAGGTAACCTGCGAGGTACGCAGGGAGGAATTCCTTACAATCATTGTAGTTATATGGTTCAATTGCTTCGGAATATTCATCAGGCATTTTTGTTGATCCGTCAACAGGAACCTTATCAAAGCTGATATCACCGCTTCGGATTATCATATAATGCTGTGTTTCGGTATATTCATAGTCACCCGAACGCCAGCATCTTGTTTTGGTTGCCTTGAATTTAAGCTTTGCGTCAGCCTCACAGTCGTAGAGCCAGAAAGGAACGTAAACACCCTTGATTTCCTCTATTCTGTTATTGGAAGCAAAGTCGCTTGGAAGAAGGAACTTGCCCTTCATAAAGTTCTTGAGGGCTTCCTTTGCGCCCTCCTTATCAATCTTGAACGGAATAATCAGGTCAGGCTTCAGGCCGCCTTCGAACTGTCCTGACATTACAATCGGGCTGTCGCAATATGGGCAGGCGGAAGCTGATGTTGTTTCATCGGCAACAATCTGACCGCCGCAGTTTTCGCAGGAATATACCTTCATTCCGTTCTGCTCTGTTGAATCCCATTCTGCACTTGGATTTTCCCAGGAGAAATTATCTTCTTCAGGCTGTGAAAGCTCATTGAATTCCTTAATTGCATCGACTTCAAACTCGGTGTCACAGTAGGGACACTTCATATTCTGGCTCTGGCTGTCGAACTCTATTCCGCCGCCACAGCAGGGACATTTATAATCAATAAGAGCTGCCATAACATACCCCTTTCATTTAAAAGAAACGGCTGAAAAGAATTCAGCCGTTTCAAGATTTTACTTTATATCATTCTCATCGAAACGGTCGCCGCATTCCTGACAGAATTTAGGTGGGTTTGCAGGATCTTCAGGTTCCCAGCCACACTTATCGCAACGGTAGAGAGGTGCGCCTGCTGGCTTTGGTGAGCCACATTCAGCACAGAACTTACCCTTGTTTACAGCACCGCAGGAACAAGTCCAGCCGTCTGCTGCGGGTTTTGGAGAGCCACATTCGGAACAGAACTTAGCAGTGTTTGTTGCACCGCAGGAGCACTTCCAGCCGCCTGCTGCAGGAGCCTGCTGAACAGGAGCAGCCTGCTGAGCTGCCATCTGCTGCTGAGCCATCTGCTGTTGCTGAGCCATACCAAAGAGCTGGTTAGCGTTCATACCGCCTGCCTGCTGAGCCATATTCATACCCATAAAGCCCATCATTGCGCCGCCTGAATTGGAAGCAGCAGCCTTCATAGCTTCGCTCTGTGCACCTACCATTGTAGCAGCTGCCATAGAAGGATCACGCATTACAGCTGTTCTTTGGAGATCCTTGATCATCTTTTCGTCTTCAGGTGAGCAAGTTACAGAGTTAACACCGAAGGAAGCAATCTTGATACCGCGGAGCTCTGTCCACTTCTTGGAGAGAACTTCGTTGAGAGCGTCAGCAATTTCGAGAGTATGACCAGGGAGTGCGCTGTATCTGATACCCATAGCGGAAATCTTTGCAAACGCAGGCTGGAGAGCTGTCATAAGCTCCATCTTGAGTGTGCTGTCGATTTCGCTTCTGCGGTAAACATCGGAAACGTTGCCGCATACGTTTGTATAGAAAAGAAGCGGGTCAACAATTTTATATGTATACTCACCGTTGCAACGGATTGACACGTCGATATCAAGACCGATATTTGCGTCTACAACACGGAAAGGAACAGGTGATGGTGTACCATACTTGTTGCCGATGATTTCCTTTGTATTGAAGTAGTAAACTCTTGTATCTGTTGAAGGCTGACCGCCGTGAGCGATACGGTCACCGATGGAGGAAAGGGTTTCCTTGATGCTTGTACCGAGGTCGCCTGCAAAGATAGAAGGCTCACCTGAGATATTGAATGTATATTCGCCAGGCTCCGCGCAGACGTCAAGAATCTTACCGTTTTCAACGATAATCATACACTGACCGTCAGCAACTGCGATACCACTGCCCTGAGTGATAACGTTGTCGCTGCCCTTTGTATTAGAGGACTTGCCATTTACTCTTTTGGAAGCCTTCTGAACAAGCACGTCGCTTGCCATTGCTTCACAATAGAAATATTCCTTCCACTGATCGGCAAGTGTACCGCCGACAGCACTGATTGCAGCTTTAATAAGACCCATTTGAAACAACTCCTTATTATTTCATAATAAAGTGCTGTAGCATATTGCTATTGCACATTTTTTATTATACAACATTTTAAACATAATTTCAATAGTTTTTTAACAAAAATTATTATTTTACCACAAAAAGTCAATATCCTGTTCTGTTTCGCTTTCAGAAACGTATTCTGATTCTGTCACAGCAGCATCGGAAGCTTCGGTTTCTGCGGTAACTGTTTCAGTCACTGCTTCGGAAGTTTCGCTTACAGATGTTTCGGCATAAATACTTTCCACGGCATCAGTTCCGCCATCGGGGATAATTACGATTGCCTGTCTGTGCATCTGATCGTAACGGGTTTCGAATTTATTGATATTGTAGTCGATAATGCCCTTCATCGGGTCATTCAGCGTAACAAGGTCGGCATCTATATTGAAGCCTGCAAGTACAAAGCAATGCTCGTTCAAGTACCAGTCAAGCTGTTCCCCTGTTTCATTGTCGTACCAGGTTTCGTAATACTCAGGCTCAATCATTCCGTCAGTTGCCCAGCAAAGTACGGGAGTTCCTGCTGCAAGGTAATCGTACAGCACATCGGGGTGTGCACCTGAAATATTTTTTACGGTATATCCGCCGCCGTGTTCGGAAATATACTTATTGGCAGCCTTTTCGATTGCACCCGAAAAACAGCCGTATCCCTTGCCGAACGGGTCACCTATAAAATAGTTGAAGAAGCTGTCCTTATAGGTTTTGCCGTCCTCGTAGCGGGCATTGCCCCAGCTTATCGGCAGATAGTTAAGTGCCATATCAGTCTTTTCCGCATCAAAGCCGTAATGGCGGAGAAGAATTGTCAGTGCGGTTATTTCACAGCCTACAGGCAATTCGGGAAGCTGGAGGATATTCTGCATATCTATGTACACGGAATTATCATCGTAATCCTTACGCTGACGGCTGGTGATAATTCTTCTTCCTGATGTATCCGTCAGAGGCGGTTCTGTTTCGGGTGCTGCAGTTTCCTGTGAAGTAGTAGTTGCTTCGGTTGTTGTAACAGTAGTTGCTTCTGTTTCGGGAACAACTGTTGTTTCGGTTGTTTCAACATAATAATAATCGGAAAGGTCCACATCTGCTGATGTTGTATCCTCATTCCCTGTGATTGCCATGATGACTACTGTCAGCAGAACTATTACACACAGAGTCAGAACAGTTATTCTGACAACAAGCTCATTCATATGATACCTTCTTTCGCCGCAAGCAGATATAGGTTATTGTGCACAAAACATTTTATTATTCCGCACAGCATTTCATATTATTATACCATATTGCAGCAGCATATTTGTGTACGCTTTGTTAACAAATGCAAAAACAGCGCCGAGATTTATACTCAACGCTGTTTTTATTGTTAATCGTAAATTGTAATTATGATGTCAGCCTCTTCTGTTGCAATGGTATCTGTAAAGCCTGCAAACGGGTCTTCAAATGGTTCTGTTACTATTGTCTGGGCACTTGGCGGATTTACAGCAACGTACACGATAAGTGTTTCGCCTGCTTCTGCGTCAAGCTTTTCACCAGGCTCTTTACTTGTTTTTGTAACATAGCCTTCGAGAGTATCCATTGTTTCAAGCTCTTCTTCCTCATACTTGATCCCGAGAGCATTAAGCTTATCAAAATAAGCTTTCTTTTCCATTGTAAGATAATCAGGAATTTCAATGTATCTTGGTCCCATACTTACCTTGACAAGGATTTCGGAATTTTCCTTATAAACTTCATTTGCGGGAATTGACTGCTGGAAAATAGTACCCTTGGGGTAATTATCATTATATTCAAATTCAGCAGTAAACATAAGGTTATAGGAATCTGACTTACTTACGATTTCGTAATTCTTGCCGGTAAGGTCATTCATTACATAGACAATGCCGTTGTCACCTTCCGTGGTTGTAGCAACAGTGGTTTCCTGCATAGGTGCAAGGGTCTGAAGCGGTGTTGTTTCGGTAACACTTCCTTCACTTATCTGAGTGAATGTAGAGAGGTCGGTTTTCTGTATTTCTCCGCTGTTGTCATCCATATAGACAATAAGCATTACAAGACCAAACATACCAATACAAAGTATTACAATCATTATCATTATAAAAAGGCCGTGTCTGCTTATTGGTTTATTGCTCTTGGAATTGCTTTGTCCCTGCTTTGGAATGGTAATTGTCTGTGTACTTGATGAAGACAATCTTTTGGAATTATACTCGGGCTGTTCAAACAGCTGTGTAACAAGCTCTGTAATTGTCTGAATACGCATTTCCCCGTTCATATTCATACCGTTCATAATAACCTTTGAAACGTTTCTTGGAATATTGGGGTTAAGCTGTGCAGGTTCAATGAGATTATCGCTGGACATTCTGCTTGTTGCTTCTGTTGGGACAACACCTGTAAGTATACGGTACAGAAGTGCGGAAATTCCGTACACGTCTGTCCATGTGCCCTGCCAGTTATTTGAGTTGTACTGTTCAGGTGCGGCATATCCGTTATAAATCTCGGAAGCAAGCTCGGTATTTGCTGTTCTTGCATCAGATATACAGAAACCTGTCAGTTTAAGCTCACCGCTATCGGTAATAATAATGTTTTCAGGCGAAATTCCTCTGTGTACAAGGCCTGCATTATGAACAAGCGAAAGAGTTGTAAAAATTGGCGGGAAAAGCTTTTTTACCTCATCCCAATCAAGTTCGCCTGCGTTCATTTTCAGGTATTCTCCGATAGTCATTCCCTCAAGATAACCAAATACAACATAAGCTGTATTGTTATCACCGAACATATCAATTGCTGCATTGATATGATTGAGGGTACGCATTTTGGAAAGAACCTTATTAAGCTCCGCAAATTCGGAAAGGTAAGTCTTATACTGAGGCATACAGTTTGGATTTACATTGATAAAGCTTCCGCCCTTTTCACGGGTACAGAGAGTATCAGGCATATATTCCTTTACAATAACCTTTGATTCGGTAATTGTATCGTAAGCAATATAATCTGCACTTTCACCATTGTAGGATTTCAGCTTTCCGATTATATATCTGTCATTGAGAGTAATTCCGGGAGCAAGATAAGACGGGAGATGAGGTGCGCCGACGTGATATCCGCATTCAGGACAGATTTCTGTTCCTTCTTCAATGGGATTCATACAGCCATAGCATAAATTCAAGCGTTCCATTTTCCCAGCCTCCTTTCAATACGGCGTTTCTCTGAAAGTAATGATATCAGCTAAATACTTAAATGTCAATCAATTTAGGCAAATTGTAGGAATTTTGTATTCACTTTGTAACAATTATTACAATTCAGAATTACTCCATTAACCTTTAAATTATAGCAAAAAACCCTTTTCACGTCAAGCATAGCCTTGAAAATACGTTATTTTAAACGGAATTATCCGTTCAAAATCATACTTAATTCACCTTTTTCACATAAAAAACGATGCAATCATCAGCACTAATGGCATTGTAACTGCTGAAACAATAGTTGAAACGGCAAATATTTCAGAGGCATATACTGCGTTTTTGCTGTATCTTGTGGCAAACATTATGGTAGAAGTTGCTGTCGGGCAAGCTGCGGAAATAAGGATTGTGTTGGTTACAACAGGGTCAGCGCCGAAAGGCAGCATTACAAGCATAAGAATAAGGGGTCCAGCAATAAGCTTGAGAAAGCCTGTAAGGTAAATACCTGACTTTTTCAGTGCATTTTTCAAATCGGAGCGTGCAATTGTCATACCTGAAATAAGCATAGCCAACGGTGTATTAAGGGATGCTATATAATTAAGCGGCTGCATCACGATATCGGGCAGGCGGATTTGCAGGAAAAAGAAAACAAGTCCCACAAAGGTTGCCACCACGGCAGGCGCTTTCAGGGCATTGAGTGCGAACTTGAAATTCATCTTCTCCGTCATTGTCATTATTCCGTGAGTCCAGGAAAGAAGGTTGAACAAAGCGATATACGCTGTAAGGTAGAAGATACCGTCAGTGCCGTAAACCGCCTGGATAAGCGGTATTCCTAAAAATGCACAGTTGGAATAGGCTACTGCAAAGCGTTCTACGCCCGCGTCCTCTCCCCTGCGTTTGCCGCAGAAAACTGCACCGAGGACGATTAGTATGACGTGTGCAAAAAAGGCAAAGAGAAAAGCCATAAGCAAACCGCTTATAAGCTTTGCATCAAGTTCCTTCTGGAATGATGTAAAAATCAGCACGGGGCAAACCGCACTCAGGACAAAGTTTGAAAGCTGGTTACAGCCGCGCTTTGTGAAGCTTCCCTTTTTATAAAGGAAAAAGCCGAACATTATCAGGATGAACATTATCACAATCTGATACAATATGGTAATTGCGGAATTCATTTCCGTTACCTCCATTAAACAACGTAACGCCCGAAAATTCGGGCGTTCATTTTTATTATATAACTTTACTGAGGAAGTTCTTGAGTCGCTCGCTTTTAGGGTTGCCGAAAAATTCTTCGGGAGAATTTTCCTCCAGGATATTGCCGTTATCCATAAATATAATACGGCTTGCGACCTCCTTGGCAAAAGCCATTTCGTGAGTTACAACAACCATTGTCATATTTTCTTCAGCAAGCTCTCTCATTACGTTAAGCACCTCGCCTACCATTTCGGGGTCAAGTGCTGAGGTTGGCTCGTCGAAAAGCATAACCTCAGGCTTCATACAAAGTGCACGCACGATAGCGATACGCTGTTTCTGTCCGCCCGAAAGCTGATTAGGATAAGCGTCTGCACGGTTTGCAAGACCTACTCTTTCGAGTAGCTCCATAGCTGTTTTTTCGGCTTCTTCCTTGGTTTTCCCCTGAAGCTTCATAGGTGCAAGGGTAAGATTTTTCATAACTGTCATATGTGGGAAAAGATTGAACTGCTGGAACACCATACCCATTTTCTGACGGTGCATATTGATATCTGTTTTCGGGTCAGTGATATCTACGCCGTCAAAGTGGATTTTTCCCTCTGTCGGCTCTTCAAGCAGGTTAAGGCAGCGGAGAAACGTACTCTTTCCTGACCCTGACGGACCTACAACGAACACGACCTCGCCGTTATGGATATCGACTGAAACGCCGTTGAGAGCGTGGTTTTCCATACCGTCAAACTTTTTCTTCAAGTCCTTGACGGAGATAAGAACGTTATCAGTGGTCACTGTTTCTCAGCCTCCTTTCAAGCTTTCCTACAAGGAATTCGAGGAATACTACAACTGTCAGGTAAATGATTGCAACTGCAAGCAGCGGCATCATAGCGTCATAAGTACGGCTTCTGATGATATCGCCGCCCTTTGTAAGGTCCTCCATAGCAATATAGCCTGATACGGAAGTTTCCTTCAGAAGCACGATAAGCTCGTTGCCAAGTGCGGGAAGGACATTCTTGAATGCCTGCGGAATGATAATATAAATCATTGTCTGAGCATAGTTGAAGCCGAGGCTTCGGCCTGCTTCAAACTGTCCCTTATCAATGGACATAATACCGCTTCGCACGATTTCTGCGACGTAAGCACCAGAATTGATACCGAAAGCAATTACAGCGACAATCATCTTATTGATATTTACGGAAGCAAAAATACCGTAATAAATAATGAGCAGCTGAACAACAACAGGCGTACCTCTTATTACTGTAAGATAGATACGGCAGATAAAATTTGCAATTTTCAACTTGCCTGTTTTATCGTGCGTTGAACGTATAATTGCCACGAGGAAGCCGATTACTATACCAACCAGCACTGCAAGCACTGTTATCTGTATTGTAACCCACAAACCGTTGGTTATATACTGCCAGCGGTCATCTTTTATAAAATTGTTATAGAACCTGTCCGCCAGTTCCTTGAACCATTCCGTCATCTGAACAACCCTTTCCCGATTATTTTATGTGACTTGACTGAAAAACAGCGTGCAGGACGGCTGCCCTGCACACCGAAAATATAGATTTGCTTTTATTCAGCCTTGATGTACTTACCGATGATTTCTTCAAGCTTGCCTGATTCTTCAAGCTTTGCAAGTGAAGCGTTGATCTGGTCGAGAAGTTCTGTATTGTCCTTTGCAACTGCAATTGCGTATTCTTCAATTGTATAAGCTTCGTCAAGGATTGCAAGGCCTTCATTCTGTGTAACGAATACCTTTGCAGGTTCACGGTCGATGATTACTGCGTCAACCTTGTCCTGGTTGAGGGACTGTACAGCTTCAAAGCCCTTATTGAAACGCTCAACTGTTGCGTTTTCGATATCACCTGCGAAGATGTCGCCTGTTGTACCGAGTTGAACACCGATTTTCTTGCCAACGAGGTCAGCAGGGGAAGTAATTGCAGAGCCTTCCTTTACGATAACAACCTGAGCGGCTGTTGTGTAAGGTGTAGAGAAATTAACGTTCATAAGTCTGTCCTCATCAATAGTCATACCTGCAACACCCATATCAGCCTTGCCTGACTGAACAGCAGCAATAATAGAATCAAAAGCCATATCTTCAATTACAAGTTCAAGTCCGAGGTCATCAGCGATTGCCTGAGCGATTTCAGCGTCGATACCAACAATCTGGTCGCCTTCACGGTATTCGTATGGTGGGAATTCGGCGTTTGTTGCCATAACGAGAGTTGTTTTTTCCTTTTCAGCACAGCCTGCAAACGCAAGTACCATTGCAGAAGCAAGTACTGCGCAGATAATTTTTGAAATCTTCATAATCCATTTCTCCTTAATTATAATCAATACTTTGAATTATACATTATATTTGTATTTTTTTCAAGTGGTAAACCACATATTTAACGTATTTTCAACAATTTATGCAAAGCTGTCGATTTAATACATTATTTGTTTACAATATTACACATGATTGTTGTTGAGTTCATTTTCCAATTATTGTATACTTTCTGTATTGGTCTTGTCAGTGCTTGTCGAAAAACATAAAAATATGTTATTTTATGTAAAATTTTACCGAAAATTTACTGAGAAATTTTGTCAAAAGCACTTGATTTTCCAAAATTTGTATGGTAAAATATGGAACATAAAATACAGGAGGTAATAACCATGGCAATTTCACCCAAAATACTTATATGCGTAAATTCTGAGGAATACAGCGAAGGATTTTTCAAGTCGCTGGAAATTTCGGGAGTAAATTTCAGAAAATGTCTTCCAGACGGCAGCATTGCAGCTGCTGCAATCCGTGAATATGAACCTGATATTGTTCTGTGCGATACTCTCATGACAAGCTTTGATGCACTTGGGCTTATTGAAAAGGTAAATTCTGAATTTGACAAAAAGCCTTTCTTCATTACAGCTTCATCTTGTAAGAACGCTTTCCTCGAACAGCAGATAATGACATTTTCCAACGCATATTTCATTCTTAAACCTTTTGATGCTGAATACTTTCTTAAAACTGTCAAAAGAGTTTCTATGCTTTCCGTCTCGGAAATGAATACATCTGACGACAGTTCAAGACTTGATATGATTGTTACAGATATCATTCATCAGATTGGCATACCCGCTCACATCAAGGGTTATCATTACCTCCGTGAAGCAATCATTCTTTCACTTAATGATGAAGAAATGCTGGAGAGCATTACAAAGCTGCTTTACCCTACTGTTGCTAAGAATTTCAACACAACTGCTTCCCGTGTTGAACGTGCTATTCGTCACGCTATTGAAACAGCCTGGGACAGAGGCGATGTCGACGTACTGAATGGCATGTTTGGATACACAATAAGCGTTGGCAAGGGCAAGCCTACCAACTCGGAATTTATTGCACTCATCACGGACAACCTTCGTCTGCGTTTCAAGCTTTCAGTTAACACAAAGCAAGCCGTACATTTTTAAACACGGCAAAGGGTATGGCTGTTTCTAACACCATACCCTTTTGTTAATATAAGTTATTTTTACTCTTGACAAAAAGCTGTAAATATTGTATAATTATTTAGTAAATGTTAGTTTTGCCGCTGTGGTGGAATAGGCAGACACAAGGGACTTAAAATCCCTCGGTAGCGATACCGTACCGGTTCAAGTCCGGTTAGCGGCACCAATATCGACCTCGCAAAAGCCCGTAAAATAGGCGTTTGCGGGGTTTTTATTTTGCCTTGAAAACTGTTTTGTCCGTTGTTTGTCCGTTATTTCAGAAAATCACTCATTTGAAGCCTTTTTCATACTGATAGTATTTGCAACCGTGTCCATTGCACGGATCTGTGCAGCTTGAAAGGTATGAGCATAAATTTGTAAAGTCGTTGTAGCCGTGCTATGTCCTAAACAGCTCTGAACGGTTTTTACATCAATACCTGCGTTAATGAGCAGACTTGCATTAAGATGACGCATTGAATGAGTTGAAACATATCTCATACCCGTTCTTTCACAGAAACGCTTGTAGTAGTAACCCGGTGCTGTTCTGTCAAGAGTAAGTCCGTTCCATTTGGTAAAGATCCTGTCAGTTTCAATCCATTTGCTGCCGACCTTTTTACGCTGTTTATCCTGCAAATCATACCACTTTTTAAGCATATCAATTACACCCTGCGGAACTTTAAGACTTCTCATACTCTGCTTTGTTTTAGGAGTTTCAGTATAAAGTCCGTCCTTTGCTTTAGAGTAAAGGCAAGTCCTGTTTACAGTGATAACATTGGTTTCAAAATTTACGTCCTTCCATTCAAGACCGAGAAGTTCTCCCAAACGGAAACCAGTGTAAATTGCAAGAATGAAAAAGCATACATACTTGTAATTTTCTTCACTTTCCTCATTGAAAAGCTCCATAAGGTGCTGTGCTTCTTCGATGGAGTAGTAGTCCTTTTCGAGAGTAACAACCTTTGGAATTGTAACATTCTTGCAGGGATTGGTTGAAATCATCTGCATTTTGACAGCATAGTCGCAGATAGTAGAAATCATTGACTTGTAAAGCTTGATTGTTTTAGTGGAAAGCTTACCGCCGTTACGGTTGCGACCGTCTTCACGTTCAGCGTCACAGAGTTCAAGAATGAACTTCTGAATATGGCGTGTGGTAAGCTTATCTAAACGTATGTGACCGATAGCCTTGTAGATACGCTTTTCCATCTGATGATAGCCCTCAACGGTACGCTGTTTCAGCTTGATTTCAGCATATTCCTTAAACCACTGGCGAGCGAAATCCTCAAATTTTATTGTGACAACAACATTGCCTTTCATACAGGCTTCTTCAAACAGTACAGCCTGACGGTTGAGTTCTTTTTCAATCTGCTTTTCTGTCATTTTTTCATCAGGCTTCCAGGTCATAGACTGGATAACCTGTTTGCCGTGAGTATCATATCCGCAGGATACTTTTATACGATAAGAGTTTCCTCTCTTCTGAATATTTGCCATAGTACATCTCTCCTTTTGATGTTAAGGAATCGCTGATTAAATCGTTTCACGACACTCTCAGTAAAGTATTTTCGAGCGTCGGAAACGATGCCTTCGGCTTAATCAGCGTTTCCTGATTTATGGCATATTTCTGCTATGTACATTTTAACGCTTTACAATCACAAAGTCAAGTGTGTTTCACAGAAATGTGTCATTACAGGGACAGCTTATGTACAGCATATATGGTGCAATAGAAAAACTGCTGTCCTGCTGTCCGAAAGCCGTAAATACGTTGTTTAAACTGTCCGAAGAAGGTGTCCACGGACGTTTCGGACACCTCGGACGGCATTTTTGTGTTTGCTATATAGATTTAATATATATATACGTCGTTTCAGGCGTGCGGAGGGTGTGCATACAAGGCGTGCGGAAAACTAACCGCACATCTCTTGCACGGCACTCAAACCACGCAATATCGGGCTTCGCACGCCTGCACGCCTTAAATCAGTATTGTTTTATACTACATACATTTCTAATCATTCAACTCCTTTCTGCCTTGTGGCGGTTGACTTAATTTTTGGGGTTTGGTATAATGAAATAAGTATCAATTGGTCAGATGTAGATATTTGCTCGAATAAACAATTTTAATAGAGGTATTAACAATGAGTAAGTTTATTGAAAAAGGATATTTTGTTAAAGAGAACGCACCCATATATTTTACGTCAGATATGGACAGAACTGCAAAATGGTTTGAAAAAGTATTAGGCTGGTACAGCAACATTGTTGAGCGGGATTGTAACGGTAACGGTTGCTACGGTGTTGTTTTTGATATGCTTCCTGAAGTCGAACTCACACATTTAGCACCATTTACAGGAATGCAGATGTTCAGTGGAACACCCGAACCAAGAATGATTTCATTTATGCAGGTTAGCGATATTCAGAAGATGTATAATTACATCACTTCAAATGGCTGGGATAAAATCACCGAAGTGACAGTTCAGCCTTGGGGCGGAAAAACTTGCAGTTTGACAACTATTGATGGATATATCATAAATATATTCGAGTAATGTGTATTCAAGAGCGTGAGCGAAAACCTCACGCTTTTTTATGTTTTCAGATATTCGAGCAGAGCCGCCTTGCTGATAAGTATCTTACCACGCTTGCCCTGACCAGTAGTATTCTTTGTATGGAATACTCTGTTGTTGTGTCCGATACTGCCTTTTCCCTGACAAAGGGATATTGTTCTGTAAATCATTTTGTTCACCTCCTGAAAAAACAAAACGGAGCTACAACACAAGGTAAAACCTTGTATTATAGCTCCGTTAGCTGTTCCATACCACCACTTTGAT
>CALATN010000105.1 GCA_937891895.1 uncultured Clostridia bacterium
CTGAGGATATTCCTTTCCTTGCACAGTCTGCATTTGACGATGCTTGCCGTCCGGGCAACCCTAAGGATACTTCCGTTGAAGATATCACAGCACTTTACAACTCTCTTATGTAATTGATTTTGTAGGGGACGGGTTTCCCGTCCCGTTTGGTGAATAACTTGCGGGCGGCGAAACGCCGCCCCTACAATTTTTATTATGTAATTTATTTTGGGCAATGGCGGTGCTGCCGCTTTTGCCGAGGGTGAATTTGTGGGGTAATGAAATGAACAGCTTTATTGATAAAATAAAAGAGTGCCTGAAGCTATGCAATGAAATAGTCGAAGATTATGAAAAAGGTATCTTGCACGAATGTACATTGAAGCAAGCTATGGAAGTGATTATTCCTGAAATGAATAAGCTTCTTGAAACCGTAGAAAGCGGATTGCTTCCGCCTCAGGATAAACGGTTTTTAGTTTCATTTGCGTATGCATTCAAGGACTGGGGCTGGGATATGAACAACCCTACGGAATTGTATCTTTGCCTTGTTGAATTGGATAGAAAATATCGTGAAATTAAACAGACAAAATGGATTTTCTTTGATATTGGCTCAACGCTTGTTGACGAAACAGAGGCTTACAATCACAGAATTCGTGACGCAATTTCGGGCACGGATATAACCCTTGAGCAATTCAATGAAAAGCTGATTTATTTTGCAAAGCAGAATTTGAAGGGTGACCTTGAAACGATAAAGCATTTCGGTCTGACGAAAACGCCTTGGCATAAGGAGGACGAAATTTTGTATCCCGATGCGGAAAGGGTGCTGAAATATCTTTGGGGTAAGGGCTACAAAATCGGTGTAATCGCAAATCAAAGTTTGGGTACTGCCGAAAGGCTTGAAAACTGGGGTTTGAGCAGGTACATAGATGTTGTAGCAGCTTCTGCGGAACTTGGCTTTGCAAAGCCTGACGAGAGGATTTTTCGGTATGCACTTGAACAAGCAGAATGTGCGGCAGAAAATGCTGTTATGGTTGGAGACAGGCTTGACAATGACATTTACCCTGCTAAAAAGCTTGGTATGAAAACCGTATGGATAAGACAAGGATTTGCGGTTTATCAGACATCTGAAAATGAAGATTATGAAGCGGATTATGCTGTTGATAATTTGCTTGAATTGACGAATATATTTTGATATGAGGTAACAGATGATAAAAGCAATTCTGTTTGACGTATACGGCACGCTTATTTCAACAGGCAGCGGCTCGGTTGATGCGGCGAGAAGGATACTTGAAAAGAACAATTCAGACATTGACCCGAATGAGTTTTATTCGCATTGGAAGCATCTGCATAAGCGTAATATGAGGGCAGGTACGTTTATTTCCGAAAGAGAAATTTTCGGAATGGATTTGCGTGAGCTATACGAGTATTACCACATATGCGGAAACTATATGTGTGATGTGAAGATAATGCTTGACAGCTTGTATAACCGTAACGCATTTGATGAAACAAAAGCTGTGCTTGAAAAGCTTTCGGGAAAATATGCTCTGATAATTGCGTCAAACACGGATACAGAGCCGCTTTTGCAGAATTTTGAATATAACAATTTGCATTTTGATAAGGTGTTTACTTCCGAATTGCTGAAATTATATAAACCCGATGAGCAATTTTATTACAAGATACTTGATGAAATCGTTTGTTCGGCAGACGAAGCAGTTTTTGTCGGTGACTCGGGTGAGGAAGATGTTATTGCACCTAAAAAAGTTGGAATGACAACTGTTTGGGTTGACAGAAAAAATAAAGGCGGTAATTTCGGGCAGGACTACACGGTTGGTAACTTGCTTGAATTGACGAATATATTTTGATATGAGGTAACAGATGATAAAAGTAAACTTCTACGAAACTGCTTCCGATGAAAAGTTGAAATTTGCGGTGATTGCTTCACGCAAGGACGGTAAATGGCTTTGGTGCAAGCACAAGGAGCGTGACACCTACGAAATCCCGGGGGGACATCGTGAGCAGGGTGAGGGCATTGCCGAAACTGCAAGACGTGAACTTTATGAGGAAACGGGTGCGGTGAAATTTGATTTGTCGCAAGTGTGCGTTTACGGCGTGGAAAAGGACGGCGAGGAAACCCTTGGTATGCTTTTCTATGCGGAAGTGCAGGAGTTGGAATGTGAACTGCACAGCGAAATTGAACGTGTGGAATTTTGGGAGGGTATACCCGAAAGGCTGACCTATCCGTTAATTCAGCCGTACTTATTTGAGAGGATTTTACAATGCCAAAAGCAATCTTAATCTGCGGAAAAATTTGCAGCGGAAAAAGCTTTTACACCGAAACGCTGCGGAAGAAACTGGGTGCGGCTGTGCTGTCCTGCGACGAGATAACGCTGTCGGTGTTCGACGGAAATCTCGGGGACAAACATGACGAAATCTGTAATCGTATACACGAATATCTTTTCGGCAAGTCGGTTGAACTGCTGGAAATCGGCGTGAACGTTATACTGGAATGGGGCTTCTGGAGCAGGGCTGACCGTGACTTTGCACGGCAATTCTACGAAAGCCGCGGCTACGAATGTGAGTTCCACTATATCGACATTTCCGACGATGACTGGCAGAGGAACATTGACAAGCGTAACAAAGAGGTTGCCGAGGGGAAAACGTCGGCATACTATCTTGATGAGGGATTGCTTGAAAAGCTGGAGAGGCTTTTTGAGGTGCCTGATGAGAGTGAGATTGATGTGTGGTTTGTGAATAGTTTGGAGTGAGGAGAGTGGAGTTAGGAGTGAAAAAACTGTTTCGCACTCCAATAGACGAACTCATTTGTTTTTCACACTCAACATATAGAAAGGAATTGAAGATATGACAATAAACGAATATCAGAAGCTTGCTATGGTTACGCTTAACCCTGAGCTTGACAAAAAGGACGTGCTGATAAATGGCGTGATGGGACTTTGCGGCGAGTCGGGCGAGGCGATTGATATTGTGAAAAAGCATCTTGCACAGGGTCACGAGCTTGATAAGGAAAAGCTTGCAAAGGAGCTTGGTGATGTTGCGTGGTATCTTGCGGAAACTGCAACGGCTATCGGCTACGATTTGGAGGACATTTTTCAGATGAATATTGACAAGCTGAAAAAGCGTTACCCCGAGGGGTTCAGCGTGGAGAAATCGGTGAACAGAAATGAATGATTGAGTTTGGAGTGTGGAGAGTGGAGTTAAGGTGTCCAGCTTTGCCGGACGTATTTTAATGGGTAACCTTATACTTGATATTCTTTTAAATAACAATAACTGTTAGGTTATGAAAAGGCTACTATCTGTCATTCCAACTTCACACTCCACTCTCCAAACTCCACACTTAACGTATAGAAAGGAAGATTGAAATGCTCAAAAACATACCTAAAATTCTTTCGCCCGAAATGGTGAAAACACTTATGGAAATGGGCCACGGCGACGAAATCGTCATTGCTGACGGAAATTTCCCTGCGGAAACTTACGGCAAGCGTGTGGTGCGCTGTGACGGTCACGGTGTACCTGAACTGCTTGACGCAATTATGCAACTGTTTCCTCTCGATACATACACCGACAAGCCTGTTATGCTGATGGAGGTTGTAAAGGGTGACCCTGTTGTTCCTACAATCTGGGACGAATACAAGGACATCATCAACAAGTACGAGCCTGAAAACTGCAAGATTGAGATGATTGAGCGTTTCGCTTTCTACGAGCGCGCAAAGACTGCATACGCTGTTGTTGCAACGGGCGAGGAGGCTATTTACGCTAATATTATTCTGAAAAAAGGTGTAGTAAAGTCATAAAAATAAATTTTTATGACTCCGAGTTTTTGTGGACGAAACCACAAAACATCTTATGAAAGGTTGATGTCATACTTTATGAATAAAACTGTTTTGGTTTTTGATTTCGGTGCTTCAAGCGGCAGGGCAATGCTTGGCAAGTTCGACGGCAAAACCATTTCCCTTGAGGAAATTCACCGCTTTGAGAACAACCCTGTGAAGCTTGGTGGAACGTTCTACTGGGACATTTACCGCCTTTTCTACGAGGTACGGCAGGGTATTTCAAAGGCTGTGCTTGCGGGCGGCTTTGACAGTATCGGCGTGGACACCTGGGGCGTGGATTTCGGTCTGATTGGCAAGGACGGTGCGCTTATGGAAGCGCCTGTGCATTACCGTGATGAGCGCAACAACGGTATGGTTGACGAGGCTTTGAAGCTGTTCCCGAGAGAGCCGTTCTACAAAATCACGGGCAATCAGTTTATGGATATCAATACGGTTTTTCAGCTTCTTTCCCTGCGGAGAAACCGTCCGCATATACTTGACAATGCCGAAACACTTCTGCTTATGCCCGACCTGTTCAACTACCTGCTGACGGGCGAGAAAAAGAGCGAGGTTTCCATTGCTTCGACAACGCAGATGATGGACGCTGACAAGAAAGCGTGGTCTGAGGAGGTACTCACGGCGCTTGATATTCCGAAGAATTTACTGACGGAGATTGTACCGTCGGGCACGGTTGTGGGCAAGCTTTCCGACAGCATTTGCCACGACCTTAATGCGCCAAAGGCTGATGTTATTGCGGTTTGCGGTCACGATACGCAGTGTGCCGTTGCGGCTGTTCCGACGGAGGAAAAGGACTTCATCTTCATTTCCTGCGGGACCTGGTCGCTGTTCGGCACTGAGCTTGACAAACCGCTTATCAATGAAAAATCCGAGGAGCTTAACCTTACAAATGAGGCTGGCTACGGCGGAACAACAACGTTCCTGAAAAACATTATCGGCTTGTGGCTGATACAGGAATCCCGCCGTCAGTTCAGACGTGAGGGACAGGAGTATTCCTTTGCGGAACTGGAGAAGCTTGCTCTTGCAGCTGAGCCGTTCAAGTGCTTTATCAACCCTGATGCACCCGAGTTTGTTCCCGAGGGAGATATTCTTCAGCGGGTCAAGGATTTCTGCAAGCGTACGGGTCAGCCTGTTCCCGAAACGGTTGGCGAGGTTATGCGGTGCATTTACGAGAGCCTTGCGCTGAAATACCGTCAGGCATTTGATGAGATAAAGGCCTGCACGGGCAAGGATTACCGCACAATAAATCTTATCGGCGGCGGAACAAAGGACGGTCTGCTTTGCAGAATGACGGCGAATGCCTGCAACTGCGAGGTTACGGCTGGGCCTATCGAGGCAACGGCTTATGGCAACGCGGCTATTCAGCTTATTGCGGCTGGGGCAATTCCCGACATAAAGGCGGCGAGAAAAATTATTGCTGCTTCCGACAGCGTAAAGACCTTTGCGCCTGACAGCTTTGCGGAGTGGGACAGGGCTTATGAGAGGTACAAGGCTTTTCAGTAAAATGTGGAAAGTGGAATTAGGAATGAGGAATTATGGTGTCCGACTTCGTCGGACGGATTTGTAATTCCACATTCCACTTTCCAAATTCAAAAAGAGGTGACATTGATTGATAATAGACAGGAATAACAGACAGTGGAGCATTGATTTTGTTTCAGCTGTACTTAGTTATCCGTTTGGAAACAGGGGATTGAAGTTAATCAATAATTTGTTTGAAAATCATAGAGGGGGGACTGTTTGTCAAGAAAATCCGTATTGGTTTTTTACATATCACGATTTGACAGATGATGACCCGTATCAGGGAATCTGCAAGGAAAACGAAGTAGTGCTTTCAATGGATTTTGTGGGCTATGAAGAAGAAATTCAAGTGCTGACCTATAATGAATTGAGAGAGATTTTGGATTATGTTTTGAACAAGAAGAAATCATAATGTAAAAATTGAGTAAGGAAAGTGGAGGATAACAATTTCACATTTCACTTTCCAAATTTCAAATTCAAAAAGAGGTGACATAAATTGAGAAGAATAGTTTGTTTTCACAATCCCGATGAAATGAATGGTTATTTAAGCAACTGGTATATGTCAGACTTTGTTGCTGATAATATTAAATTCACTTCAATGGAACAGTATATGATGTACAAAAAAGCACAGCTTTTCAACGATAAGGAAATTATGCAGGAGATACTTTCAACCGACAATGTTGGCAAAATAAAAATGCTTGGTCGTTCTGTGAAAAATTATGATGAGGTAATGTGGAACGGTGTTCGGCAGATTGTTGTGTATGAGGGTTTGTATGCAAAGTTCAGTCAGAATGAAAGTCTGCGTGAAAAATTGCTTGCTACCGAAAATGACATACTTGCCGAATGTGCGGTATCGGATTGCATATGGGGCATAGGACTTGCAATGAATGACGAAAAACGTTTGTCAACAGAGGAATGGCGAGGACAGAATTTGCTTGGATTTGCTATTATGCAGGTCAGAGAAAAGCTGAGCAAACAATAAAGTAAATATTGAGTAAGGAAAGTGGAGGATAACAATTTCACATTCCACTTTCCAAATTCCAAATTAAATAAAAAGGAGTAGATAATTATGAATCCAAGAATTGGTATCAGACCCGTAATCGACGGCAGACAGTACGGCATCAGAGAGTCCCTCGAGGTGCAGACAATGAATATGGCCAAGGCCGCAAAGGAGCTTATCGAGGCTAACTGCCGCTACGCTGACGGAACACCTGTTGAATGTGTAATCGGACCTTGCACAATCGGCGGCGGTGCAGAGGCTTACAAGACAGAGGAATTCTTCGCAACACAGAATGTCTGTGCAACTCTTTCCGTTACACCTTGCTGGTGCTACGGCTCGGAAACTATGGACCTTAACCCTCTCACAATCAAGGCTGTATGGGGCTTCAACGGCACAGAGCGTCCAGGTGCAGTTTATCTTGCGGCTGTTATGGCTGCACACGCACAGAAGGGTCTGCCTGCTTTTGCAATCTACGGCAGAGATGTCAAGGACGCAACTGACACAACCATCCCTGATGACGTTTCCGAAAAAATCCTCCGTTTCGCACGCTGTGCGGTAGCGGTTGGTCAGATGAGAAACAAGGCTTACGTTGGCATCGGCGGCGTTTCAATGGGTATTGCAGGTTCCTGGTGTGATGCTAACTTTATGCAGAAGTACCTCGGTATCCGTCCTGAATGGGTTGATATGACGGAAATTCTCCGCCGTGTAAAGCTTGAAATCTATGACCACGCTGAATACGAAAAGGCTCTTGCCTGGACAAAGGCAAACTGCCCTGAGGGTATGGACGTTAATACTGAGGTTAACCCAGGCAATCCTGATGTTATGAGCCACGAGGAACAGTGGGAATTCTGCGTGAAGATGACGCTGATTATCCGTGACATAATGCTTGGCAACGACAAGCTGAAAGACCTTGGCAGATTTGAGGAGTCCAACGGCAGAAACGCTATTTTCGGCGGCTTCCAGGGACAGCGTCAGTGGACAGACTGGCTTCCTAACGCTGACTTTGCGGAAAGTATCCTCAACTCCACATTTGACTGGAACGGCAAGAAACAGCCTGTTCTTCTCGCTACCGAAAATGACGGTCTGAATGGCACAGCAATGCTTTTCGGCAACCTGCTGACAGGACGTGCTTCCGTGTTTGCTGACGTGCGTACATACTGGAGTCCTGAAGCTGTTGAGCGCGTTACCGGCTGGAAGCCTGAGGGCAGAGCGGCAAACGGCTTTATCCACCTTATCAATTCGGGTGCGGCGGCTGTTGACGCAACAGGTCTTGCAAAGGACGAGGACGGCGCAAACCTTATGAAGCAGTGGTGGAACGTTACTGATGAGGACATCAAGGCTATGCTTGACGCTACTGACTGGTGCCCTGCAAATCTCGGCTATTTCAGAGGCGGCGGATTCTCCTCCCACTTCAAGACACAGGCTGAAATGCCCGTAACAATGATGCGTGTAAACATCATTGAGGGCGTTGGACCAACTCTCCAGATTGCTGAGGGTTACACAGTAACACTTCCTGATGATGTTCATAAGCCTCTCGACGAAAGAACAGACAAGACATGGCCTACAACATGGTTTGTTCCTGAGGTTACAGGCAAGGGCGCATTTGCTGATGTTTACTCCGTAATGGCAAACTGGGGTGCTAACCACGGCTCAATTACTTACGGCCATATCGGTGCTGACCTTATCACACTTGCTTCCATGCTCCGTATTCCTGTTTCAATGCACAACGTTTCCGAGGACAGAATTTACCGTCCGCACTGCTGGGCAGGCTTCGGTACAGCTGACGCAGAGGGTGCTGACTACAGAGCATGCGCACATTACGGTTACCTTTACAGATAAGATTTTTTGTGATATAATGTCGGTATAAAAATTATTGGGGGTAAAAATTATGCCTGTAAAATGTCAGTGCGGTCACGAAAATCCCGACAGCGCTTTCCATTGTGAAAACTGCGGTGAACAGCTTGGGGTTGAAAGAAAGGAATATGCGCCTTATCAGAATAATCCGTATCAGAATAATCAGTATGGCGGACAGCAGGGTTATTATGCCCCACAGCAGCCTTATCAGCCACAGCTTGCATATACACAGGCTGAGAAGCCTGTTTCAATCGGTGCGTGGGTTGGCTTGCTGATAGTGTTCTGTATCCCTTTCGTAAATATTATTGCGTTTATTATTACATTGTGTGCCGCAGAAAATAAGACGCTGAAAAATTACATTATTGCAAACTTTATCCTTGCGGCAATAATGATTGCGCTGTTTATACTTCTTGTGGTGGTTGTAGGCGTGTCTATGGCAGAGTTTGCAGATGCTTTTGCAAATTACTATTGACAAATATGAATGATTATTGTATAATTGTGTCATATTATGTAACAGAAAGGGGTATTTTGTTATGCCAGGTAAAAATTTAGCAACAGCTTCCCT
Source organism: uncultured Clostridia bacterium (assembly GCA_937891895.1). GTDB lineage: Bacteria > Bacillota > Clostridia > Oscillospirales > Ruminococcaceae > RGIG8773. Next base: position 8,759 of record CALATN010000105.1, read on the forward strand.
CGTTTGTGGTATTCTTTCTCTCGTATTCATCTTCTTTGGTTACGGTGCACTTCTCGGTATCATCGCAGGTATCGCAGCTATCATTTGTGCTGTTAACTCCAAGAAGCAGGGCTTTGACAGCGGTATGAGAAAGGCTGGTTTTGTACTCGGTATCATCGGTACAGTTCTCTGCGGTATCACATTTGTTTCCTGCGCACTTTGCGTTGGTGCTATCGGCGCTGCAGCAAGCGAACTCGAAGGAATGTATTGATTTTAAAAACATAAAAACTGTCTTGCCGAAAGGCAGGGCAGTTTTTTTATATGGAGGTCAATGTGAAAAAGATAGATATCGGTACAATCTGTGCATTTATTTTAACTGCTTATTCAGCAACAATTGCTACCCTTATCCTGCTTGATAACAGTGATATAATGTTCAATATCCTGTGGCCGATGTCGGGTATGTTGATGGGATGCGGCGGAATTGTGGTTGCGTGCAATGTCAGGTCAGAGGGGATAAACAGTAAAATATGTATAGCACTGGCGATAATTTCGGCTATCAGTGCGGGAATATGCGGCATAAATTTTCTGGCTTGTGTAGTATGCTGGTTACCGTGGCTGTCTTTGTAAACAGAAAGGGAAAACGAAATATGCTTCCATTCATAAATATATTCGGCAAGACCATACCTATGTACGGGGTTATGGTTTTTATAGGTGCGGCGGTAATGGGCGGCGTGGCGGCATTGCTTGCGAAAAAGAGAAAAACCGTGCCCGCCGAGGACATTTTCTATATGCTTCTGTACGCGGGAATAGGCTGTCTGATTGGTGCAAAGCTGTTGTACATCTTCGTCAGCGTTGACGATTACTGGCTTGAGGATAAAAGCTTCAAGGAGAATATGCGGTACTGGACATTGATACTGATGTCTGGCGGACTGGTTTTCTACGGCGGTCTGATAGGCGCATTTTTCGGGGCACTTCGTTACTGCGTGCATTTCAAGATTGACTTCAAGGAGTCGATTGCGATTGTTATCCCGACTGTGCCGCTTTTTCACGCTTTCGGACGTGTGGGCTGTTTTATGGCAGGGTGCTGTCACGGCATTGAGTACGACGGCATTTTTTCGGTAACTTTTGAAAAGGCTCTTGCTGCGCCGAATGGTGTGCCGCTGCTGCCGATACAGCTTTTTGAGGCGGCGGGCAATTTCGTGCTGGCGGCTGTGCTTGCGGTGCTTTTTCTGCGTAATGTTAAGGCTTCCCTTGCGGGAATTTACCTCGTGTGCTACGCGGTAATGCGGTTTACACTGGAATTTTTCAGGGGAGACGCGGTAAGGGGAAGTGCACTTGCACTTTCAACGTCTCAGTGGATAAGCCTGATTGTTTTTACGGCGGGAATTGTACTGATAGTCAGATTTGACAAAGGGCAGAAAGCCGCTTCACAAAAGTGATTGCGAGATGAAATTTATAATTTGTTCACACAAATGCACAAAAAATATGTTAAACTATGTATGTATATTTGTGAAAATGCCGATATATAAAATTTCATAGCATTTTTTTAGAGAAAATTACAAAAAACACTTGCAAAGTGAACAAAAAATGTGTATAATAATTTATGTGGGCGGCGAAATATATAAAGATGTTGCCACATAAGACAAGTTGATTATACAATTTGGTGCTATGAAGTTTATATCAGGTAAAATGAAAGGATGACCGGTTATATGTCAAACAGACTTTTTCAGGGCTTAATTCATCAGATGAGAGATGCTATGGACTGCATCATCGGCGTTGTTGACTCTACTGCTACAATTATCGCTTGCAGCGAGCTTTCCAAAATCGGTACAACAAATGAATTTGTTTCTCTTGATTTGAGCGATTCTCACGATATTTTTGTCCGTGACGGCTATACATACAAGCCTTTCGGCTCCCATATCAAGCCTGATTACGCTGTTTTTGTTGAGGGTACAGACGAAAATGCTGCAAAATATGCTAACATTATGTCTATTACTCTTTCTTCAATCAAGCAGTATTATGATGAAAAGTACGACAGAACAAACTTCATCAAGAATGTTGTTCTCGATAACGTTCTCCCCGGCGATATCGTTGTAAAGGCTCGTGAGCTCCACTTCAACAATGACGTGAGCAGAGTTGTTCTTCTTATCAGAATCGTTTCTTCAAACGATGTTTCCGCATTCGATGTTATTCAGAATCTCTTCCCTGAAAAGGCTAAGGATTTTGTTCTCAACATCACTGAATCTGACATCGTTCTTGTTAAGGAAATCAAGAGCAATGTTGAGTCCAAGGATCTTGAAAAGCTTGCTCGTTCCATTTCCGATACACTTTCCAGCGAGTTCTATACAAGAGTAAATGTTGGTATCGGTACTGTTGTTACAGGTATCAAGGATCTCGCTCGTTCCTTCAAGGAAGCTCAGATCGCTCTCGAAGTCGGTAAGGTGTTCGATACAGACAAGGTTATCGTTTCCTACGACAACCTTGGTATCGCAAGACTTATTTATCACCTTCCTACAACTCTCTGCGAAACATTCCTTCAGGAAGTTTTCAAGAAGGGTTCTATCGAATCTCTCGACCACGAAACACTGTTCACAATCCAGCGTTTCTTTGAAAACAACCTCAACGTGTCCGAAACCTCCAGAAAGCTTTTCGTACACAGAAATACTCTCGTTTACAGACTTGAAAAGATCAAGAAGCTTACAGGTCTTGACCTGAGAGAATTCGACCACGCTATCGTATTCAAGATTGCGCTTATGGTCAAGAAGTACCTCTCGGCAAATCCTGTCAAGTTCTAATAAAATCAACGCTTACGGGCGGCTTGTATGCGTCCTGCGGAGGCTGATTTATACAGTTATTTATGGGGGCAGATTTTTGTTCTGTCCCCATAAATATTTTTATGGAAACAATTCCCAATTCGGATTAGTATAGATAGGCGGTGTACCTTTTGGTAGAACTTAAAAATGTTAGTGTTACATATTCAAACGGCGTTGATGCGCTTCATAATGTAAATCTGCGCATAAATGACGGTGAGTTTGCTTTTGTTGTGGGTAAGTCGGGCGCGGGTAAAAGTACCCTTATCCGTCTTCTTCTTCAGGAAATTGAGCCTACAAGCGGTCATATTACCGTTAACGGATTCAACCTTGAAAAGTTGAAAAAAAGCAAGGCTCACAAGCTTCGCCGTACAATCGGATTTGTGTTTCAGGATTTCAAGCTTATTGACACAATGAATGTTTACGACAACATTGCATTTGTGCTCAGAAGCATTGATGCACCTGTGAAATATATCAGAAACCGTGTGCCCTACGTTATCAGCCTTGTTGGATTGAAGGATAAGGCAAAGGCTTTCCCGCACGAGCTTTCAGGCGGTGAGCAGCAGCGTGTTGCACTGGCAAGAGCACTTGTAAACGACCCTCAGCTTATTATTGCTGACGAGCCGACGGGTAACCTTGACCCGACAAACAAGATTGAGATAATGGAGCTGCTGAAGGCAATCAATGACTGCGGTACAACGGTTATGGTTGTTACTCACGAGCACGAGCTGGTAAAGTATTTCGGCGGAAGAACTATCAGTATCACTGACGGACAGATTACGTTTGATGATTATATCGGTTAAGGCGAGGAAAGGAAGTTTACTATAAATGAAAATCAGCAGTATGAATTACCTTTTCAAGCAAGGTATGAGAAATGTGTGGACCAACCGTATCATGTCGGTTGCGTCACTTTGTATTCTGTCGGTGTCGCTTCTGCTTATCGGTTTTACGCTTCTTTTTGTGGCAAATATCAACCGTTTTGTAAGCGGTATTGAGAACAAGAACGAGGTTGTTATTTTCATTGAGGACGGCACGGAGGAAACCGAAATTGCCGCTATGGAAAACACAATCCGCAACATCAAGAACGTTGAAAGCGTGACCTTCTATTCAAAGGAACAGGCGCTTGAGGATATGAAAAACGATATGGACAACGAAAATGCGGAGGATTTGTTCAGCTACGTGGGTGAGGAAAACCCGCTTCCCGATGCTTTCCGTCTGCGTATCGCTGACATCGAAAAAATCAGTCCTACACTTATGGAAATCAACCGTCTTGACAAGATTGATTCCATCAAGTCCCCGACGGATTTCATCAATATCCTGACAGGGCTGAAAAGCTTTATCGGTATTATTTCAATCGTAATTCTTGCGGCGCTTATCCTTGTTTCACTTGTAATTATTTCCAATGCTGCACGTGCAAGCGTTGATATCAGAAAGCGCGAAATTGCCATTATGAAGCTGGTTGGTGCAACAAACTCCTTTATCAAGATTCCGTTCTTTGTTGAGGGTATGTTCATCGGCGTGCTGGCAGGCGGTGTTGCTTCGGCAATTACCTGCATAGGCTACAACGAGCTTATCAAGGTGCTTTCACAGGATATGACGGTGTGGAGCATTATGTCGGTAAACGGCTTTATTCCGATGAAGGAATTTGCGTTTATGCTTGTTCTTGGCTACATTGCTGCAGGTGCGCTTATCAGTGCTTGCGGTACGGTTATGAGTACGAAGAAATACCTTAAGGTTTAAAGGATAGATTATGAAAATTTTAAGAGCTACAAAGAAATTGAGTGCGCTTGTTCTTGCGTGTACCTTTGCGCTCAGCAGCGTGATTTCGGGAATGATTGTCACGGCGGATACCATGTCCGAGCTTGAGGCAAAGCAGGCTAAGCTGGATGAGGAGCTTCAGAATGTTGAGGCGATGCTTTCCGAGTATGAGGACAAGGCTGAAGAGGTTGACAAGTACCTCGACGAATATGACAACAAGATGAAGGTTCAGGAAGAACAGGTCAAGGTTGTCGAGGAGCAGATTGCAATTTACGAAGAGGAGCTTGCGGCGCTGGAAGAGGATATTGCGGCAAAGGAAGCTGAATTTGATGACGGAATTGAACAGTTCCGTCAGCGTCTGCGTGCCCTTTATATGGCGGGTAACGACAGTCTTGCTTCGGTTATTGCGGGTTCATCGGATTTTTATGATATGCTGGCGAGAATGGAATTTGTTGAACGTGTTTCAAAGCACGACAATGACCTGATTGATTCTCTTAACACGCAGATTACCGAGCTTGAAACCACAAAGGCTGAGTACGAGGCTACTCTTGAACAGCTTGAAAAGAAAAAGGCTGAGGAAGAAGCTTACTACGAGGAGCTTCGTGAAACCTGGAACGGCCACGCTGAAACTAAGAAGATGCTCGAAAATATGATTGCCGACTATGAGGCGCGTGCTGATGAAATCGCTGACGAGCAGGCTGAGGTCGAGGAGGAGCTTCAGGCGGAAATCCGCAGACTTCAGGAGGAAGCAGAAAGAAAGCGTAAGGAAGAAGAAGAACGCCGACGCAAGGAAGAGGAACGCAAGAAGCAGGAGGCTGAGGCTAACGGTCAGACTTATGTTCCTGAGGCAGCAACTCCGACTTATTCGGAAACAGGCTTCATCTGGCCTGTTCCGACGGTACGCAACACCTCTGATATGTACGGTGAACGCTGGATTGTTGAGGAACAAAGCAGCGACTTCCACAAGGGAATTGATATTACAAAGCCCGGCTGTGCAGGCGAAACCATTGTTGCTTCTGCGGCAGGTACGGTTATTCAGGCAAGTGACAAGGGCAACGGTTACGGCAAGTGCGTAATCATTGACCACGGCAACGGAATTGCTACGCTTTATGCGCACTGCAGTCAGCTGTACACTTCTCTCGGTGCAGAGGTTGCACAGGGCGATGCTATCGGCGCAATCGGTTGTACGGGTTACGCTTACGGCAACCATCTGCATTTTGAAGTGCGTGTTGACGGACAGCATACAAATCCGTCCAACTATGTAAACATCAATAACTAACGACTGGGGTTTATTATGAACAAAAAGATTTCACTGGGAATTACCATCGGACTTATGGCACTTGCGGCGGCTGTTACCTTTATTATTACGTATAATTATTCGTTAAACGTGTTTAATTCAAAGGTGAAGAGCGTTTCCGAAAAGGAAAGTATTTACACTCGTCTTTCGGAAATGGACAAGTATGTACGTGCAAATTATATCAATGATATTGATGAGGATATGCTGAACAACAGCATTATGAACGGCTATATTTCGGGACTTGACGACCGTTTTGCAAAGTATTATTCCGCAGAGGAATACGCACAGCAGACCCAGAAGGAGTCAGGCGTTGATGTTGGTCTTGGTTTCAGCTATGAGAAAGAAGAAAGCGGCTACATCAAGATTACTGAGATTACCCCGAATTCTTCATCCGAAACAGCAGGTTTGCAGGTCGGTGACGTTGTAACGGCTATCAATAATACAGACGTTATTGCGTTTGAGGGCGGATACGATGAGGCTGTGAAGCTGCTTATCTGCGATGAAGGAACAAAGGTAAAACTTCACGTCAAGAGAACAAATCTTGAGGGTGTGTCTGAATTTTTCGCGGTTGAGGTCGTTTCTGAAAGAACGGAGATTGTTTCGGTAACAGGCAGACTTATTGACAAAATTGCCTACATAAAAATTACAACCTTCAATGAAAAGACTCCTGAACAGTTTGCGGCTGTTCTGAATGGTCTTATTGCAGAGGGTGCTGAAATGATAATCTTCGATGTTCGTGACAATCTTGGCGGACTTACAGAAGCACTTCAGGGAACACTTGACTATGTTCTTGGCGATGGTGATGTTGTTACGGCGTATTACAGGAATTCCTCAGAGGTAGTGATAAAGACAACAGAAGCAAATCAGATAAAGCTTCCGATGGCTGTGCTTGTTAATGGCAATACTGCATCCTGTTCAGAGCTTTTTGCTTTTGCACTTCGTGATGAGGCAAACGCACAGATTGTCGGAACAAAGACTTACGGCAAGGGCGTAATGCAGAATACTCACAAGCTTACAGGCGGTGCGGCTGTTAAGATTACTGTTGCGACGCTTCAGACAAAAAACAGCGGAGATTACAACGGTGTGGGAATTACACCGAACTTTGAAGTTGTACTTCCAACCGAAATTGAGCTTGCACTTCTTACAGAGGAGCAGCAGCTTGAAGCTGATACACAGCTTATCAAGGCAATTGAAGTTGTATCAACAATTCAGTAAAGGGGACAGGGTTATGGATGAGTTTGGCTATCTGCTTATACTTGTACTGATAATGCTTTTTGTTACTGTGATGATGGACTTTGTTTCAATATTCATGGTAAAAAAAGGCGATGTGGATATTGAAGATTACGCAACTGCTGTGTTGAAATGGCCGAAGGTTATTTTGCTTGGCGTATTCGGAGCAATAATGTTCTATTACGCATTTACAACGAGAGGTGCGGCACTTACGCTTGTAGCGGAGCTTGTGGTTGGTGCATTGCTGCTTGTGGACTGCGTTATGGGAGTAATAATTAAGATAAAGCACGGTAAAAAGAAATGATTTTTTTTAAGAAGAGGTGCCGTTTTACAAGGGCATTGACAATTCTCAGTGAAAGTGGATTCACTCGTGAATACACTGAAATGCTGAAAAATGAGCTTGCTGAGGCGGAGCACCCGCAGGATATTGCAAAGGGAAAAAGTTTTCTTGTCAATGCCTTGATTATTCAGGGGGATTTGACAGAGGCATATCAGATTTTTGAGGAAATCAACCTGAAGAAGCTTGATGCAAATCTGCATGGAAATCTCATCAGCAATGTAATTTTCAGCTTGTTTGTCAGGGATAAATTCAAGCTTGCAGAGGAGCTTTACAAAAAGCATAATGTGGCTGTGCTCAATGAACACAGCGATGCGTCAAAGCGAAGTCTTGCAATCCATCAGCATATAAACGGGAATTACGAGGCGGCAATTGAAATTATGCTGAATCTGATGGAAAGCGAATGTCGTTTCCTTGATATTTGTATGGTAAAGGCAATGCTAAGGCTTGATATGTATGAGCGTGCAGCGGAATTTTCAAGTTTTTTTGAAAGATATGAGAATTGCAGCGAACTTACAAAGGAAATTCACAAGCTGAAAAATAAAATTTTTGAGGGCTTGCCCCCGAAAATGAAAAGTCAGTATATAAAAAAATAAGCATCGGATTTTCCGATGCTTTTATTTTGCAAAACAAAGGGTATCGGAATTGCTCCGATACCCTTTAAGTGTGTGATTATTCAGCAGCTTCTTCTCTGTTCTTCTTGTTTGCGTAAAGCATTGTAAGGAAGGATGCAATTGCAGCAGCTGCAGCGCCTCTTGGGAGGCTCATGCTGTTACCGGTTGTTGGGTTATCCTGTGCACTGTCAGCGAATGGATCGCTTCCGAGTGGAACATCAGAATCCTCAATTGTTTCAAGATCTGTTGAATCAGCAACAGGAGCAGGATCTGCAACAGGAGCAGGATCTACCACTGGCTCCAGATCAGCAGATGGTGCTGGAGCAGGATCTGCGGAAGGAGCTGGAGTTACGATTGGAGCTGGGTTAACAGATGGAGTTGGTGCAGGAGTATTTGGAACCGGAGTGATAGGATCAATCAGGTCGATAATATCGTCCGAAACGTTTGGAAGTTCTGGTGTTGGATTGGATGGAACAGGATCAACTGGATCAACAGGATCAACTGGGTCAACAGGATCTACAGGATCAACAGGGTCTACTGGGTCTACAGGGTCAACTGGATCAACTGGATCTACAGGATCAACTGGATCTACAGGGTCAACTGGATCTACAGGGTCAACTGGATCAACAGGATCAACTGGGTCAACTGGATCAACAGGATCTACTGGGTCAACAGGATCAACTGGATCTACAGGGTCAACAGGATCAACTGGATCTACAGGATCTACTGGGTCAACAGGATCTACAGGATCAACAGGATCAACTGGATCTACTGGATCAACTGGATCTACAGGATCAACAGGGTCAACTGGATCTACTGGGTCAACTGGATCAATTTCATCTCCGCCTTCAATTGGATCATCGTTGCCGTCATCTTCAATTTCTCCACTGTTGCCGCCATTATCGTCGTTGTTATCGTTGTTATTGTCGTTGTTGTTATCATCGTTTGTGTCGTCTTCAACAACATCATCAGGGAAAAGCTCGTTTTCTACATCATCAATAAGGTCATCAGTTTCATCCAGTGGTGTGCCGCCGAATTCATTTCCGCCGTAATAATTCTTACAGATAAGAGAACCTTCAAAGTGGTTGCCCCATTCAGAACCGTAAACATCGGAGTTAGGTGCAAGTACAGCACCGATGCTGTTAGCAATATATACCTTACTTGCATCTGTGATATTGAAAAGAATGTTGTCATTGTTAGGGCTTGTGTTAGCAAGTGCACCGCCATCGTAATATCCGCCCCAGATAGCTGTAAGGTTAACTTCACCTGCACCTGTGATATTTACAACAACAGAAGAATCCTGTTCAACATTGAAGTTGAATGCCATACCGAAGAGATTTGCAAATTCTTCAGTTGTGAAGTTGAATACATTGAGTTCAGAGTCTGTACCATTGAAAACAACAGTACCCCATACAGAATCAGTTGTACCGTTTTCTTCAAGACCTGAAAGCTGCTCAGAGAAATCACGGAGCTGAGCAAAAGTACCTTCAAAGTCAACGCCTTCATTTGTTACAGGTACGTCATCCTTATAGCCGCCCTTAATGATGTCACCGCCTACAACAACAGAACCTGCATATACATTATCACCGTCAAGGGAAATGTTGCCGCCGACAGCAACCTTACCTGCTTCAGCACCGCTAACGTCTACTTCACCGTGTACATTTGTATAATTACCTTCAACAAAGATATTGTAGCCGCTTGCGTCACCAAGGAAATTTCTCTCAGCAGGAGCAGCATCGAGTGCAGCTTCCTGAGATGCAGTTTCTTCAATTACTGCATTTTCATTTGTTTCAAGATCCTTGGTATCGTCACCGTTCTCAGCAACTTCGGATACAGCCTCGCCTTCATCGTCTTCACTATCGGAGAGCACTGATGCACCTGCAACGTCTGTGGAGATTGCTTCAGCTTCCATAGCACTTGCAGCAGGGGACTGAGCAGCAAACATGCTTACTGCAAAAGTAAATGCGGCAACGGATTTGATTAAAGCTTTTTTCTTATTCTTATCCATTGTGGTTTCCTCCTATAAAATGTCTCATTATTAAGTATATTTTCACGTACAATCATAAACCTACTTTAACTATAAAAATTATATCACGAAAATTGCAAAAAATCTACACTTTTTTCTCCGAATAATTAACAAACATTTAAGATTCAATTGTGCACACTGCACAAGAAATCGCTTACATGTTGTACATTCAACAAGTTTAGTTGAACAATCAACAACTTCAGTTGGCAACACGCTTTGCCATGATATCCTGGTTGTATGCAAAATTGACAGCTGTCTCTGCGGTGATGATTCCGTCGCGGTAAAGTTTCAGCAATGAGCTGTCCATAGTCTGCATATCAGGCTCGGACTGGAGCACGGTATCAATCTGATGGGTTTTCTGCTCACGTATCATTGTACGGATTGCGTTGTTGACAACCATTATTTCAAAAGCAGGAACGAGTCCGCCGCCGATTGCGGGAACAAGCTGCTGGGAAACAACGGCACGCAGCACCATTGAAAGCTGAATTCTTATCTGGTGCTGTTGATTTGTCGGAAATACATCTATAATTCTGTCAACGGTATTTGCTGCACCGTTTGTGTGGAGCGTGGAAAGGACAAGCTGACCTGTTTCAGCGGCGGTCATAGCGATATTTATTGTATCAAAGTCACGCATTTCGCCAAGCAGGATTACGTTAGGCGACTGACGCAGTGCCGCACGCAGAGCGTCAACATAGCTTCCCGTATCAATACCGATTTCACGCTGGCTGATGATGCACTTCTTATGCTTGTGAAGAAATTCGATAGGGTCTTCTATTGTAATTATATGTCCCTCGGAGCTGGAGTTGATTTTGTCAATCATACAGGAGAGAGTAGTTGATTTTCCATTTCCTGCCGCACCTGTTACAAGAACGATACCGCTTTTCAGCTCGGAAAGATTCATTACATTTTCGGGAATACCAAGCACCTTGCTGTCGGGAAGCTCAAAGGGCACGCATCGGAGCACTGCTGAGAAGGAGCCTCTCTGACGGTAGATGTTAGCACGGAAACGTCCCGTACCCTTAATAGAGAATGAGAAGTCCATCTCGCTTTTCAGATCGTCAGGGCTTGTAATATCTATCTGAGCAAGTGTAAAAATTTCAAACACCGCAAGACGGGTATCGTCAGGCATAAGAATATCTCCGCCTGTTGATACAACACGTCCGTGAATTTTGTATGCAAGCGCCGCACCTGAAATCATAAAAATGTCGGATGCACCTTTTTTGACAGCGTCAACAAGTATTTCTTTCATATCCATTGATAAATTTCTCCTTTTGCTTACTCGCCGAGCCACACATTAAGAGGCTCTTCCTCGGGAGTATCTCCCTGAATTGTGCGCCAGTCTGTAACAGCAGTGCCATTGTCCGAAATGCTTATAGCGGAATAGATACTCTGTCTTTCGTTTATAGGTGTAGACCAGCTTATGTCAATTCGGTCGGGGTAGCATTCATAGCTTATTCCTTCCTTTGCGTCAAGCTCGCCAAGGAGCATAAAATCACTGTAATCCGTATAGCTGCTTACTGTTTCGGAAAGCTGTGCGTAAGTCTGCTTTGCACGGGTATCGGCTTCATAGTAGGCTTTGGTATATGCGGCACTTTTTTCGCTGTACTTTCTTTCCGATTCTGCTGCTGAGAAGGAAAGTGCGGCAAGAATTGTAAGACATAATACAACAAAAATCATCATCAGTGACAGGTAGCCTGTGCCGATACCTGCGGGACGTGAGTTATTCTTCGCCATAAAGCACCGTCCTTTCAGGCGTATAAGCCGCTGTGTTTATTTCGTACAGCATATTTCCGTCATTATCCGTAAATGAAATACGGAGGGTTTTGAGTCTTCCGTCGTAATCCGAAGCGATAACCTGCATTGTCATAGTCAGTGACGCGTCCTTCAGATAGGCATAGCTGCATTTGTCATCAAGCGGAATGTCAATGCGGGTTGTGTTTTCGGGATTTTCAAGGTCAATTCCGAAAAGCATTTCTGCAGTTTCGTCAAGGTCGGCTGTTGAGGAAAAAGCTTCAGCCGCTGACTGTGCACAGAAAGACATCCTTTCCAGTTTTATATTTTGTGCGGAAAGCATATCAGCCGCAACGAAGGTTCTGATGATAACTGCTGAGGCAATGCTGAAAAACAGAAGCACGATAATCATTTCCAGCAGGAAGAGGTTGAGTCTGCCTTTGTGAGGAACAGCCTTTATAGGACTAATCATTTCCCTCACCTCCGTCTGCTGCGCGGCACAAAGCGCTGAAGCTTTCGCCGTTTTTATCTTTAATCATCACGGAAACAAGTCCGCTGCTGTTCTGAAGCAGCAGCCTTTCGGCACGGAATAATTCCTCTCCGCCCTCGGCAGTAATGATGTCTCCCTCGGTAAAAAGGCGTTCATACACAATGCCGTCCTGCTGATAGATAAGGGTGCTGTAACCTGTACTTTCCAGAAGCAGCTGATTTTCAGCAAGAATTTCCGCGCCTTCGCTTGCACGGATTTTGTTTGTTATGTATCGTACTGCCGCTGTTGAGTTGAATGTGTTGCCGTAGTTTTCGTTGATACGGCTGTATGCCGATACAGCAACCGTAATCATTACAAGACAGCACACCGCAAACAGCAGGAACAGCGTCATATTTGCCGCCGAGCTGATTACCTCAGCACGGCGTTTTGTTTCAGGTCTGTTCATTTTAACCCCCTGTTTTTTCTGTAACAACAATTGTCGGTCTTATGTTTGCGCCGAAATAACGGTAATCGACCATATATTTGTCGCTGTCGAATATTACTCCGTAGTTTTCTTTAAGGTAGTCAAGGCTGGGAGGATACTCTCCCTCAATCGAGTAGCAAAGCACGGCGCCGTTCATAACGGTGCTGTAAATTGAGTCGGTTCGCTTGCGGTCAGCTGCTCTGCCGGCATTGCCCACGGAGGTAACAAACCATATCACAACCAGCACAAACAGGATTATCGAAAGTATCATAAGTCTGTTGTTGCTTTTCTTTTCCATAGCTGCCTCCGTTAACCGATTGTCGTGATGATGTCTGTCATAGGTAGCATTACCGCCAGCAGTACGGAGCCGATAATGATAGCAAGGATACCGATTATTACAGGCTCAATGAAGGATACTGCACCGTAGATTTTTCTGTCACATTCCTGATTGAAGCGTTCGGCAAGCTTCTGCCAGGCTGAGTCAAAGGAGCCTGACTTGTATGCAACCTTGAGTGAGTGGGCATAGATAGAGGGAAGAAGTTTTGACTTTGCGATTGCGTCGGCAAAATATTCGCCGTCAAGCACAAGCTTTTCACATTCCTTGATACGCTTCTGCACTGTTTTATTTACGGTAAGTTCCTGCACCATTTCAAGGGACTGTTCAGGGGAAATACCGCAGGAAGCCATCATACTGATAGCGTTTGTAACGTCCGCCATAGCCATTGTCTCGGACAGATTTTTTGTAAGGATAAAGTTTGCCGCAAAGCCCTTGAGTCCCTTTCTTGCTGATGGAATTTTCATAAGCAGCACTATAACAAGAGTTATCACCAGTACAGCTGCAAGAGTAATCATTACGCCTAAACCGATGTTATAGGCAAAGGTTATGCTTCCTTCGACAGCCGCAGCGGCACTGTCGTCAAACTGGAAGAAAATATCCCTGAACATAGGAATGATTTTGATTACCATAACCACGATTACAACTGTCATCATTGCAAGAAGCATAAGCGGATGCGCAACAGAGCTTTTTATGGTCTGACGAAGCTCAGCACGCTTTGCATAGTAGTCTGCAAGTCCCTTGAGAGCGTCCTCAAGACGTCCTGTAAGCGAACCGATTTTAACCATTTTTACGGCATATTCAGGGAAGAGCCCCGAATTGTCCATTGCGTCAAAAATGGTCATATCATCCTCCATAAGTGATACAAGCGTGTCGGCAATTTCCTTGAAGCGCTTGTCGCCTGCGTCCTCCGCCAGCACCTCGATACCGTCGGCAATGGACACGCCCGCCTCCAGTATCATAGCAAGCTGCTCGCAGAAAAACGCGGTTTCCTCATTTGTAAGCATTTTGATTGCCATTTCAAATCATCCTTCCATCTCATTATGTCAATATCTGTATACAGCGGAGTAATTGCTCTCATCTTCAATGTAATCCGCAATTTTTTCCTTGTTTGAATTGCCTGCATAGAAAGTTGCGTCGGCAATGTTGAACCCCTTTTTCTTCAGGAAAAGCTCAGGGGTAATCCAGCCTGTTTCATCGGTGTAAATCTCGTTCCACGCGTGGTAAATCTCAGGCTCAGCCCAGCCTATTACAAGCCTTGTGGGAATGCTTTGCGAGCGGAGCATCGCGCCCATCAGTGAAGCGTAGTCGAAGCATATTCCTGTGCCCTTGTCAAGCGTCTTGTCGGGGTCGGGGATATAGCCGCTTGTAACTGTTGCGGCAAGCTTTTTGTCGTAGGTGATATTTTCCGCGACATAGCCGAAGATTTCAGCAATCTTTTCCACATCATTCTCAGTACCTGCACAAAGCTCGGCGGCTTTTTCAACGCACTTTGACTTGCTGTTGAAATTGATATATTTGTTGGGGTAGAGGTACATTCCCGTGGAGCTTTTTATCTTCACGTCGAAGTCGGCGGAAACCGCCTCGCCGTAGCTTTTGCCCGTAACAAGCTCGTAGACCTTTACCGAATATGTGCCGCTTTCCATAAGCGGGAAGAATTCCCGTGTGCCGTCAGCGGCAAGGTCGTGGTCGTACTGAAGATTACCGCACTTGACACGAAGCTTTGCACGCTCGCTTTTGCCCGTGTAAACCGCCGAAATATAGCCTTCATCTGCACAGCTGAAATCAATCTCCGCCTTGTCGCTTTCGGCAACGCTCTTGCCGCTTGCAAGGGGAGTCTTTACCTCGGGGATAACAACCGGCGCTTTCGGCTTTTCTGTTTCGGTAACCTTTTCCGTTGTCGGCACTGTGGTTTCGGCTGTTGTGGAAGCCGTTGTTTCGGCAACGGTTGTTTCCGAAGCGGTTTCGGAGAAGCTTTCCGTAACTTCGGAAGTTGTTGAAGCTTCGGTTGTGGTTGAAGCTTCAGATGAAGCTGAAGCCGTAGTGGTTATGGTTGTGGTTTCAGCCGTGGTAAGCTCAGTTGCTGTGGAAGAAGCTTCGGTAACCGTTGTAACAATAATTTCAGCTGTTGTATCAGCGCTTGCTGCGGATGTGTCGGGAGGACTGCTGTCGCAGGCGGAAAGTATAAAAAGACAAAAGGAGAGCATCATACACAATAGATTTCTGCGCATAGTATCTCTCCTTTCCTTTGTTTTTCAGACTTTGTTTCTTGAATTGATTGTATTGTGGATATCCTGCATTTCGCAGTCCAGCACGGAAATTTCGTCGGCGCATTTTTTCAGACGCCCACGCAGGTCATCGTCAACAGCGTTGCTTGTCTTGTATTTCAGCTTATGCTCAAGGCTTGCCCAGAAGTCCATTGCAATTGTGCGTATCTGGATTTCAACAGGCATTGGTACGGGACCCGTCGAAAGAAATACTGGAATTTCCACAATGAGATGCAGACTCTTGTAGCCCGACGGCTTCGGATTTTTTATGTAGTCACGAACACGGATAAGCTTTACGTCATCCTGAGCCGTAAGCATTTCCGCAACACGGTAGATGTCGTCGATATAGTTGCAGATAACGCGTATTCCCGCGATATCGGTGATGTTTTCGCTGATAGAGTCAATACTGACCTCAAGCCCCTTTGACTTGATTTTCTTCACAATGCTTGGCATTGATTTGAGCCTTGATTCTATGTGATGAATGGGGTTGTATGAGAATTTGGATTTGAATTCCTCGTCAAGTATTTCAAGCTTGGTGCTGATTTCCTTGATGCCGCCACGGTAAAGCTGCATCCGTGCAGAAAATTTCTTCATTGTTTTTTCCAGCTCGGAGCCTTCTTCAATATCCACAAGCTCGTCAATACTGTATCTTGTATCGTCAATCATTGATTATCTTCCTTTGCATAATATTCCCCAGTATTATTTTAGCACCGTTTCTGCATAATGTCAACAAGTGTTACATAACTTTCTTGTTATATAATTGTAGAAAATGCTGAAAATATGTACAGAACAAATTTGAAAAAAGAGAAGGAGAAGTGAGATGCCGAAAGCTGTTGAAAATTTCGTAGTGTTTCTTTTGGGCGGGGTAATCTATTCGCTTATCGAGGTTACATTCAGGGGGTTTACCCATTGGAGTATGACGCTTACAGGCGGTCTGTGTCTGCTGATAATGTTCCGCAGATTTACCGCAAGACCCCACGAGCCGCTGGTGGTGAAATGCCTTTTCGGAGCAATCACAATTACCGTGCTGGAGTTCATTGCAGGGTGCATAGTAAACCTGTGGCTCGGCTGGGGAGTGTGGGACTATTCGGGAATGATGTTCAACCTTTTCGGACAGATTTGCCTGCCGTTTTCGGTGCTGTGGTTTTTCCTGTCGGTGCCCGCTGTACTGATTTGTAACTATTTGGGCAGACGTTTTTCCGAAATGTAACCATTTGTAATTTTGCTGTTGTTGCAGGGTAAATCGGCGCAGTGGTATAATTTTCTTAACATTATTACTGGGGGTAGCCTTTATGATTAGGAAAATTACAGCCATTGCGCTTTCTGCATTGCTTCTCACCGCTTGTCACGCAGAGGAAAAGGAACAGCAGGTCACAGGCACGTCGGAAACAACCGCTACAACTCCTCTTACGCTGACGGAGTTTATCACGGAAGAAATACCGTTTATTCCTGAGGAGGAAGAAAAGCAGGAGGTTATTGAACTTGCTGCATTTAATCCGTTTGAGGACTCAGTAAAGGTTGAGGAAAGCACCGCGAAGGAGATTGAGGAGTCGCTGAAGCGGATTTCTGAAGCGTGGACAATGTACACGTTGTCAAATCCATATACTTTTAACTGGAATGATGTTGTTGATTATGATGTTATTCTCGAAAGTAGCGAAGAAAATGAATACAGTTATCCTAAGGTGACTTTTGTGGATAGCGAGGACGAGCTTTACGAATATTTCCAAAAAGCATTTACAGAAAACTGGTTTCCGTATGAACGTTTCAGAGAGGAACTTCTTGAAGATACCGTTGGAATTGATAAATTGGAAACACCAAGCTACAAAACAATTGACGGTGTGCTTTGCCAAAGACATCAGTATCTTGGTGTATCGCCTGCTATTGTTTATGACGATTATTATATTACATACTGCGACGAAAATCGTGCGGAAGTAATTACTGAAGCACAGGGACTTGCTGATGATCCTGAAATGTTTTTCCTTTCCCTTGAATGGTCTGAGGAGTACGGCTGGAGATTGGACAATATGGAATACAAGGATTGCTATATCCGTGAGGCAACGCTGATGTATAACGCTGTTACTTTAAAAAGGGAGAAATTCAATGCAATTCTTGGCGGCGGTACACAGCCCGAAAATCCGAGAATGACGGTTGTTGACGGAGCCGAATATACTGAAACAGACACGGGTATGAGCCTTGTTGAAATGCAGAAATTCTTTGAAGAGTCATTTTACGAAGAGGTTATAAAATATGAAAGTATTTGGAATGGAACAGCACCCGGTATAATGCTGCGTGATGAATATATGCGTAAGTATATCAACGAGGTTTACGCTGAAATTGACGGTGTTCTTTACCGCAGAAACGGTGTGCCGAAATGGTATCTGCCTGAGCTGAAAATTGATGTAATGAAGTATTATAACGAACAGAGCTTTATTGACAACGGCGAAGAAATTCCTGCTGAGGTTTCTATAATGTGGAATACAGAATGGAACAATGGTGTGGAAGAATATACCGAGGTTAAAATCGCCTCCGAATTGCCCATAAAGGAGATAACAGAATGAAAAAGATAATTTGTATAGCTTTATCAGCGCTTTTGTTCACCGCTTGCCACGCAGAGGAAAAGGAACAGCAGATCACAGGCACGTTGGAAACAACTGCTACAACTCCGCTTACGCTGACGGAGATTATCACGGAGGAAATACCGTTTATTCCTGAGGAGGAAGAAAAGCAGGAGGTTATTGAACTTGCGGTGTTCAATTCATTTGAGGACTCGGTGAAAGTTGATAAAAGTACGGTGAAGAAGATTGAAGAAGCACTGAAAAAAATTTCAGATTCAAGGGCACTGTTTTTCGCAAGAGCTTCGCTGTACCACTTGTCAACAACTGATGATTACATAAATGAAGAAAATATACTTGAAGAAAATGAAACAGAGGAATACTGCTATAAGGAAGTTCTTTTTGCGGACAATGAGGAAGAACTATTTGATTATTTCAGAGCAGTGTTTACAGAAAATTATATGTCTGATGAGGATATCCGTGAGGAACTTTTTGACGAACATACATATGGCTCTGCAGATTTACCAACAGCTAATTACAAGACAATTGATGGTGTATTGTGTATGAGGGACAAATATTTAGGTGTTTCACCTGTAATTGCATATGACGATTATGTTGTTACATACTATGACGAAAACCGTGCGGAAATAATTGCTGAAGCAGAAGGTGTTTCCGATGACCCCGAAATGTTTTTCCTTTCCCTCGAATGGTCTGAGGAGTACGGCTGGCGGTTGGACAATCTGGAGTATAAGCCTTGCTATCTTAAAGAAGCGACGCTTATGTACAATGCTGTTACCCTGCGCAGGGATACGCTCAATGCAATTCTCGGCGGTGGCACAACACCTGATAATCCGAGAACAACGGTTATTGACGGGGCTGAATATACTGAAACAGAGGTTGGGATTTCGCTTACCGAAATGCAGGAATTTTTTGAGAAAACCTTTTACAGAAATGTTATGAAATGTGATGAGTACAATAACAGGTCAATCAGCGATATACCTTTGCTTGATGAATATATGCGCAAGTATATCAATGAGGTTTACGCTGAAATTGACGGCGTTCTTTACCGCAGAAACGGTGCGCCGAAGTGGTATCTGCCTGAACTGAAAATTGACGTGATGAAGTATTATGATGAGCAAACCTACATTGACAACGGCGAGGAAATAGCAGGTGAAGCATTGATATGGAAGATGTCACAATGGAATTATCAGACGAATGAACAAGAATACATTGAGATTAAAATTGCTTCCGAATTGCCGATAAAGGAGATAACAAAATGAAAAAGATAATTTGCATTGCCCTGTCAGCACTTTTGCTCACAGCTTGTCACGCCGAGGAAAAGGAACAGCAGGTTACAGGCACGTCGGAAACAACCGCTACAACTCCTCT
>CALATN010000106.1 GCA_937891895.1 uncultured Clostridia bacterium
GTTCCTGTAGGTGAAAATACCTTAGGACGTATGTTTAACGTACTCGGTAATCCGATTGATGAAAAACCGGCTCCAACCGGAGTACAGTATTTACCAATTCACAGAAAGGCACCTGCTTTCGAAGAGCAGTCCACCCAGACAGAAATGTTAGAAACCGGTATTAAGGTCGTTGACCTTCTCTGTCCTTACCAGAAGGGTGGTAAAATCGGTCTCTTCGGCGGTGCCGGTGTAGGCAAGACCGTATTAATCCAGGAATTAATCAGAAATATCGCGACAGAGCACGGCGGATATTCCGTATTCACCGGTGTTGGCGAGCGAACAAGAGAAGGAAACGACCTTTATCATGAAATGAATGATTCCGGCGTTATTGACAAGACTACCATGGTATTCGGTCAGATGAACGAACCCCCCGGAGCAAGAATGAGAGTAGGTCTTACAGGTCTTACCATGGCAGAATATTTCCGTGATAAGGGTGGTAAGGACGTACTTCTTTTCATTGATAATATTTTCCGTTTTACACAGGCTGGTTCAGAAGTGTCTGCGTTACTTGGACGTATGCCTTCTGCGGTAGGTTATCAGCCTACACTGCAGACAGAAATGGGTGCCCTTCAGGAACGTATCACTTCAACAAAGAATGGCTCCGTTACATCTGTTCAGGCTGTTTATGTGCCTGCGGATGACCTGACAGACCCTGCACCTGCTACAACCTTCTCACATCTGGACGCAACAACTGTTTTAAGCCGAAAAATCTCTGAACAAGGTATCTACCCAGCTGTTGACCCATTAGAGTCAACATCACGTATTCTGGAAGCTGACATTGTCGGACAGGAACATTATGAAATCGCAAGAACCGTACAGGAAATTCTTCAGAAATACTATGAATTGCAGGATATTATTGCAATTTTAGGTATGGATGAACTGGGCGAAGAGGATAAATTGATTGTAAAGCGTGCAAGAAAAATTCAGCGTTTCCTTTCACAGCCTACTCACGTTGCCGAAAAATTTACAGGACTTCCTGGTGTATATGTGCCAATTCCAGAAACGCTCAAGGGCTTCAGGGCAATTATTGACGGTAAGGTTGATAACCTGCCGGAAGCAGCTTTCTATAACGTTGGTACAATAGCAGATGCATATGCTAAGGCTGAAAAAATTGAGGCTGGTGAAATATAATGAACAGTTTTAAGCTGCATGTACTGGCAGCAGAAAAGACGTTTTTTGATGATAGTTGTGATTCACTGATAGTTCCTACCTTGCAAGGACAATACGGTGTACAGGCGAATCACTGCAACACCATTGCAGCTTTAGTTACGGGCGTAATGGAAATTACTCCTCACGGTGAGGAAAAGTTTATAGCAGCGGTATCAAACGGAATGATAAAAATTGAGGATAATGATGTCCTTGTGCTGGTAGATACCGTTGAACGTCCTGAAGAAATTGATGAGAATCGTGCCAAAAGGGCTGCAGATGAAGCCAAGGAAATGCTGCTTCAGAAACGCAGTATTCAGGAATATCAGGCAGCACAAGCGTATTTTGCCAGGTCGCTTAATCGCTTGAAGGTTAAGGGTAGTGAGTTCTGAATTAAGAGGTAAAAGCTCATTGCCAATAAAAAATGCCACAAATCATGTTGTTTACATAGATTTGTGGCATTTTACTGTTATGGTCAATTTGTTCAGAAAAATTAATCTTAGCTGAATTTTTACCTGATTAAATAATTGCTTTACTAAATTTTAGCTTGTAAAATGATATAATGTTTGAATATAGCAATTTTATACATATGCAATGAAAAGGAGTAATTATGAATTATTTTAACAAAAGTACAGAAGAGGTGCTAAAAGAATTGAACACCTCTCGTGAAACAGGACTTACAGCTGCACAGGCTGAAGAAAGCCGAAAAAAACACGGTTTAAATGTTATTGCCGAAGAAAAGCCGAAAAGCATTTTCAAAGTGTTTTTGGAGCAATTTGCGGATTTGCTGGTAATCATTCTGATTGTTGCATCAGTTATTTCTGCATTTACAGGTAACATTGAAAGTACAATCGTAATTCTTGCGGTAATTACAATTAACGCAATTCTCGGAACAGTTCAGCATGTCAAGGCGCAGAAGTCCCTTGCAAGTCTTAAGGCTATGAGTGCCCCTAACGCAAGAGTTATCCGTGATGGAAAGCAGGTTGAAATCCCTGCTTCAGAAGTTGTTGTGGGTGATATTCTCCTTATCGAAGCGGGCAACGTTGCTGCAGCAGACGGACGTATTCTCGAAGCCGCTTCCTTGCAGGTCAACGAAAGTGCCCTTACAGGTGAATCCCTCAATGTACTTAAAAATACAGACAAGATTGAAGCTGATGAGCTCCCTCTCGGTGACAGAGTAAATATGATTTATTCAGGTTCAAACATCTCCAATGGACGTGGTGTTGTAGCTGTTACAGGAGTTGGTATGAATACCGAAATCGGTAAAATCGCTTCGCTTATGCAGAACGCACAGAAGAAAAAAACACCTCTGCAGGCAAGCCTTGATAAGTTCAGTAAGGTGCTTTCCTTTGTAATTATCGGCGTTTGCGTTGTTGTATTTGCGTTGACAAAGTATGTAAACGGCCAGCCGCTCGAAGATGCACTTATGTTTGCTATTGCACTTGCTGTTGCAGCAATTCCTGAGGCACTCAGCTCAATTATCACAATCTCTCTTGCTATCGGCACACAGAAAATGTCCCGTCAGAAAGCTATCATCAAGGATTTGAATGCAGTAGAGGGACTTGGGTGTGTTTCCATTATATGTTCCGATAAGACAGGTACTCTCACACAGAATAAGATGACAGTTCGTGATATTACATCTCCTTGCAGTGACGCAGCAATCGAGCTCCGCAGAGCTATGGCGCTTTGTAACGATGCGGCTAAGTCAGGGGATATGTGGCTCGGTGACCCTACAGAAACAGCTCTTTCCGATTACATTACCGAAAGCGAATACAACAGAATACGCACAGATAATCCGCGTATCGATGAAATACCTTTTGACAGTGACAGAAAACTTATGACAACAGTTCATATTATCAATGATAAACGCACAGCATACACAAAGGGTGCTGTAGACGTACTTATGCCAAGAATGAAATATATTCTTGACAGCGATGGTGTACGTGCAATCAATGAAAACGACTTTGAGGAAATCAAAAAGGCTAACCTCGGTTACTCCGAAAACGGTATGAGAGTTCTTGCCTTTGCCAAAAAAATTCTTGCAAGCGATGTTCCTGTTACTCTTGATGACGAATATGAATATATCTACATTGGACTTTCCGCTATGACAGACCCGCCTCGTGAAGAGAGTAAAGCAGCGGTTGCAGATTGTATTTCAGCTGGCATCAAGCCAATTATGATTACGGGTGACCATAAACTTACAGCTGTTGCGATCGCTAAAGAAATCGGCATTTTCAAGGAAGGGGATAAATGCCTTGACGGTACAGAACTCGACAATATTACTGATGAAGAGCTTTCCGCACAGCTTGAACAGATTTCTGTATACGCCCGAGTTTCACCTGTTCACAAAATCAGAATTGTTGATTTGTGGCAGAAGAAGGATAAGGTTGTTGCCATGACAGGTGACGGCGTAAATGACGCTCCTGCACTCAAAAAGGCAGATATCGGTGTAGCTATGGGTATCACAGGTACAGAGGTATCAAAGGATGCCGCATCAATGATTCTTGCCGATGACAACTTTGCAACAATTGTCAAGGCTGTTGCGAACGGACGTTGTATCTACAGCAATATCAAGAACGCTATCAAGTTTCTTCTTGCAGGCAATACAGCAGCGATTATCGTTGTACTTCTTACAACTTTCCTTAATCTCCCGCTTCCGTTTACACCTGTACATCTGCTGTTTATAAACCTCCTCACAGACTCACTTCCTGCTCTTGCACTTTGTATGGAGCCTATGCAGCCCAACGTTATGAAAGAAAAGCCACGTCCGTCAAATGAGTCCATTCTCAACAAGGAAACAGGCGTGTATATCATTGTACACAGCATTATGATTGCCGCTTGCGTAATGGTAGCGTTTATGATAGGTAATCAGGTTTCAGGTGCCCTTGCAAGCACAATGGCTTTCGCAACGCTTTGTCTTGCACGTCTTTTTGAAGGCTTCGACAGCCGTGGAAAATATTCGCTTTTCAAGCTTGGTGTTGTTACAAATGTGTACTCAATCGGTGCATTTGCAGCAGGCGTAATGTTCCTTGCAGCAGCATTGTTCATTACTCCGCTTCACGGATTTATGGATATTGACGGTGCACTTACAGAAAATAACATTATTGAAATTACAGCGCTTTCTTTTGTTCCATTTGCAGTTACACAGCTTCTGAGAGTTATCAGAGAGGCTGTTACAAAGAAATAGTAGCATTTGATGTATGCAAATATTTTATGTAAAATCAGGGTATCGGGAATTAACCCGATACCCTTAAATTTTTATTTATCAAACGAAGGATTGAAAGCGTAGAAATTCTTTGCATTAAGGTTATCCTGAGCAATTCTCAGACCTTCGCCGAAACGCTGAAAGTGCACAATTTCCCTTTGACGAAGAAATTTAATCGGATCACGAACATCAGGGTCATCTGTAAGACGAAGGATATTGTCATAAGTCGTGCGTGCTTTTTGTTCTGCGGCCAGGTCTTCAACCAAATCTGTGATAATATCACCTTTGGATTGGAAATAGGTCGCCGTAAAAGGTGTGCCTGAAGCTGCTATCGGGTAAATGCCTGTAGTGTGGTCAACAAAATAAGTGTCAAAACCGCTTGCTTTGATTTGTTCTGTAGTAAGATTTCTCGTAAGCTGATAAAGAATAGCGGAAATCATTTCCATATGCGCCAGTTCTTCTGTGCCGATATCCGTCAGCAATCCTTTAACTTCTGCATAAGGTGCAGCATAACGTTGATTGAGGTATCTTAAAGATGCAGCTAACTCACCGTCAGGCCCGCCAAGCTGACTGATAATAGCCATAGCCAGTTTAGGATTGGGGTTTTTTATCGAAATTGGGTATTGTAATTTTTTTTCATATTGCCACATTAGTTTGCACCCCTTTCCCAAGGCCAAGGCCCATTAACCCAGTTAAAGCAATCATTTGATGACTGGTCAGCTGTAATCGGACCATATTTTTCAATATAGGTTTCATAAGCAGAATTTTTAAGTGCCTTGTATTTCTTGAATAAATCAAGTGCCTGATTATCATTCGGATGAGTGTCAAGATAGAGATTTAACTCATATAAATAAAAATCATACATCTGAATAGCGTGTAAAAGGTTATTTCCCTGCATAGTTAGAAAACTCCTTTCCGCAGAATGGTTTATCTAAGCTTGGAAACATAGTTCCTCGTTCAAGCGCTGTATTTTCAGCGTATGGTGGTTCCCATTGCTGAAATGGAACATAGCACATTCCTATAGGTGTTTCTTCAGGAAATGCACTTTTATTTTCATTGATTGTTCTGGAATAGATATACATATTTTCTCCTTTCGTCATATGCAGTTTTTTACGTCCCTCTATATTTTATGGTAAATATATTTAAGTGTTACAATATAACAAAATAAATATTTTTAGCAACTCTACTTGACAAATATATATATGTGTGGTAAAATTATTTAGTAAATTTTAGCCGGTGTGATGGAATTGGCAGACGTGACGGACTCAAAATCCGTTGGGGTAACACTCGTGCGGGTTCGACCCCCGCCACCGGCACCAGAAATATCAGCTGTTTGGATTGACGAAATTAGTTTAGAGGAAACGCTATGAAAAAAATTACAGCTATAATTATTGCGGCTTTGAGTGCAATGGTATTGTTTGCAGCTTGCTCTGAAAAGCAAATTACAGTAGCGGATGTTGAGGGAACGTGGCTGAATATAGTTGAGGGCTCAGTTGTTACTAATACATTTGTGTATACATTCAATACAGATAAGACATATACAGTATCGTTTGGTGTGGATACCGATGTGGTTTCTATGAATTCTGATAATGTTGGTGAATATTCTTTGTCAGGCTCTACTATAACATTGATTGAAAACTCGGAAGTACGTAGTTTTGAAGTTGAATTTGAAGACGGGAATATGATATGGATTACTGAAGCTGGTAAAGAAAGAGTATTTGTTAGACAATAAAATATTTATAAAAAAACTGACATTGCGATTTGCAATGTCAGTTTTTTTTTATTTGTTCTAAACTTGTCCCAATAAGCATATCATTGAATATCAGACAAAAGGAGCGAATGGAAGTGAAAAAAGAAATTATATTGCATTATTTCAAGGGTAATATCTACAGTGCAGTATCGCAAATTCCCGAATGTATGTTTGATGATATTCAGGAAATTCGTATGCGTGTTAACAAACCTCTTTCAGTAATGTACGGCTTCAAGCCAAGTTATATTACGCCAAACGGCAATCTTACCTGTAACCCGACCAACGTA
Organism: uncultured Clostridia bacterium; assembly: GCA_937891895.1. Classification (GTDB taxonomy): domain Bacteria; phylum Bacillota; class Clostridia; order Oscillospirales; family Ruminococcaceae; genus RGIG8773. The sequence continues at coordinate 6,428 of CALATN010000106.1, forward strand.
ATAACAGTAACAGAGCAGGAGTTAAACCACAGCTTTGAAGCAGTCTGCCAGTATTCCGTGCATAGCTTCAAGCGGGAAATCTGTGAGGGATTTATTACGCTGAAAGGAGGGCATCGTGTAGGTTTGTGCGGAACAACTGTAATCCACAATGATATAATCGAAAACATAAAAAATATCAGCTCCCTTAATTTTCGTATTTCACATCAAGTAAAAGGCTGTGCCGAAAAGCTGTATCAAGATGTTTTTTCGAACGGTTTAAGCAATATATTGATATCTGGTGCACCCATGAGTGGAAAAACAACTCTGTTACGTGACCTGACCAGAATTCTCGGAAATAATTACAAAACCTCAGTAATAGACGAAAGAGGGGAAATAGCTGCTGTGTGGAACGGTATACCTCAGAATGATGTTGGTATAAACACTGATGTATTTGACGGCTATCCAAAATCCAATGGCATATCAGCCGCAATCCGTGTAATGTCACCACAGATTATAATCTGCGATGAAATAGGCGGCGAAAATGATATGTCCGCAGTTAAGCGTGCTTCATATTGCGGTGTATACATTATTGCAACAATCCATTCTACAAATATAAATGAGCTTGTAAAACGAATAGGTACAGATGTTTTTGATAAAATTGTTTTTTTGTCGGACAAGGGTAATATATCCCATATAATGAACAAGGTGGTGAACGGGTATGTTTAAATATGCAGGACTTATTGTAATAATGGCAGTAACTGCGTTTTCAGGTTTTTATTTTTCTTCTGCACTCAGAACACGGCTTGTAAATCTAAAAAAAATGAATTTTCTTATTGATGAAATAATAATACTTATTCGTTATAAAGCTTCAACTGTATATGAAATAACTGATTGCCTGATGAAAAATGAACGTTTTGCTGATTTTGGTTTTCTCCACAATGTAAATACCGATGAAAACAGTTCCTTCCAGCAAAACTGGAGTAATGCTATTAAAGAAAAACCACCATCAAATCTTAAATCAAGCGACCTTGAAATTCTTTTGGATATTGGAAAAAATCTTGGAACAAGTGATATTGAGGGTCAGTTTAGTATGTTGAGTTTACAGCGTGCTGAGCTTGAAACACTTATTTTGTCAGCTGAATCAGATTATGAAAGAAAATCAAAGCTTTATCGTTCGTTAGGTGTGCTTGTCGGTGCATTTATTTCAGTTATGCTTATATAGCAAGCAGGAGGTCAGACGTGGAACTTGATTTGATATTTAAAATAGCAGGAATAGGAATAGTAGTAACGGTGCTTAATCTTTTACTGAAAAAATCAGATAGAGATGAATATGCTTTAATGGTAACAATTGCAGGGCTTATTGTGGTGCTTGCTATGATAATAAACGAAATAGCTGCATTGTTTGAAACAATAAAAACAGTGTTCGGGTTTTAAGAGGGAAGTATGAATATAAATCTTATTCCAATATGTGGTATATGTTTAGTGGCTTCAATACTCTGTTCACTTTTCAGTAATTTCGGAAAGGAATATTCTGTATATATAAAGCTTGCCGCAGGAGCAGCCGTGTTGTCAATTATAATCATATATATATCACCTGTTACCGAAACATTATATATGCTTTACGAAAAAGCAGGAGCAGATGAAGGATATCTTACAATTCTGTTCAAAGCTCTGGGAATATGCTACATAACACAGTTTGCATCTGATATATGTAAGGATTGCGGAGAAAATACTCTTGCTGTGCAAGCGGAAATTGCAGGGAAAATTGCACTTATGCTCCTTGCTCTGCCATTATTTAACACTTTATCGGAATTGATTTCCGAATTGATATGAGGACGTAACTATGAAAAAAATAATATGTATATTTGTTTTCACAGTAATCTATATGTTATCCCCACTCAGGGTATATGCAAAGGAGCAAGTTGATATAACCACTGAACTTGGAATTGATACTCAATCAATAGATGATAATCTTACTCCCGAAGCAAGACAGTTTATCAATGATAATAAAATAAGTGTTGAGAATACCGATGCAATGATTGAAATCACTCCTTCTGAAGTGTTTGTATATATATGGGACACCTTCAGGGAAAAACTTATCAAACCATTGAAAATTCTTATTTCCTTGCTTGCAGTAATGCTTATATCAATTCTTGTCAACAATATGGAGGACAGCCTTTCAAATAAATCAATATCAGGGATGTTCGGAGTAATCAGTGTTCTGATATCTGTTGGATTGATTTCATCATCTGTTTCAGATTGCATAAATACGGCGTCTGAAGTATTGAGTTCGGGAAGTCAGTTTATGATTGGATATGTTCCTGTGTTTGCAGGAATAACCGCATCATCAGGCAGTATTACTTCCGCTACAGCATACAATCTTCTTGTAATTCTTGTTTCACAATGGTCTACACAACTCTTTTCTGATATAATAGTTCCTATTCTCTCATTATGTATGGCTATGGGAATAATTGAAGCAATTAACCCCGATTTCAGACTATCAGGAATTACTGAAGGTGTGAAAAAAGCTGTAACGTTTATAATCGGTTTTATTATGATAATATTTATCGGATTGATGTCATTGCAGAGCATAATAGGTGCTTCAGCTGATACATTAGGAGTGAAAGCCGCAAAATATATGGTTTCCAACTGGATTCCTTTTGTAGGAGGGGCAATTGCAGATACATACACAACAGTAAAGCACAGCCTCGGACTTCTTCGCGGCGGAACAGGTTTTCTTGGAATAGCTGTTATTTTTGTAATGGTAGTTCCGCCTCTGATAGAAATAATATCGATGCGAATGATTTTTTCTGCAGCAGATATAATTTCCGATTTGTTTGGAATACCGCAGATGAAAATATTGCTTAAAAATACAGGCTGGATATTATCAATCATACTTAGCACTCTTATGTGTTTTTCAGTAATGTTTATTATTTCAACAACAATGCTTATGCTTATTGGTTTGAATATATCATAAGGTGGATAGGTATGGAAAGCTTTTATTTAATTTCTTCAACTGCCTGTTTTCTTGGGATTGTAATTGCAATTTTTAGTAAATTGTACCCATCTGAAAAGTTTGAGAAGCAAATGAAAACAATTTTTTCTCTTGTGTTTCTGATAAGTGTACTGACACCAATACTTAATGGTAGTCTGACTTTTCCCGATATACGTGAAACTGTTGCGGCAAGTAACTCCTATTATCAGGAAATAAGTGAAAATACAGATATTTACTTTATAAAATCTGTTGAGAACAACATAAGTACACGACTGAAGGCAGAACTTAATCTGCATAATATTTTTCCTGTTGAAGTTATGACAATTGTTAATATTTCAGATGATAACAGCATATCTATTAGTGAAGTAAATGTTACAATATCAGAAACTACTGATGTAAAAAAAATAAAAAGCTGTATAGCTGATGCTGTAGGAAATATGGCAATAATAAACGTGAATGTAAAGGACGATCAATATGAATATCAATGATTTTGCTGTAAAGCTAAAAGAATTGTCACAAAAGCCGATATTTCTGAAATGCGCGGTAGGAGCAGGTGTTTTCGTAATGCTTTTGATTTTAATATCGGACATTTCTGACACAAACACAACCAGAAAAGATAAAAAAAATGAAACAATTACTTTTGAATTATCTGATATCTATGCTGAAGATATCGAAAATCAACTTTGCAGAATGCTTGAAACAATTGAAGGCGTCGGCAAAGCAAATGTAATGCTTACACTTACATCTACCGAAGAATATGTCTATGCTGAAACCATAAAGCAAGGTAGCGATAAGTCGGAAAACGACTATGTAATAATAGACAAAGGCTCGCAGAAGGAGGCACTGCTGAAAAAAATCAATAATCCCGTAATAAGCGGGGTAGTAATAGTCTGTGAAGGAGGCGATGACCCGAGAATATGTGAAAGGATATATAAAGCCGTATCAACAGCGCTTGATATATCAACAGGCAAAATCTACGTTGCAGAAATGAAATAGGAGGATTATTTATGAGAAAGCCAACCATTATTATCGGAAAAAAACACATTATCGTTGCGTGTCTTACATTGATTTTAGGTGTAGCAGTTTATATGAATTATGCTTTTGCGTCAGTTGAAGATGAAATTACTGCAGACAGTGTTGCAGCAAGTGAAACAGTTGACGTTGCAAATTATGGCGATGCAACGTTTGTAAGTGCAGAAGGTGAGAATGATTATTTTGCTCAGGTGCGTCTTGCAAAAATGACATCACGTGACGAAGCAGTAGAAACACTTGCTTCAATTCTTGGCGGCGGTGATCTTTCTGCTGAAGAAAATGCTACATATACAAATGAAGCAATGACAATTTCTGCACTTTCTGAAAGTGAAAATACTATCGAAAGCTTAATCAAAGCACAAGGCTTTCAGGATTGTGTAGTGTATCTTAATGACACATCAGCAAATATTGTTGTTAAATCGGAGGGGCTTGTACCTGCTGAAGCAGCACAAATTAAAGACATTTTGTTAACAGAGGTGACAATTCCTGCAGAAAATATTAGAATTTTTGAGGTTAAGTAGTTGTTTCTTTTAAAAAAATTTGGTATAATAGGCTTATACATATATTTTTGAAGGATTGAACAGGTTATGGTTAATTAACCATCAGTCATATTCGGCAGGAGGTATCATTATGAATAAGCCTAACGCAGTAAATAAAAACAGCCTTAAAATTTCTGAAGATGTTATTGCAAAGATAGTTGAAGTTACAGTAAATGATATCAAGGAAGTAAAAGAAATCAGCAAGGATGGATTTGATATCGCTGGTCTTTTAATAAAAAGCGAAAGACGCTCTGATATCGATGTAAATGTAAACAGTGATTCTGTTGAAATATCTCTTGGCGTATCTGTTGACTTTAATTGTAAGGTGAAGAGTGTTGCAGAAAAAATCCAACAGAAAATCAAGGATGAAGTACAGAATATGACAGGCATTATCGTAACAAGAGTTAACGTTAATGTTGACGGAGTTGTATTTGATAATCAGTAATACTTAAAGCAAGCTCTTTTGCCGAGGGCTTGCTTTGTTGCGTATTTATATATGAAAGGATATTGAAAAATGAAAAGAAGTGAAGTAAGAGAAGCTGTATTTTTCCTTACATTTGAAAAGCTGTTCAGCGATGAAAGCCCTGATACTATTATTGATACCGCATACGAAGTTGACGAGTTTGAAATGAATGAGAATGTTGAAAATTTCTTTAAGGCAGTAGACAATAAGGCTGCTGAAGCTGATGCAATTATTGCAAAGTACAGTGAAAAAAGACAGTTCAACAGAATACCTAAGGTGTCTGTTGCTGTTCTGAGAATTGCAATTTATGAAATGCTCTTTGATGATAAAATTCCCGATAACGTTGCAATCAGTGAAGCAGTAAATATTGCAAAGAAGTTTGCTTATGAACCGGATGTTCAATTCATCAACGGACTTCTTGGCGCATTCTGCCGTGACCGCAAGAGCGAAAAAGAATAATGATAATTCTCGGAATTGATACAAGTAATTATACAACTTCAACAGCGTTGTATAATACTGAAACAAATCAGATAATCCATTCAAAACAGCTTCTTCCCGTAAAAAAAGGCGAACTCGGACTTCGCCAGAGTGATGCAGTATTCCACCATACAAAGCAGCTGCCGATGATGATGACAAAGCTTTTTGAGAGTACGAATATCATACCGGATGCAATAGGTGTTTCTGTGCGTCCACGTAATGTTGACGGCTCATATATGCCGTGTTTTCTATGCGGAGAGGGACTTGCTGAATCAATTGCAGCCGTAAATAATATTCCTGTCTATAAAACTTCGCATCAGATAGGTCATATTCTCGCAGCACTTTATTCCTCAGATAAGCTTGAGCTGGTCAGCGAACCCTTCATCGCATTCCATATAAGTGGCGGAACAACCGATTGCCTGCTTGTTGAACCCGATGAGGAAAGTGTTATTAAGATAACTGAGGCGGGAACTTCTCTTGACCTTAAAGCAGGACAAGCTGTAGATCGTGTGGGACTTATGTTGGGATTGAATTTCCCATGCGGAGCAGAGCTTGAAAAGCTTGCTGAAAAAAGCGATAAGAAATATAAGATAAAACCCACCCTTAAAGACGGAAACTGCTGTCTGTCAGGTGTGGAAAACAAGTGCAGAAAAATGCTTGATGATGGTGAAAAATACGAAGATATAGCCATGTATTGTCTGCAATATGTGTATTCAGCAATAAGTGGTATGGCAGAGTATGCACTTGAAAAGTACGGCAATTTTCCCATACTGTTTGCAGGTGGGGTTATGTCAAATAAAATTATCCGCAGACAGCTTGAAATTAAATTTAATTCATATTTTGCCGAGCCGGCGTTTTCTTGTGATAATGCGGCAGGTACAGCGGTTTATGCCGCTTTGAAAGGAACAAATAAATGAGCAGTATTCTGACTGTATCACAGATTAACAGATATATTTCTTTCAGGCTTAAGGAAGATAAAAAGCTTCACGGTATACTTGTAAGCGGTGAAATATCAAACTTCACCAATCACACAAGAACAGGACACCTGTATTTTACATTAAAGGATAATGAAACCTCAATAAAAGCCGTAATGTTCAGCAGTATGGCTTCACGATTGAATTTTGCACCCAAAAATGGAATGAAGGTAATTGTTTCAGCCAATGTTCAGGTATATGAGCGTGACGGTGCGTATCAACTATATGTCAGCGATATGCAGCCCGATGGTATCGGTGCACTTTATCTTGCATACGAACAGCTGAAGGAAAAGCTGCTTTATGAGGGCCTGTTCGATGAAGCTCATAAGAAACCACTGCCGGAATTCCCGAATAAAATCGGTATAATTACATCTCTTGAAGCAGCAGCTTTGCAGGATATGCTCAATATTATTTCAAGAAGATATCCGTTAGTTCAGATAATTGTTTTTCCTGCTCTTGTGCAAGGCGTAAATGCACCTGAGTCTTTGTGTAAAGCAATAGAAAAGGCTGACGCATCTGAACTTGATTTGCTTATCTGCGGCAGAGGCGGTGGTTCGTTTGAAGACCTTATGGCTTTCAATAACGAGCAGCTTGCAAGAACAATCTATAACTGTAATACACCGATAATATCTGCTGTAGGACACGAAACAGATACAACAATTGCTGATTTTGCAGCGGATCTTCGTGCCCCGACTCCTTCAGCGGCAGCTGAGCTTGCAGTTCCTGATATGACTGTAATTTACAATAAGCTTGATTTATTAACCCAAATGCTTGCTCAGAAATTTATTATGCAGCTTGATACAAAATATCGTAAGCTTGAATTGCTTGAAAAGCGTATCGAAGATGCTGTTCCTTTTGCACAAATCAATTTGTATAAAGAAAAGTTGAGTAATATTGAAAAAAGCCTTGATTCAGCTTATAAGAATAAACTGTTGAACTATAGCAAGATCCTTGCAGAAAAAACAGTTCAGTTGGACGTATTAAGTCCGCTGAAAACACTTGCAAGAGGGTATTCTCTTGTTTATAAGGAAGAACAGCTTGTTAAAACAATAAAAGCTGTTTCAGTTGGTGATAAGGTGAATATACAGCTTTCTGACGGAACTGTATCTGCAACAATCAATTGATAAGGATGTTTAAATATGACTTTTGAAAATTCCGTAAAAAAGCTTGAGGAAATAGTTTCCAAGCTTGAAAGTAACGAGATAACTTTGGAAGAATCCATTGAAATATATAAAGAGGGTGTAACTCTCCTCGGTAGCTGTAAAAAACAGCTTGAAACAGCAGAAATGCTTGTGACAGTAGAAGAAACAGATAATTGATATACAGGAGGTCTGAATTGTGAGTAATGCACTTTCAGATAGAACAAAAAATCAGATTGAAAAATTATCTGATTTAATTCAGAATAAGTTTATTGACCTGAAGAATAACTTTCCGAAAGAATATAATCTTAATGAAATAGTTGACGCGATGTGGTATTCGCTTATGGCAGGCGGAAAAAGAATACGTCCTGTCCTTACGCTGGAATTCTGCCGTGTATGCGGCGGTGATTTGAATAATGCCCTTTCGGCAGCTTGTGCACTTGAAATGATACACACATTTTCACTTATACATGACGACCTGCCATGTATGGATGATGATGATATGCGAAGGGGAAAACCCTCTTGTCATAAGGCATATGGAGAAGCAATGGCACTGCTTGCAGGAGATGCACTGTTGAATTACGCATATGAACTTATTGCTGATGATAGTAATATATCATATGAAACAAGGGTACGACTGATTTCTGATTTGTCAAAATCAGTTGGTGTAAATGGTATGATTGGCGGTCAGGTTATTGATACAACCTATAGTAGTGAGTTCAACGAAGAAACTCTGCTCGATATGTATTCAATGAAAACAGGTGCTTTGCTGAAAACAGCCTGTAAAATGGGATGTATCGCAGCACAAGCAGATGCACATAAGATAAAAAGTGCTGAAAATTATGCTGAAAAGTTAGGCCTTGCATTCCAGATAATTGATGATATTCTCGATATATGCGGTGACGAAAAGCTTTTGGGCAAACCTATCGGAAGTGATGCGGAATGCGGAAAAGTAACATATGCTTCGCTCAACGGTATTGAAAAATCAAGAGCATTTGCACGTGAACTTACAAATGAAGCACTTGAAATACTTGATGAATTTGAAAATAACGAATTGCTTAAGGAACTTACACGGTATTTGTTGAATCGTGATTATTAAAATAAAGGAAATGATAAATATGAACGCAATCCCTTATAACTATGTTATGACAGTAGCGGTAGTATCATGGTGTGCTGCTCAGATTATTAAGACCATTATTCATCTTATTCAGACAAAATCATTTAATCCCGAGCGCCTTTTTGGTGCAGGAGGTATGCCAAGCTCCCATTCAGCATTGGTATGTTCAGCAACAATTGCGCTCTGCCGTAAATGTGGTTTCGATTCATCTGAATTTGCTATAATGTTTATTATGGCAATGGTAGTAATGTATGACGCAATGGGTGTACGTCGTTCTGCGGGACTTCATGCCCGTGAAATCAACAGAATTAACAGGATTTTTGCCATAAAGGAAATTAAACCTCACGATGAATCAAATTCACAGAAGAATGTTAAGAAAAAAGAACTTAAGGAATATCTTGGTCATACACCATTTGAAGTTCTCGGCGGTGCTTTGCTTGGTATTCTTATAGCAATGATTATACCTATGACAATATAATTAAGGATTTTGGTATGTTGAAGGAAAATTATTATCTGAATAAATTGAGATTACCACAAGAATTAGGTAATCTTTCAATAGCTGAATGTGAAATTCTTTGTAAGGAAATCAGACGTGTGATAATCGGTACAGTTTTAAAGAATGGTGGACATCTATCATCAAATCTTGGAACAGTTGAACTTACTGTTGCCATGCATAGAGTGTTCAACTCTCCATCGGATAAGTTTGTATGGGATGTGGGTCATCAGGTATACACTCATAAGATTCTTACAGGAAGATATGATGATTTTACAACGCTGAGAAAAGAAAACGGCATATCTGGTTTTTGTCGTCCTTCCGAATCAGAACACGATGCATTTATAAGTGGACACAGCAGTAATTCGATTTCCGCTGCTTTGGGAATATCTGAAGCTATGAAGCTTAAAGGGGATAAGCATCATACGGTTGCAGTAATAGGTGACGGTGCATTTACAGGTGGTCTTGCATATGAAGGTTTGAACAATGCGGGAAAAAGTGACAATAATCTTATAATAATCCTTAATCATAATGATATGTCTATTTCTAAGAATGTAGGAGCAGTTGCAAAATATCTTACAGCAATCCGAGGAAATACAACCTATATTGATGTGAAAAAAAAGGTTGAAAAATTACTTATTAACACACCGATTATAGGTGCTCCTATCAGAAATGTTATTTCAGTTTCCAAGACGGCACTCAAATCTGTCCTGTATCATTCAACAATGTTTGAGGATATGGGATTTGTATATCTTGGGCCTATTGATGGACATAACATTGAAAAAATTGAAGAAGCATTGACTGCAGCTAAAAAACTCAGACGTCCTGTTTTTGTTCACATAAATACAATAAAGGGCAGAGGCTATAAGCCTGCTGAACTAAATCCGGGGGCTTTTCATGCTGTGCCATCAACGGGATACAACAAGAATAATCCCGATAATTCCACAAAAGATTCTTTTTCAGAGCAATTCGGAAAGAGCCTTTGCAGGCTTGCTGAAAATGATGAAAGAATATGTGCAATTACAGCAGCAATGAAGTATGGTACAGGACTTCAGCATTTTGCATCAAAATATGAAAAACGTTTTTTTGATGTAGGCATTGCTGAACAGCATGCTGTAACTTTTGCGTCAGGACTTGCAAAAGAAGGAAAAATGCCTGTTTTTGCTGTTTATTCAAGTTTTCTTCAGCGTTCATACGATCAGCTTGTACATGATGTTGCAATTGATAATACACATATTGTAATTGCAATAGACAGGGCGGGCTTTGTAGGAGAAGATGGCGAAACACATCAGGGATTACTTGATGTTCCTATGTTGTCAACAATTCCGAATACAACAATCTATTCTCCGTCAACATACGCTGAATTGAATATGTGTCTGAATAATGCTGTTTATAGCGATGATGGAATTGTGGCAGTACGTTATCCTAAAGGAACTGAAACCACTTCTATGTATACGGACGATACTGCTTCGTTCAGTATTTCAAAAAACAACAGTCAAAAGCTTGCAATAAGTTATGGGCGTATAGTTCATAACCTTTACAGCATCGACAGCTGTGATGTGTTGAAGCTTGTTAAAATATTCCCTATAGAAAACGAAGTTCTCAATATTTGTATGGAGTACAACGAAATTTTCTTCTTTGAAGAAAGTTCAAAATCAGGTGGAATAGGTGAGAAGCTTCTGAATATGTTGTATTCAAACGGATATAAAGGGAAATTTGTTATTACCGCCGTAGAAGGCTTTGTTAAACAAAGTTCTGTCGAAAGTTGTTTTAAGAAGTACAACCTTGACAGTGAAGGTATGAAAAAAATTATAGATATGAGCGAGAGTGTAAATAGTGAGAATTGACATATATCTATCAGAAAACGGATATGTGAAGAGCCGTGAACGAGCAAAACAGCTTGTAAAAGCAGGTCAGGTTCAGGTTAATGGAATTGTCGTTTCAAAGCCGTCATATGATGTTGCAGAAAATGCTGTAATTGAAATAACAGGTGAACAGCTTAAATATGTTGGACGAGGCGGATTGAAGCTTGAAAAAGCAATCGGCAGCTTTGACATTAAGCTGAATGAACGTGTGTGCATTGATATAGGTGCGTCAACAGGTGGTTTTACAGATTGTATGCTTCAAAACGGTGCGGCTTATGTGTATGCCGTAGATGTAGGTCACGACCAGCTTGATGAAACACTTGTTAATGATAACCGTGTCTGTAATATGGAACGTACCAATATCCGTGACCTTACTACTGAGGATTTTGTTCAAAATCCAAGTTTTATAGCAACTGATGTTTCATTTGTTTCCTTGAAGCAGATTTTACCTAAAATCAAGGAATTGCTTCCTGAAAACGGTGAAGCAGTTGTACTTATCAAACCACAGTTCGAAGCAGGAAAATCATCAATCGGCAAGAACGGTATTGTAAAAGACAGAAAAGTGCACGAAAAAGTTCTTGCTGATATTATTTCATTTTGTTTTTCGCAGCAGCTTGAGGTGAAAAATCTCGTATATTCCCCAATATCAGGCGGCGACGGAAATATCGAGTACCTTGCATATATCATAAACGGAACAGCAAATCGTGTATTTGACTATAAAAAAATAGTTTCAACTGCTTTTGACGAACTTAAATAGCGGAGGAATAATATGAAAGTAGCTTTGTTTCCCAACTTTGGGAAGAAAAATGCACTTCCCACAGCGCTGAAATGCTGTGATATACTTAATAAACTTGATATAGAAATTCTTGTTCCTGACACTTGTAAAAGCGAATTTGCAGATAAAACCTATGTAGTTTACGGAACAATTGAAAATATTATCTCCGAATGTGATATTGTTATCGCAATAGGCGGCGATGGAACAATCCTTCGCGCTTCAGCCTACGCTTCAGAATGTAATAAGCTCCTTCTCGGAATAAATACCGGACACCTTGGATTTATGGCATCTATGGAAACAGATGAGCTGGAAAATCTTTCTCGACTTAAAACACAGGATTATGTCGTAAAAACAAGAATGATGCTTGATGTTGCTCTTGTTCGTAATAATGAAATTGTTTCACAGCATACAGCTTTGAATGATGTAGTAATTTCAAGACCTTACGCAAAAATTACCGATTATGAAGTGCTTACAGACGGTATCGTTGTAAGTTCAATGCGTTCTGACGGAATTGTTTTTGCTACACCAACAGGCTCAACAGCGTATGCACTTTCATCGGGCGGACCAATTCTCGAACCTGAAATTGAGTGTATACAGATGACACCTATCTGTCCTCATTCACTTTTTTCAAGAACAATGGTATTTAATGCCAAGCGTGTACTTGAAGTTAAACATAAAGGTGATAGTGACGTGTATTTTTCCGTTGACGGAAGTGAGTGCCACTTTATAGAAAACGGAGATAAAATTATAATCAGACAATCAGATAAAAAACAAAGGCTTATTGATATAAAGGGACATTCTTTCTTTGATGCAGTTAACAATAAGCTTATGAATCCCATAAAGTGAGGAATTTCGATGAAAAAAAACAGACAAAATAAAATCATTGAAATAATTGAAAAGTATGAGGTTACGACACAGGAAGCCTTAAAAAAACACCTTGAGGACGAAGGAATATCAGTAACACAGGCAACCTTGTCCAGAGATATCAACGAACTTAACCTGAAGAAAAAAGTTTCTGCCACAGGTGCAAATGTCTACGTTTGTGTGAAGAAAAAAGCTGTACAGTGTCCCGCTATCTTCAAGGATGCCGTTATCGATGTAGTGTATGCTATGAATACTGTTGTAATAAAGTGCCATACAGGTATGGCTCAGGCAGCTTGTGCAACACTCGATAAAATGGAGGATACAGGAATAGTCGGGACAATTGCAGGTGATGATACAATATTTGCTCTTATGAAAAGTGAAAGCGATGCTTCCGAATTTGCTGAAGAACTCCGCTTGCTTGTAAAATAAAGCTTTCGATGAAAGGACAAGATTATGTTAAGTGAATTATATATTGAAAATCTTGCTGTAATTCAGAAAGCAGAAATACCGTTTGCTGAAAACTTCAATGTCTTTACAGGTGAAACAGGTGCAGGTAAATCAATACTTATCAATGGAATAAATGCTGTACTCGGTAAGCGTGTAAGTAAAGATATAGTTCGTTCAGGATGTGATAAAGCAGTTGTAACAGCAATGTTCCGTAATCTTACCGATGTTACAAGGAACAAGCTTGCAGAACTTGGGATAAGCTGTGAAGAAGACGAACTCATGATAACCCGCGAGATTTCAGCTGACGGTGGCAGTACAGCACGTATTAACTCTAAACCAACAGCTGTTTCTGTAATAAAGGAAATAGGGGAAACTCTTATTGATGTTCACGGTCAGCACGATAACCGTATACTTATGTATCCTGAAAAGCACATAAATATAGTTGACAGTTATGCCGAGCTTGACAAAGAGCTTGCCGATTATCAGCAAACCTTCAAGCAGCTACAGACAACTGCACGAAAAATCAAACAGCTTGCACTTATGGAGCAGGAAAAACAACAGCGTGTAGAATTCCTCAATCAATTTATCAATGATGTCGGAGCACTTGAACTTGAGGATGAAAATGAGGATACACTTGTTGAGAACGAGTTCAATGTGGCAAATAACAGCGCAGTTCTTGCAGAAGTGCTGTCTAAATCAAATACAGCAATTATTGGTGATGACGATTATTCGGGAATGACCGAAAATGTCGATACAATCATAAAGGATTTGTCCAACCACACAGATATAATTCCCGAACTCTCAAAGCTTATAGAGCGTCTTGAAACAGTGAAGATTGAGATTACCGATATTGCTTCTGAGGTTTCACGGCTCCTTGATGCAATTGACATCGATGAACAGCGTTACGATTATCTTTCTGAGCGCAGGGAGCAGCTTTACAACGTAAAAAAACGTTACTCCTGCACACTCGCAGAGCTTATTTCACGATACAATTCCTACACAAATGAAGCAAACGAAATTTCGGGCTACTCCAAGGAAATCGAAAACCTCACAAGCCAAAAGGAGCAGCTTTTAATCGAGGTTTCTGAAAAAGCAGAAAAGCTTTCCGAACTGCGTAAGGAAGCAGCCGAAAAGCTTATGACTAAAATTGCCGAGGAACTTAAATTTCTTGATATGCCCAACGTAAAAATCGTTTTTGAACAAACCAAGGGCAAGCTTACCTCAATGGGTATGGATACAATGGAAATGCTTATTTCCGTAAACCCGGGCGAGCCGCTTAAACCAATTGCCAAAATTGCTTCGGGCGGTGAATTGTCAAGAATAATGCTTGCTATCAAGAACGTTATCGCCGAAAAAGAGGATATCCCTACAATGATTTTCGACGAGGTTGATACGGGTGTAAGCGGACGTGCCGCACAGAAAATCGGCGTAAAGCTCCGTCAGGTGTCAAAATCCCGTCAGGTGCTTTGTGTAACACACCTTTCTCAGATTGCAGTTATGGCAGACAACCACCTGCTTATTGAGAAAACAAACCACGACGACAGCACCTATACAAACGTGTACCGCCTTGACCACGACCAGCGTGTTTCCGAAATTGCAAGAATTCTCGGCGGCGAGCATATCACACAGACAACCCTCGACAATGCCGCAGAACAGCTTGACGGACAGGAAAAAATCTACAACGAGATATTGAATAAATAAGGTTGGGTATAAATCAGCAAATCCGGAGAAGAATTTAAAGCTTCTCTGGATTTTTCTATTATCTGATATTTATTATCTTATTTAATCCCGCAGTATACATACTATCCAATTCTTTTGTATGTCCGCCCAGTATTTGTTCAATAGGGTAATATTCATCATTCAAATCTGCCTTTAAAATTGCTGTATCTATATTTAAATGATTATAATATTCCAAAACCTTCAAACCAAATTCTCTGCCAATTTCTTGATAGCTGTTTTCAAGCAGATATACAAAATCCTTATCCTTGTCAGTAATAGCAGCATCGCCAAAATCAATTATACCAACAGCTTTATTATTTTGAATTATGATATGATTACAGCTTAAATCATTGTGACATAATGCTTTATCATATTGAGCTATTCGTTCATCATCAAATATTCTTGCGTATAAATTCTCTATATATTTTTTGGAGGTGTCGGGAATTTTATCATAAATAATGTCTTTTAAAGCTTCATAATCACTTTTATAATCATCAATAACATTCAATTCCAACTCATTAATATTAGGTAAAGGTAAAGAGTGCATTTCTCTTATAAACAACGCAATATCCTGTGCCAGTTTATCCTTTTCAGTGTCACTCATATGTTGGTAAATTTCAGGTGTAAGTTTTTCACCTTTAATCTCTTTATAACCGCAAAAACCATATTTTTCATTGTAATATTCAATCTCAGGTATCTTTAAAGTGATTTTACCTTTTAAGTAATTTAATACTTGTACTTCTTTTCTTAAATTAATTCTTACTTCATCATATTTTGATTGTCTGAATATATATTCATCGTTTACACGATATGCAATACTATCAAGTCCTTGCCCTAAAACCTCGATATTAAAAATCGTTATACCAAATTCATTTTCAATAATTTTTTTGATATCCATATGTTATCTCCTTGTTTTTATAACCCAATCAAATTATACCAAACACCCCATAAAAAGTCAATCACACAATAAAATCCGCTTCTGACATCAAATCAAAAGCGGATTTAAATTATTATATAAAATTACTTATGCAAATCAATAAAATACTGCATAAGAGAAGGACCCTTCTCAATGAACACGCCTGTTTCCTTTGCAGTTTCCTCAGTAAATACAGCCTTGCCGTCGCACTTCACACTCTTTGTGTAAATCATAAACGGAACAGGGTCGCTTGTGTGAGTCTTGAGTGCAAGCGGAGTAGGGTGGTCAGGGAGAATCATAATCTTGTAATCATCATACTTGTCAAGCTCAGGAAGAATTGCGCCGAGAATTTCCTTGTCAATGATTTCAAGGGACTTAACCTTGTTTTCAGCTTCATTTCTGTGTCCGCATTCGTCTGGTGCTTCAACGTGAATGTAAACAAAATCCTGACCGTCAGCAAGTGCCTTAACAGCAGCCTCAGCCTTGCCCTTGAAGTTTGTGTCAATATAACCTGTTGCACCCTCAACCTCAACAACGTTCATATTAGCGAACTTGCCGATACCCTTGAGGAGGTCAACAGCGGAAATCATTGTACCCTTGAGACCGTAAGTTTCCTTGAAATCAGCAAGATTAGCACGCTTGCCTTCGCCCCAGAGCCAGATGCAGTTTGCAGGACGGAGACCACGTTCTTCACGAGCCTTGTTTACAGGGTGATCCTTGAGAAGCGCATAACTCTTCTTCATCATATCAAAAAGCTTTTCAGCATTAGGATGATTTGGTACATATTCAGTAACCTTACGTCCTGTGATATCGTGCGGAGGAGTAAGTGTACCAACATCAAGAGTACCCTTGTGCCAGATAAGGCAGTGACGATAGCTTACACCGCTGTAAAGCTTGAATTCATCATTGTCAAAGTGGGAAGCAAGATATGTAACAAGCTCCTTTGCCTCAGCAGTGGAAATATCGTCAGCACAGTAGTCAACAAGAGTTCTGTCCTCAAATTTTTCTTCCTCGGAAACAGTAACAAGGTTGCATCTGAAAGAAACATCATCTTCAAGCATATCAATGCCTATAGAACCAGCCTCCAGCGGAGAACGTCCTGTGTAGCAAACAGCAGGGTCATAACCGAGAACGGAAAGGTTAGCAACGTCAGAGCCAGGCTTCAGACCGTCAGCAACAGTCTTTACAAGACCGATAACAGAGTCCTTTGCAAGCTTATCCATATTAGGTGTAACAGACTTGCTCATAGGAGTCAGACCGCCAAGCACCTCATTAGGGTAGTCAGCCATACCATCGCAGAGCAAAACAACATATTTCATAAGAATACTTCCTTTGTATAAAATTTAACAATAATATTTTATCACATCATCATATAAAAAGCAATGATAATTTATAAGAAATGGAATGTAAGATTAGGGGGAATTTTGGTTACTTTTTATACTATGCAATTTGCTTATTATTTCAGCAACAATATCTTCTGTAGCCTGCGTTCCGTCAACAGTAATAATCGGAATATCCATTGTATCAAGCCAATCCGTCACCGTTTTGTCAGAACGCTTTTCAATCATATCGAAAAAGCTTTTTTCCTTCTCATACAAGTCGCCGCCTTCTAACATTCTGTCACCGAATTTCTTGTGTGAGCGTTCCCAAACTCTTTTCATACGTATTTCCTTTGGCACGCTTACAAATACCACACAAGTAAACATAGCTTCAATTTCTTCGCTGTAATTTCCTCTTACAGATGCCAGTATCAGGTTGTCATACTTCTTCAAATCTTCATATAGAAGCTTTGCAACTTCTTCTTCGGTTCTTGATATCGCATAAGCATACTCAGCACAGGTTTTCGGAAAATAATAATCTTCAATATCCCTGAAAACCCAACCAGTTTTTTCAGAAAGTGCCTTTCCTAACGTGCTTTTGCCTGCACCGTTACCACCGCAAATAATTATCTTATTCAAAATAACACCCTATTTCTCATCCTTATATGCGTACCCAAAATGAATAGGCGGAGCAGTTACAGAAATATAAATAAACTCCTCATCACCATCATTCAGTAACCCGTGAACATTCTTGTCAGCAAATCTCACAACATCACCAACATTAAACGTCATAGTAGTATCATTTTCAAGCAGAAGTGTCCCGCAACCTTTTACCGCATACCAAATCTGCTCAGAAGCGTCGTGAGTGTGCCTCGGCTGACAAGCACCAATTTCAAGATGAACTTCCGTTATAGTAACTCTCTTACTTTCGGAATTGTCAGGGTTAAGAAGCTGTCTTGACACAACGCCTGGGTTTGACAATTCCTTGATTTCAGTTGATTTTATAAATTCCATAATATCACTCCCTGAACAATTATATCACACACCCATATAAAAGTCAAAAGCACTCCCGATTTCTCGGGAGTGCCTATACTTTAAGTGTTTTATAATATACTTTTTGCTCTTCGTTTTGCCAATCTGTCATCAAACCATAATATGTAAAACCATATTTTTCATATAATCCCTTATGATTGGTCGATAAATAAATTTCATTTAAACCTGTTTTGCGAACAAGTTCTTCGGCATAATTAATCAATTTTTCGGAATATCTATGACCTCTATGCTTTGGATATGTATAAACAAATCCAAGCCAGGGGAAAAGTACAGAATCAATATCATATTTCTTTTGGGACAAGGTACAAAACGCTAACAATTCATCATTATCTATCAACATCAGAACTTTCGCATTTGAACCTAATTTTGTAAATAACTGATTGAATTTAAGCAATTCATGTAAATATTTGCCTGAACGCCAATCACTTTCTGATATTTTTTCAAGCCAATATTTTTTGTTTTCACATTCAAAATAATCAACAATTCTCATTCTTCAATAGTATCTTTAGTTTATATATTTATCAGACCACAACTGTACTTCAACATAATGTCGTTCTGTGGCATTTATAAATGCTTCAAAATCACCGCTGTATTTAGTAATACGCTGATGTAAATCGTCCATTGTAAGCAAATCAACATATCCATTTTTCTGAAATTCAGCACCGCTGTCACCAATAGTAAAGCTAATGTGTTGAGGCGCGATATCTTTTAAAGGCAGTTTGGTTTCAATGCCATTTCCAAACCAATTACGAAGGTAATCACTGCTTTCTATTACGAAAGAAAGTGGATGTTTTTCTTCCGGCATGCCGCCCAATTCAATAAAACGTGAATATAAATAATGGTCTTGTTTTTCACGTAAAGCATAATAATTATCGAAATCTGCAAAACGATAAAAAGCAGTAGTATCAGGGTGCGTTTCTGCAAGCTTGTTCGCTAATTGAAATGCCTCTGCTTTTGGCAGACGCATAATATTCATAAGCGGAGTGCAATCAGGATAACAATAGTTTACAAGAATAAGTTCATTAAAGAATTTCATTTTATAGTGCCTCCAATTTTGAATTGTCATCAAAATAATTATAACAACAATATAAATAAAAGTCAATTATAAAAAGCAAAGGCACTCTTGAATAATCAAAAGTGCCTTTAAAAAATATTCAAATCAAAGTTTAGAAATATGTTCAAAAACCTTGTCCGTGCTCCAGAAGAACATATCATCCTTGAAACGTTCCTTCAGACCGCAACGTTCAATCATTTCCATAACAGGTGGTTGTACACAGGAGAAATAAACCATAATACCCTGTGAAATCAGTCGTTCGCAGTATTCGTGCAGAGCCTCAATACCCGAAATATCCGCAACAGTTACGCCACGCATAGAGAAGATTACATTGTAATTTTCACCAAGCGCCGAAATTTTTTCTTCAAGCTTGTTACAAGTACCGAAATAAAGCGGACCTGAAACATAAACAACACAAGTGTAATCAAGTTTTTCAGGGTTAACGTGACTTTCATCAAGTTTGCTCGGGTCAACCTGTGCAACGGAAACCTGCATATCGGAAACCTTGACAACAAACATAATGATAGAAAACGCAACACCGATAAGAATTGCAACAGTAAGGTCAAAAATTACAGTAGCAGCCATTGTAATAAGGAACTGGAAAATTGCTGTCTTGATTTTCTTACCGAAAATGGACTTGATAGCTTCCCATTCGTTCATTCTCCAGGCTGTAACAATAAGGACACCAGCAAGTGCGGAAAGCGGAATTTTGGACATTACACCGCCAAGTACAAACATAGAGAGAAGAAGTACAGCCGCGTGAATGATAGATGTAAGACGTGTCTGACCGCCAGATTTGATAGCAACGCTTGTACGTGCGATAGCCGCTGTTGCAGGAACACCGCCGAAAAGCGGAATAATCATATTACCGATGCCCTGTGCAACAAGCTCAACGTCAGCATTCAGCTTTTCATTCTTCATTCTACCTGCCGAAGCACCGCAGAGAAGTGACTCAATAAGTCCCAGTGCAGCAATTGAAATCGCAGGAACAATAAGTCCCTTTACAGTTTCCATATCAGCCATAGCCGCAATGTCAAGTCTGTCATCAAGGAATACTGTCTTTGGAATTGCACCAACAACTGCAACATCAAACTTAAAAATCATATTTGCTGCAGTAGCAAGGATAATCGCAAGAAGTGAAGCAGGGCAGTACTGGCCAAGCTTTTTGGGGTAAATGAACATAAACACGATTACAGCAACACCAATAATAATCCCCGTAACATCAAGCTGTTGCTCAAGTCTGAAATAGCTTGCAATCTTTTCAATTGTTGTAAGCCCATCTGATGTAAGTCCCGTAAGATTGTTTACCTGACCGAGTGCAATGATAATCGCAATACCGCTTGTAAATCCCGTGATAACAGGCATAGGCAAATATGAAACAAGTCCGCCAAGCTTGAAAATTCCCGCAAGCAAAAGGAGAATACCCGAAATAAAGCTTGCAATGAATACGCCCTGAATACCATACTGTGCAACAAGTGAAACGAGAATAGCAGTCATAGCACCAGTCGGACCGCTGATCTGATAGGACGCACCAGAAAATCCGCCAATAATGATACCCGCAAAAATAGCTGTAATAAGACCAGCCGCCGCAGTAGCACCCGAGCTTACACCAAAAGCAAGTGCCAGCGGAAGTGCAACAGCCGCAACTGTGATACCTGCAAGTAAATCCTGACTGAATTTCTTGCCATTGTAGCCCTTGAATTCATTTTTTACAATTTTCCCGAAATCCTTAACTAACATAAATCTGCTTCTTTCTATAATATAGTATATTTTTAAACGCCATTACCTATTTTACGCCTGTAAATGCGTCAAGTCAAGCAGAATATAAGTGCCTCAAAGCGGTTGAAAATTGTATATATTGTCAAATCCACTGTATAAAAGCAGTCTTGTCATTGCGGTTGTAGCCTGCACGCTCATAAAAATTCAGCGTGCTTTCACTTTTTGAGCCTGTCAGCAGCATCATCTTGTAGCAGTTTTCCTTCAGCGCAATCTCTTTTGCAAAATCCAGGCAAGCCGTAGCAAGTCCACGCTTGCGGTAAGCCTCGTCTGTAACAACATTTTCAATAAACGCATAAGGTCGCTGACCGTGAGTAAGATTAGGAATTATTACGCAAACACAGGACGAAACAATTTTTCCATCCTCCTCCGCAACAATAATGTGATGATTAGGGTCAGCAAGAATACCCTCCCAAAGCGCCATTACCTCATCACTTTTTTCAGGAAAAGGATTTCCGTGTAACTGCATGTAAAGCGTCATAAGTCCGTCAAAGTCAGCGTTTGTGATTTCTCTTATCATTGTAATTCTCCTTTGTTTTTGTACCTATTAATAGGTTCTTCATTCCATACTTGTACTTCAATATATCGCTCGTATCCATATTTTCCATCGTCATTCCAGTTTTGCGGTAAACCGAATTTATCTATTATTTTAAGTATTTCATCATAAGTGTATATCTGATTATGATATTCCTTTTTGTTTTCTATTGCCTGACTGAATGTAGGCATTGAGTCACCATAAGTAAACGACAATGTTTTTATGTCAAATTCTTCAATAGGAATTTTAATATATGCACAATTTTCAAACCAAGTGCTTAACCAAGGACTATGTTCAACTGTCATATAGTAAGGCACACTTCTTTTAATAATTCCGCCTTTTTCGATAAACTTGCTACGAAGAATAGCCTCGCAGTTTCTTCTGTATTCAGCGTATTTTTCGTGCCTTTGAGCGCACTGTGAATTAGGCATTTCTTTTTTGATTTTATTCAGAACGTCATTTGCTTCGTTTAATGGCAAATCAGATAAATTAGTAAACGGTGAGCCTGAGCTTTCATAATAATGATATAAATACATATTTACTTATTTTCCTCCATCATCCCAGTAGCTTTCTCAACCGAAACACATTCCGCATATCTGTTCTTCCACATAAACTCATTATAATATCGGTAGCTTTGTTCCGCACTCATAAATTCATTGTCAAAAGTTGAGTTAGAATATTCAGGAACAATAACCCTGAAACCGTGTTCAAATCCGCATTTCACCGTCGCATCAATGCAATATTCCGTCTGTAAACCAACCACAATAATTTCTTTTTCACCCTTGCCACGAAGATATTCAAGCAAGCCTGTACCATTGAATGAGCTGTTTACAAACTTGTCAAAAATTAGTTCATTTGGCATAGGTGCAATTTCTTCGTAAATTTCATATCCATCGGTACCCTTTGTCAAAGCATGCCCCTCGCCATCATCGTGCCTTACATAAATAACCTCAACGTTGTTTTTTCGTGCTTTTTCAATAAGCAGCTGTACATTTGAAATAAACGTGTCAAAGTTGAATAACTTTTCATTAGTGATAAGCTTCTGCACATCAACAACCAACAATACCATAAAATCCTCCTAAATCCCCACAAAATCAAAATTAGGCGTGTACTCTTCCTTAGCCGAGGACTTCTCCTGCATAAACCCATCCAGACCAAGCTTCTGTGCCTTGTCCAACACATAATTATACTCAAACGTAGAAATCCGCCTCGAAAGCTCTTTAAATTCGTTGCTCCGATAAAATGGCGTGTACTGACTCATAAGGCTGATTAATATTTCGTCTTTAGGCAGATTTTCAGCTATCCACTCCAGCACCTTAACCGAGTCGTGCCTGTGAGTAGGCAGGGTAAGATGCCTTATGACCAAACCACTCTGCATAATCCCATTTTTATCAAGCTTATACCGCCCAACCTGCCTGCGCATCTCTTTCAGTGCCGCAGTAACAACCTCAAAATAATTCTCCGCAGAGGAATACTTCTTTGCAATCTCATTGTCATAATACTTGAAGTCAGGCAAGTAAATGTCAACATATCCTTCAAGCATTTTCAGCGTTTCAACACGCTCATACCCACCCGTGTTGTATACAATCGGAATATTAAGCTTACCCCTGCATAAATCAAGCGCCTCAATAATTTGCGGAACAAACTGCGTCGGGCTGACAAGATTTATGTTGTGTGCACCTTTTTCCTGCAATTCAAGAAAAATCTCAGCAAGCCGTTTAACTGTAATTTCCTTGCCGTGCCCCTCACAAGAAATCTTGTAATTCTGACAGAAACGGCATTTCAGACAGCATCCTGAAAAAAACACCGTACCCGACCCGTTCGTACCCGAAATGCAAGGCTCCTCCCACATATGCAGATAAGCCTTTGCCGCACGGATAACGGCCTTTTCTCCGCAAAAGCCAGTTCCATTATACCTGTCAATCCCGCATTGTCTCGGACAAAGCGCGCAGTTATGTAAATCCATAATAATTCTCCATAAGTGAAAATGATTTATACTATTATAACATATAAATTATTATCTGTAAATTGTTGAAATCAGAGTGGGATGTTGGTATAATAGATGTAAGGTGATAATATGAAAAAAGTAATTTGGACAGTAACGGGTGTAGTTGTGTTACTTGTTATTTCTGTTGCTTTGGGTTTTGTCTGGTTATTGGAAAGATCAGAACAAATAAAAGAAAGCAATAAAAATGGTTTTCTTCAAAAATATGGCAGTTGTGTTGAGCAAATCGAAGCTGACTATCCACAGTTGGAATTTGTTTCTGCAAATTATAATGGTGTAGAAAGTGTATATTTTTATTATAGCGAAGAAATAAGTGAATTTGAGCATATAAATATGTCTTATGAAATATTCGATATTATTAGAGAGAAAAGTTATGAAATATACGGTTCAGATACAGATGAAGCTGTATGTGTCAAAATTGCTTCAAAAAGTTATAATTATTTTAAAATTGATAATGTGGATTTGAATTTAAAAATTTCTACAAATTGCGAAATAAGTGAAAAAGAAATAAAGGAAATAATTACTGAAGATTTCAAAGTAATAAAGGAGAGCGAACAATGACCAAAACCATACTCATAACAGGTTCATCAAGAGGAATAGGCAGAGCCACCGCTGTAACTTTTGCCAAAAACGGCTATAATGTTGCCGTAAATTACAATAAATCATCTGAAGCGGCAGAAAGCCTTTGTTCAGAGTTTGAACAATTAGGTGTAAAGGCAAAAGCTTTCCAGTGTGATGTTGCCGATAAATCCGCAGTAAATGAAATGGTTAAGCAAATTGAAGCTGATTTGGGACAAATAACCGTACTTGTCAACAATGCAGGTATTGCCGAACAAGCATTGTTTTCCGATATTACCGAGGAAATGTGGGACAGAATGTTCGGCGTAAATGTAAAAGGTGCATACAACTGTACACAGGCTGTCCTCCCTCATATGATACACAATAAATACGGCAGAATAATAAATGTTTCTTCAATGTGGGGAATATCGGGTGCTTCCTGTGAAGTGCATTATTCAGCATCAAAAGCCGCACTCATCGGCTTTACTAAAGCACTTGCCAAAGAAGTGGGACTTTCAGGAATAACAGTAAACTGTATCGCACCCGGAGTAATTGCAACTGAAATGAACGGACACCTCTCCGAAAATATTATCGAAGAATTGAAGAATGAAACACCCCTGAACAGAATTGGAACTCCGGAAGATGTTGCTGAAGCAATCTTCTTCCTTGCTTCAGATAAAGCAAGCTTCATTACTGGACAAACATTGTCTGTTGACGGCGGATTTATAGTGTAAAGGAGTCTACTATGACAGCGAAAGAACTTGTACAGATTACCTCGCAAATAGGATGTATGCTTCTTGAGTATGGTGCAGAAATATATCGTGTCGAAGACAGCATAATACGTATTGCTTCCGCTTATGGATTTAATACGGAAAATAAGACAATAGAGGTTTTTGCTATTCCTACCAGTCTTATTATTACGGTGAATGACGGAGAAGAAGCTCCGATTACACAGATGAAAAGTATTATGCACCGTGAAACAAATCTTGACAGGGTTGACAAGCTTAACAACTTGTCACGATTCATATGTATTGAAAAACCTGAAGTATCTGTAATCAGGCGTCACCTTGAAGAAATCAGCAATCGTAAGGTATATAGATACCCTGTACAAATTATAAGCTATGCTGTAGTAGGTGCAACCTTTGCACTGTTTTTTGGTGGTAAGCTTCCTGATGCAGTTGTTGCATGTGTTGGCGGTGGTTCCAACGCAATGGGACTTTTCTCCGGATTCCTCAATGATCCGGTGGAAATATATGGTATTGAACCCCTTGG
>CALATN010000107.1 GCA_937891895.1 uncultured Clostridia bacterium
TATTCGTCCGCGAAAATAAATTTATATTTTTCTTTTACCGCCGATAAAACGTCGGGATTTTCTTTTAAAAGAGAAAGCGTTTTATGCTCTAAGTCAGAAAAAGTCAAAACCCCTTCTTTTTGTTTAAGTTCGGCAAATTTTTCACCGAATAAAATGGTAAGCCTTGCAATTTGCTCTATAGTTTTTTTGGTAGCCAAGTAATTTTTAAGGTCGGTTTCTACGTCTTTTGGAATAATCTCTTCGCCTTTTTTCATAATTTCGGAAAGGCGTTTTTTAAAGGCGGAAATTTCGTTTTTAACCTGTAAAATACTTTCGTCTGCCGTCTTTTTGGTGGTAATTGACGGAATTGAAAGGCTAAGCGCCTTTGCTAAACTTATAAAATCAGTTGCAAAAAGGCAAGAGTCTACCTTAAATTTCAGTTGAGCAAGTAAAGATTGCAGATCGACTGTAACTCTATCGGTGGGGTTTAACAGATTTACGTCTTCGCTTAACTTTTCAAAATCAATCTTTCTGGGGTACGCACTTGCACCTGCAACAATCATCTTGGGCTTGTTTTCTTCAGCAAGCTTCTGAACTGTGTCGTAGTTAATCATTTCTGTTTCGTCGTCAAGGCCGTAAGAAACGAAGTTGAAGTACTTACCTGAGAGGTTTACAGGTGAACCGTGTGTAAGGTGTCCGCCGTCAGCAAGGCTCATACCAAGAACTGTATCACCAGGCTGGAGAAGTGCAAAATAAACAGCTGTATTAGCCTGTGCACCTGAGTGAGCCTGAACGTTTGCAAAGTTTGCACCGAAAAGCTTCTTAGCACGCTCGATAGCGATGTTTTCAACGATATCAACGCACTCACAGCCGCCGTAGTAACGCTTGGATGGATAACCCTCAGCGTACTTGTTTGTAAGAACAGAACCCATTGCAGCCATTACTGCTGGGGAAACGAGGTTTTCACTTGCGATAAGCTCGAGGTTACGGCGCTGTCTTGCAAGCTCCTTCTTCATACCCTCGCCTACTTCAGGGTCAACTTCGGCAACGTAGCCGATTGTATCAATAATATCATTATACATGGGCGATTACTCCTTTACAAAAAATATCATAATAATTATACAACATTTCACTTTGGATTTCAACTGTATTTGAAAATATTGTTCAAAAAAGCAATAAATATCGTATGTTTTTAACTGAAATGGATAAATAATTATTTAAGAACGTGTTTCCACTCCTCATTTTCCATATAATAACGGAATTCGCTTAAATTGTCATCAATAAAAACCTTCATCAAATCATTCATATCGTTGGCAAGCTTCATTTGGGACAACTCATTCAGGTCAATCCAGTAAACCGCGCCCTCATCGGAGGATTTCAGTTCACCAGTGAACTTATTTGTTTTATAGAGCAAAACTATATATCGTGAGCCGTCATCTTGTATCCAGTCTTTTATGCCGCAAAGCTGGGGTGAAGAAATTGTAAGACCTGTTTCCTCAAAAACTTCACGGATTACTGCGTCGGTAAAGGGCTCCCCTTTTTCGACGTGACCACCAGGAAATGTTATTCCGTTCCAGCTTTCGTCGTCGACTTTGTTCTGTATCAGGACTTTATCTCTGTCGTACACCATACACATATTTGTTAATTTGACTGTTTCTGTTCGTGGCACAAAATCACTCCTCACACATAATAAACAGATTATATCATCACATACAAAAATTGTCAATAAAAGTCACTTTCAGTAATAACCGAAAGTGACTTTGAAAAACATATTGAATTAAACCTTGAAAAGCAAATCTGCATAAGTTGGGAATGGCCACATCTTGTCGGGTGTGATTGTTTCCAGTTCGTCAACTACTGCACGAAGTTCCTGCATTGCCGCAAAAACAACGTCACGGTAATATCTTGCGGTTGGCTCGCCCTCTGCGCAGTTCTTGACTTCAAGAAGCTTATCGTCAAGCATATCTGTTGCTTCGAGAATGCTGTTTGTAAGGCTTGAAGCCTTGGAAGCAAGCTTCTTTTCGGCTGTGCAATTTATGCCAACCTGTTCCTTTGCAACCATTGCTTCGGCAAGCATTTTGGTGAACTCGATACCAGCTGGAATAATCTGTTTTCTTGCCATATCGACCATTGTGAGTGCTTCGATATTGATAATCTTGGAATAGTTTTCGAGTAAGATATCCTGTCTGGACTGGATTTCTGTTCTTGTAAGAACCTTGAATTCTTCAAAAATTTCAACATTCTTATCATCTGTATAGTGAGGAATTGCGTCAACAGTGGAAACGAGGTTAGGAAGTCCCCTTCTTGCGGCTTCTTCAACCCAGGCGTCATCGTAGCCGTTACCGTTGAAGATAATCTGCTTATTTTCCTTGATTGTTTCGATAAGAAGTTTGTTGAGGTCCTTCTTGAAGTGCTTTGAGCCTTCAAGCTTATCGGCAAATTCCTTAAGGACGTGTGCAACACTTGTATTGATAATCATATTTGTACAAGCAATTGAGTCAGCTGAACCAAGGGCACGGAACTCAAACTTATTACCTGTGAATGCAAAAGGAGAAGTTCTGTTTCTGTCAGTTGTATCCTTCGGGAAGTTCGGAAGTGCTTCAACACCGATTACAAATTCCTGATCCTGATTTTCGTCAATCATCTTACCTGTTTCAAGTGCATCGAGGATTGTCTGCAATTCATCACCGAGGAAGATAGAAACGATTGCAGGAGGCGCTTCATTTGCACCAAGACGGTGGTCATTACCCGCAGATGCGGCAGAAAGACGAAGCAAATCAGCATAGTTATTTACAGCCTTGATTACTGCAACGAGGAAAGTGAGAAACTGAATATTATCCTTTGGATTTGCACCTGGGTCAAGAAGATTCTGTCCGTCATTAGTGGACATTGCCCAGTTATTGTGCTTACCTGAACCGTTTACACCAGCAAATGGCTTTTCGTGGAGAAGGCAGACAAGGTTATGCTTGAGAGCTGTTTTCTTCATTATTTCCATTGTAAGTGCATTCTGGTCAGCGGCAACATTTGATGTTGTATATATAGGTGCCATTTCGTGCTGTGCAGGAGCAACTTCATTATGCTTTGTTGTGGAAGGAATACCAAGCTTCCAGAGTTCTTCGTCAAGGTCTTTCATATATGCGGAAACACGTTCCTTGATGTTTCCGAAATAGTGGTCTTCAAGTTCCTGTCCCTTTGGAGCCTTTGCGCCGAAAAGAGTTCTGCCGGCAAACATAAGGTCTTTACGCTGGTCATAAAGTGACTTGTCAATAAGGAAGTATTCCTGCTCAGCGCCCACTGTTGTTGTGACTCTTGTAGCAGTTGTGTTGCCGAAAAGGCGGAGAACACGGAGTGCCTGCTCGGAAATTACGTCCATAGAACGGAGAAGCGGTGTTTTCTTGTCAAGGATTTCACCTGTATAGGAGCAGAAAGCTGTTGGTATGTAGAGTGAGCCGTCCTTTACGAATGCGGGTGAAGTCGGGTCCCATGCTGTGTATCCACGTGCTTCAAAGGTTGCACGAAGTCCTCCGGATGGGAACGATGAAGCATCAGGCTCGCCCTTGATAAGCTCTTTACCTGAAAACTCCATAATAATTTTGCCGTCTTTTGTAGGTGAAATGAAAGAATCGTGCTTTTCAGCCGTTACGCCTGTCATCGGATGGAACCAGTGTGTATAGTGAGTTGCACCCTTTTCAACAGCCCATTCCTTCATTGCAGAAGCGATTACTTCAGCTACATCGGCATCAAGTGCAATACCAAGGTGCTGTGTTCTGAGAAGTGCCTTATAAATATTTTTAGGAAGTCTGTTCTTCATTATTTCTTCATTAAAAACGTTACAGGCAAAATAGTCCGGAACATTTTTGACATTGCTTGTTGTTTCTATCATAAATTACCCTCCCAATAAAAAACGCCTTAACAAACGGTAGTTATTCCGTAGTTAAAGCGTCATTGCTTTATAAAAAATATTACCGTAATATTTTACACTAAAACACGAAGTTTGTCAATACCTTAATTAAAATAATCTTAAACAATGTTTTTCGTGCATTTCCTGAAGTGCAACGAGAATACCCATTCTGCCTGTTGGATATGTAAGACCGCCTTGAACGTATGCAGCAAACGGTTCACGGAGAGGAGCGTCTGCAGAAAGTTCAATCGATGCACCCATATTGAATGCTCCAGCCGCCATAATAACCTGAGAATCGTATCCGGGCATATCCCACGGTTCTGGAGTTACGTAGCTGTCAACTGGAGAGCCTTTCTGTACACCTTGACAGAAAGCAATAAGATTTTCAGAATTCTTCATAAGAACAGCTGTAATGATATCGCCGCGCACTTCATCACGCTTAGGGAAACATTCAAACCCAAGGAGAGTCATAATTTCGCTTGTAAATGTAGCTGTTTTTACTGCATTTGAAACAACTTCAGGAGCAAAGTAAAGTCCCTGATACATAAGTTTATTCTGATTGAGTGTACAGCCTACTTCCTTACCCATACCAACACAAGTAAGACGGTATGCACACTGTTCCACAAGTTCCTTTTTACCTGCAATATATCCACCTGTTTCGGCAATACCTGCACCTGGATTTTTAATCAATGAGCCAATTATCAGGTCAGCACCAACGTGAGTAGGCTCACGGGTTTCTACAAATTCACCATAACAGTTATCAACCATTACTATAACCTTTGGGTTAGCGTTCTTTACAGCCTTTACAATTTCAGCAATATTGTTGACTGTGAGTGTAGGACGAAGTGAATAACCTCTTGAACGCTGTATGTAAGCAACCTTGGCATCTTTCACTTTCTGGAAAATTTCACCAAGATTTGGCTTACCATCAGGAAGAAGGTCGACCTGGTCATACTTAACTCCATAATCGGCAAGAGAACCATTTCCGCTGCCACGGATACCGATAACTTCTTCAAGTGTATCATAAGGAGCACCTGTAAGGCTAACAATTTTATCACCTGCACGAAGCACACCAAAAAGTGCACAGGTAAGAGCATGTGTACCTGAAACAAATGTATGACGCACGAGAGCATCTTCTGCCCCCATTACCTCTGCATAAACCTTGTCAAGGGTATCGCGGCCAACATCATCGTAACCATAACCTGTTGTTCCTGACATACATGCAGCACTTACTTTGTTATTTATAAATGAACGAAGTACCTTTTCGCCGTTAATTCTTGCAATTCTATCAATTTCTGCAAATTTCGCCGAACAATTCTCTTCAGCATTATTTGCCAGTCTCAAAATTCTTTCATCTATTTCAAAACCTTTTATTTCTACAGGCTTTGGATCGAAAATTTCTGCCATTTTTTTCAACCTTCCATTTCGTATAGTATATCTTCACCAGCCGGTTCAAAACCGATTGATTCGTAAAAAGATTTTCTATGGTCTAACGCCCATAAATATACTTCACAACCTTCAGATATATATTTTTGTGCAAGAAAATACAGCAATCTTCTTGCAGTCCCCCTGCCCCTTGCAGCTTCAGCTGTTGCAATATGTGACAGGAAAACAAATCCATTTATATTAAATTGCTGTGTAGCTGTAGTGCTGTCAAATAAATACAGATTTGCAATCTGATGTCGTATTCTATGGTTAATATCGACGTACCAGCTTTCAAAATCCCCCATATTCTCAAAGCTTTCTTTGAGTATTTCGTAGCACCTTTGTGTAAAGTTATTGACATTTACACAAAGGTTATTTACATTATTTTCACTTGCACTCAAACGAAACAGCGTTCTATGATATTGCAAATAATCGCGTGTAAACTGTAAAGATGTTTTGCTTGACACTTCTATGGTTATTGGTTTTGCCATTTCAATAAGCATTTCAAGCTCTGAAACATCAACATTTCCATCAATAACCATAGATGAGTTATAAATATGAACAACTCCCTCACCACAGGAATAGAATTTACAAAAATCATATTCTGCTCCATAGGCACGATAAGCTGCTAATATTTTGTATCCATAATAAGACTTTGTCACAAGCTCAGGTATGCGGTCATAAATCTGTTTCATTAAAGTGTACACATCTTTTCAATCATAAGCTTTGCAAGCTTTTCACAATCTTCAAGATCAGAAAGCTTAACAACACAGGATGGAGAATGAAGATATCGGCATGGAGCAGAAATAGCTGTTGTACGTACTCCTCCACGTGAAATATGAATTGCGCCACTGTCATTTCCACCTGCAACCATTGTTTTTGTCTGCCAAGCTATGCCCTGTTCCTTGGAAATTTCACGGGAAATGTTGTAAAGCTCTTTATCATAGATTGTAGAACGGTCCATGTGTGATACAACTGCGCCTTTTCCAAGTTCACAACAACGCTTTTCACCGCTTGCAAGTGGTATATCAGCTGCTGTGGTTGCTTCAAGTACAAGTGCAAAATCAGGGTCAACAGTATAAGCGGCAGGACGTGCACCACGAAGCCCAACTTCTTCTTGAACAGAACATCCACAAATTACAGTATTAGGATGATCAATATTAGCTAATTCTTCGTTGATTTCTAAAGCCATTGCACAACCAAATCTATCATCAATTGCT
>CALATN010000108.1 GCA_937891895.1 uncultured Clostridia bacterium
AAACTCTCGGTGTAAAAATGGAGTATGAGAAGCAGGAAAGCAGCGACAACCGTTTTGATGGCAAGACCTTTGTCCTTACAGGTACACTCCCTACAATGACCCGTGACGAAGCAAAAGAAATAATCGTCCGTCTTGGAGGAAAAGCCGCAGGCTCTGTTTCAAAAAAGACCAGCTATGTTGTAGCGGGCGAGGACGCAGGAAGCAAGCTTACCAAAGCACAGGAGCTTGGAATTACAATCCTGAGCGAACAGGAATTCCTTGATATGACAAAATAAA
This sequence comes from uncultured Clostridia bacterium, assembly GCA_937891895.1. GTDB lineage: Bacteria > Bacillota > Clostridia > Oscillospirales > Ruminococcaceae > RGIG8773. The sequence continues at coordinate 277 of CALATN010000108.1, forward strand.
AAATCCGTACCACTTAAATTGAGTGGTACGGATTTTGTTTTTACAGTTTTACATCTGCGTCACTCGGCATAATCAGTGCAGCAATTATATAAGCTGCAATTCCAAATCCCGAAAGACAAAGAACAGCCCAGATAAGTCTTACAACCGTTGTATCAATGTTAAGGTAGCGTGCAACACCTGAGCATACACCGCAAATTTTTCTGTCAGCTTCACATTTCATAAGTTTATTCATAATCATTCCTCCACAAAATCAATATTACATTCGCCTAAATCAAGATTGATGTTTATTTTTCCAATAGGATTTACAGGTTCAACACTGTCATTTGTTTTTTCACCATTATCAGTAATTATTGTTGTAATAGCAAGTTCACTCTTATAAGGAACACCGTCAACATTTACTGCGCCCAAATCATTGTTTATTTCGAGCTCATAATCAGAACGTTTACCAAGAAGTGACATACTGATCTCACCGAAATCAAGGTTGATATCATTTTCACCTGTAAGCTTACATTCCTCGAAAATCATTTCACCCGCGTCCATATTTACTTCAGAATTGTTCAATACACTGTTATTGAAAGTACATTCGCCTGCATTGATAGTGATATCAGAATCTGAAATTGCTGAAACATTGTTGAATACAGCTTCACCAGCGTCCATTTCAATAATCAATTTATCAGCAACAATATCATCCGCATAAAATTCACCTGCGTTAAGTTCAAGCTTAACCTCATTAAAATGACGTTCAGGAATAGTTACAGTAACTACCGCAGCAACATCATTAAAATTCATAAATGGCATAGATGCAGTATTTTCAATTTTCAGACGGTTATCTGAAATCTCCCAGCCGATTGTGCTAAGATTTGTTTCAACAGTAAAGCTTTCACCTTTTACAACCGTAAATACACCTGCATCAGCTGAAAAATCAAGGGAAGTAATCTCTTGAGTTTCTTCAATAGACATAATAGACATTTCTGCATCTATGAATTGGGGAGCAGAAGATGAAGGTCCAATTGATATGCCATTAAGATTTATTCCGTTCATAGCAAGAGTTGCTATTCCTATACCGCCAATAACACAAAATATTATACCAGTAATAAATAAGCTAAGACATTTCTTCAGCATTATTCAGCCCTCCTTTTTCTGAAAAGGTTTCGTATACCCTTGAAAGTAAAAGGCACAAGCTTGAAGAAGAAGGCAAGGGATGCGGAAAGCAATACCATTCCAATGCCTGCAGAAAGCAGTGAAGCACAAATAAATCCAACACCATTTGCTATTGAAGCAGGCATCTGGATAATACCTGTAAACAGTAAAATAATTGCTGCAATAAAGCAAACTGCTGAAACTATGCCGAATACAAACATTACAACAAAGATTGCAAAAATGACTGATATCAATGCAATACCAAGCGGAATACCAAAAAGTATACCCAACACTATGAGCAGTACCAGTACACCTGTATCCATAGATTTCTTTGGTGAATCTATTTTTTCTGCGGTATTTTTTATGTAATCATCATCAAACATTCCCGATTGATTGTTGTCAGGTAATACATCCTGTTCCATACTTGCAGTATTCTGAGCAATACCACTCGGCATAATATCCTCTTCAACAGCTTCCTGTGTTTTTTCTTCAAAAGCATCAGGCTTTCTTAATGAAGCAAACACGCTTGTGTTATTCTGGGGCATTGGCTTGCTTTCCTTATACTGGAGATAAACTGTACTCTTTGAATATAAAGAAGTTTCACCAATAATACTCCTTGCAAGATTAAACGGTTTACCTAAATCAGCAATAACAGCTTGTTCGTTTTCAGGACCGGCCTCATCGAAATATTCTTCATAGAATTTAACCGCCATATCACGTTCTTCCTTAGGAAGCGATATCAGATGAGATGTAAGTTCTGACAGATATTCAGAACGAGTCATAAATTAACCCCCTTGTCTGTTTGCTCAGAAATGAGTGTATTGATTTTTTCCTTATAAATCACCCATTCATCACGATAAACCTTGAGCTGTTCCTTACCTTTTTCAGTAATCTGATAGTAACGTCTGTTTCTTCCCAGATATTCCTGATCATAGCTTGTAAGCAGTTCATTTTTCATAAGTCTTCTCAATACAGGATAAAGCGTAGATTCTGACATTTCCATAGCACTACGGATTTCCTGTGTAATCTTATATCCGTATGTGTCCTCTTTGGAGACAACGGAAAGCACAAGTGCGTCAAGTAAAGCCGCACTAACCGGAAAAACCATAATAGTCCTCCTTTATTTTGGTTTCTGTAGTATATTATATACTATATAATATAATTTGTCAACCCATATTTTAAAATTTATTGCAATTCATCTGATAAAATTACCCATTCATCCTCATATTCTGAGCAAAGCTGCTTTATTTCTTCAAGTTTTGCACATTTTTCCTGCATAAGCTCATAATCAGAACATACCTCTGGGGCAGCAAGTTCCTCCTGAATAACAGACATTTCTGTTTCAAGGCGTTCGATTTCGCCCTCAAGCTCTTTAATGCGATTTCTTTTCTTGGCATCAGCAGCACGTTGTTCTTTGGAACGATAAGCCTTGATTTTTTTCTCTTCAGCAATCTGCTTGGCCTTTTCCTGCTTTTCACGTTCTGCAATCGCTTCTTCAGCAGCTTCCTTTTCACGTTTTACAGCAATATAATCATCAAATCCGCCGTTGTAGCTTTCAACGGAATTTTCTGTAATTTCAATTATTCTTGTAGAAAGCTTATTAAGCAAATAACGGTCGTGAGAAACAAATATAATAGTACCGTCAAAAGCACATAAAGCTTCCTCAAGAACTTCCTTTGTATCAATATCAAGATGGTTAGTCGGTTCGTCAAGAATAAGAACATTTCCGCGTTCCAGCATCATAATTGCAAAACAAAGCTTAGCACGTTCACCGCCGCTGATAACACCTACCTGCTTAAATACATTTTCACCTACAAGTCTTACACAACCAAGCAACGAACGTATTTCACAATCAGACATTGTGCGATAACGTGAGTGAACCTCATCCATAACTGTCTTATTAAGATCAAGATGAGCATTTTCCTGATCAAAATATGAAATCTTAACATTCTTTGTCCATTCAATAATGCCATGGGAACAGGGGAGTTTACGCTGAATGATTTTAAGCAACGTAGATTTACCGATACCATTAGAACCTATAACAGCAAGCTTTTCTCCACGCTTCACATCAAAAGAAAGCGACTCAACTAAAGTTTTTCTATCCGTACCTGAACCAACAGAAATGTCAATATCCTTTACAGTCAGTAAATCCGTTGGGGGAGTAATATCATATTCAAATTTAATCTTTGCTGACTTTTCATAAAGTACCGGCTTTTCAATCAACTCCATAGCCTCAAGTTTTTTTATGCGGCTTTTAGCCATATTTGATGTTGTAGCACGAACAAGATTACGGTCAACAAAATCCTGAAGCTTTGCAATTTCCTCCTGTTGTGCCTCATATTCTTTAAGCTGACGTGCAACAGCTTCCTGCTTAAGAACTGTAAATTTTGAATAATTGCCTTTATAACGTTTCAGTATGCCACGTTCTATTTCACATATAGAAGTAGTAAGCTTATCAAGAAAATAACGGTCATGAGAAACGATAAGCAACGCGCCCTTGTACTCCTGTAAGTATTCTTCAAGCCACATAATCGTCTGAAAATCAAGATGATTAGTTGGCTCGTCAAGGATAAGAAGCTTTGGATTTTCAAGTAAAAGCTTTGCAAGAGCAAGTCGTGTCTTTTCACCGCCGCTTAATGTAGAAATAATTCTATCATAAGTATCTGTAGGAAATCCCATACCATTAAGCACCTTGTTGATATTTACATTTATAAGATATCCATCATTTGCTTCAAAATATGCTGTTTTCTGTGCATACTCCATTGAAATTTTATTGTAGTTATCCTCATCATTGTGCGAATCCGGCTCAGCCATAAGCTTTTCAAGCTCACGCATACGCTCAGCAATCTCAAGCAAATCAGAAAACACCGAACGCATTTCTTCTATAATAGTGCAAGAACGGTCAAGTCCTGAATTTTGCTCCAAAAAACCTATTGTAGTATTCTTTGAAAGAGAAATATGTGCAACATCAGGCTCCTGTTGTGTTTCAGGGAGCTCTTTACCTGTAATGATTTTCAAAAGGGTAGACTTACCGCAACCATTTATACCAATAAGACCAATTCTGTCATTATCTTCAATTGTAAGTGCAACGTTTTTCAATACCTGATTACCGTTGTAAAACTTACTTATATTTTCAAGTGAGATAACCATATAATGATTTTCCTCCATTTCAGTACATAAAAATCCATTATAATTATACGAAAAATTAGAATGATTGTCAAGAAAGCTTGTAAATATAACAAATTTATGTTATCATAATATAGGGAAGTGATTACAATGAAACTTTTATATGAATTTGATTATAAGGATTATAATCAATGCAGAAAAACATACGAAAGAAATGCTGTACGTGCAATAATTCTAAATGATAATAAAATTGCAATGGTAAAGAGTGATAAAGAAGGCTATTATAAATTTCCAGGTGGAGGAATGGAAGCAAATGAAAGTCAGATTGATACACTAATTCGTGAAACCCTCGAGGAAACAGGTCTCACAATTATTCCTGATACAATAAAGGAATACGGATACACTTGCGAGAAAAGAAAAGGCACCTATGACTTTAATGAAATATTTATTCAAAATTCATACTATTATACAGCTGATGTAACAGATAATATTTCTGAAGTATCACTTGATAAATACGAAAAAGTTCTCGGGTATCATCTTGAATATGTTCCTCTTGAAATTGCATATGAAGCAGATAGCGAAATCGGCAAAAATTATCATTCTTCATTTATTTTAAGGGAAGCAAAAGTTCTTGAGTTACTTATAAATGAAATAAAGCAAAACAACAGCACCACAGCTCAAAAATGAGTTATGGTGCTGTTGTTTTGTATTGCAGTATAAGTGAGAAGAAATCAGATTTTAGCAGCAACGAGGTCACCCATATCGGTGCAGGTAACGCACTTTAGTCCTTCAGCATCAGACATAATATCAGCTGTACGGTAACCTTCTTCAAGAACAGCCGAAACCGCATTTTCAATAGCATCAGCTTCAGCAGACATATCAAAGGAGTAACGAAGCATCATTGCAACAGAAAGAATTGTAGCAATAGGGTTAGCCTTATTCTGACCTGCAATATCAGGTGCAGAGCCGTGAATTGGTTCATAAAGTCCAAGTGAAGTTTCGCCGAGAGAAGCAGACGGAATCATACCAAGTGAACCTGTAATCATTGAAGCCTCATCTGAAAGAATATCACCAAAAAGATTTTCTGTAACCATTACATCAAACTGACCTGGATTTCTTACAAGCTGCATAGCACAGTTGTCAACAAGAATATCATCAAATTCAACATCAGGATACTCAGCTGCAACCTTGTGAGCAACCTCTCTCCAAAGACGTGAGGAATCAAGAACATTTGCCTTATCAACGGAATGAACCTTTGAACGACGCTTTCTTGCCATATCAAATGCAACACGGCAAATTCTTTCTACCTCGTAATCAGCATAAGCCATTGAGTCACTTGCGTGCTTGACACCGTCTTCATCTGTGTAAGTCTTTCTTTCACCAAAGTAAGCACCGCCGATAAGCTCACGAACAATCACAAGGTCAAGACCGCCATCTGTAATTTCAGTTTTCAGCGGACAAGCAGACGCAAGGGGAGCAAGAAGCTTTGCAGGACGAATATTAGCAAAAAGCTTGAGTGCACCTCTGATACCGAGAAGACCGGCTTCAGGACGAAGATTACCTGGGAGGTTATCCCATTTCTTGCCGCCTACAGCACCGAGAAGAACGCTGTCAGATTTAAGACAAATATCAATTGTTTCTTGAGGAAGCGGAACACTTGTAGCATCAATTGCACAACCACCCATAAGTACATCTGTGTAGTTGAATGTGTGTCCAAACTTTTCTCCAACCTTGTCGAGAACTTTAATTGCTTCTGTAACAATCTCAGGACCGATACCGTCACCGCGAATAACAGCAATATTCTTGTTCATAAAAACACCCCTTACTTTTTAAGTGAATTAAGCAGACCGCCTGCGTTGATAATACCCTTCATAAACTCAGGGAAAGGCTGTGCCTGATAAGTCTGATTTTTAGTCTTGTTCGTAATAACTCCCGTGTCAAAATCAATTTCAACTTCGTCACCTGCATCAATATTCTTTGCAGCTTCGTCACATTCAAGGATTGGCAAACCGATATTGATAGCATTTCTGTAGAAAATTCTTGCAAAGGTTGAAGCAATTACACAGGAAATACCACTTGCCTTGATAGCAATAGGAGCGTGTTCACGGGAAGAACCACAGCCAAAGTTAAGGTTAGCAACCATAATGTCACCGTCAGCAACCTTGTTTACAAAATCCTTGTCAATGTCTTCCATACAGTGAGTTGCAAGTTCCTTAGGGTCAGCAGAGTTAAGATATCTTGCAGGGATAATTACGTCTGTATCAACATTATCACCGTATTTATGTACTTTACCGAATGCTTTCATAGTAATTCCTCCTTACATAATCTCACACGGACAGCTGATTTTGCCAGTAACAGCAGAAGCTGCCGCAACAGCAGGGGAAGCGAGATAAACCTCAGACTCAGGGTGTCCCATACGTCCTACAAAGTTTCTGTTTGTAGTAGCAACAGCGCGTTCACCCTTAGCAAGAATACCCATATGACCGCCAAGACAAGGACCACAGGTAGGTGTTGAAACCGCACAGCCTGCATTGATGAAGATTTCAAGTAAGCCTTTCTTCATAGCTTCAAGATAAATCTTCTGAGTAGCCGGAATTACAATACAGCGTACACCATCGTGCACTTTCTTGCCATCAAGAATTCTTGCAGCCATTTCAAGGTCTTCCATTCTGCCGTTTGTACAGGAACCAATAACAACCTGGTCAATCTTAACTTCACCAACATTGTCAATTGTTCTTGTATTTTCAGGAAGATGAGGGAATGCAACAGTTGGCTTGATAGTCGAAAGGTCAATATCATAAACAGCATCATAAACAGCGTCAGGGTCAGCCTCATAAACAGTGTACTCTCTGTTTACACGACCTTCCTGATAAGCTTTTGTAACTTCGTCAACAGCAAAGATACCGTTCTTTGCACCAGCTTCAATATGTTTTACAGCATCCTCATATTTTGTAAACTTACCAGTTGCTTCAATCACAACATCAACATCGTGCTTTTTCCATGGAATCAAGCTTGGTTCTCTTTCTCCATAAAAAGCTATAGCATTTCCATTAACAACAAGCTTGCCATTTTTGATGGCAGTTTCACCTTCAAATTTTCTGTGAACAGTATCATATACAAACATATATTCGCTATATTCAAGGTCAATGAATGGGTCGTTAATCGCCACCACTTTCACATCTTTTCTGCTTGAAGCAGCTCTTAAAACAAGTCTACCAATCCTTCCAAAACCATTAATTCCAATCTTTACAACTTTTTTCATTTTAACTCCTATATTTTAATCTTCAAGAACTCTCTTTTTTCTCATAGCCTTAAAGTCTTCTTCATCATAAACTCGTTCAGCATCGTCAAAAACTCGTTTTCCCGCCATATTATTGAATACCATCATAACTGTCAGTATAAAGATTATAGCCAGACACACAAAATCTAAACAGAATAAGAATAATCCACCCATAATTGAAAGTTCGGCAAGAAATACCACGCACAAAGTAACAGTAAGAGCAATAGCAAGCGCAATGACTTGGGATACAATATAAAGAACATTTGACTTTTTGCTTATAGGCGTTTTTGCTGGCGGTTCTTTAGTAGCAACAACTCCTTGCCTAATTCCTCTCCATCTATTAACTCTTGTAGAGAAACTAAAATTTCCTGTTTCCCTAACCACGCTTGAAAGGTCTTTTCCAATATAAATTGCCGAAGAATCCCCTTCATACAACCTCACTCCAAGCATGAGTCGTATCATCTTTTGCCACAAATCAAAGCAGAATTGCTTCACCTTTCCACGTTTCTTTTCACAAGTAACGACATCCATTCTTTGTGATACAAATTTATCAAATTCTTCTAACGACAAAGGCTTTCTAAGTACTACAATAGAGCCTTCAACCAAATATCCTCTTAAAGCGTTTATAATCCCTTCTTTATTTGAACCATCTTCAAATTTAACAATTTTTACGTTGTCATATTCTTTGAATAACCTTACAACTTCTTCAGAAAGTCCTTCCCTTACGCCAATTAGAACATTGACATTTTCAGTTTCTCC
>CALATN010000109.1 GCA_937891895.1 uncultured Clostridia bacterium
CACATTCAGACCGACAGCTACGTTGCCGTGCAACTTATTGAGAAGGAAAACACCCTTGGTTTCGATGCTATTCGTAAGATGGCTGAAAAGACCAAGGGTTCTTTCTGTTATACGGTGTTGGACGATAGGAATAACCTGTACTTCGTAAAGGGTGACAATCCGCTTGCGATTTACAAGTTCAACGGGTTTTACATTTATGCAAGCACGGACGAGATTCTGATGAGGGCAATAAAGAAGCTGGGATATGTGAATTACAGCAAGGTCAATGTTGCCTGCGGTGATATTCTTCGTATCAATTCTTATGGTGCAATCGAGGTACAGCAGTTTGAGTTCCCTGATACTTATGGAGATTATTACGGCTTTTTTCACCCCACGGCATACGATGATACAGCAATTGAAATGCTGACGGAGTATGCCGGTTACTTTGGGATAAATGAGGAAGATGTTGTAATGCTGTATGACTACGGCTATGACGAGTTTGATATTGAGTGTATGCTTTATGAGCCGGCGGAGATGCAGAGGTGTATTGAAGAACTGCGGATGATGGAGATTGTGCTAAAAGAATAGCCAGATTATTACTTTGCAATAATCTGGCTATTCCTAGGTGTCCCGACAGAGTGGAAGCTTTGTCGGGACTACTGTAAAGTTAGACTCAGACCTGCTTTACAAAGTGTAAAACAATTCGAAAATCAATTTTATTTTTACATTTTTTGTGCCGTGGTACAAACGTAAATTAGGGTGTACTTTATTTTTACAAAGGAGATGTCGAAATGAACATTGCATACGTCAGAGTTTCAACCGTTGAGCAGAACGAGGCACGTCAGGTTGAAGCGCTTGAAAAATATATGATTGACAAGTGGTACGTTGAGAAAATTTCAGCAAAGGACACCAACCGTCCGAAGTTGCAGCAAATGTTGGATTTTGCCCGTGAGGGTGACACGATTTTTGTGCACGACTTCACACGTCTTGCACGAAGTACGAAAGACCTGCTCGACATTGTTGAACATCTGAAATCAAAGGGTATTCATCTTGTGAGTAACAAGGAGAGTATTGATACATCTACTCCAACGGGAAAGCTTATGCTGACTTTTCTTGCTGGAATTGCCGAGTTTGAGCGTGAAAATCTGTTGGAACGTCAGCGTGAGGGGATTGCTATTGCAAAGAGGAATGGTGTGTACAAAGGTCGCAAACCTTTTTCATCAGACAAATTTGAGGTGTTGTATCAGGATTATCTGTCACGGAAAATCTGTAAGACGGAGTTTGCTCGGCTGTTGGGTGTTTCGCGTCCTACGCTCAATCGGTTGATTGGGGAGAGGGGAAAGTGAAAAGGGGAGTCCCCCGAACCGTATGGCTCGGGGGACGTGTGTAATGATATGATTTTTGATGAAATGGTTATTATTATGTTATATAAGCGAATCCTCATTCATACCTGTTCCGCCTGTTGATTCAATGCTGCGGTACTCAATTTCGATATAATCCGTGTTGACTGTATACTTAATTCGCGTATGACCGTTTACATACCAATCAAGCTGAATAAGATTTCTGTAAAATCCGTCATCGGTTGTGTTATGCAGGTATGTAAGAATGTCATTTACACAAGTATAGTTTTCACCAAGCTGTATCTGATATGAATCACCATATTTTGCAACAATATCATTTAGTACGTCATAATAAGTTGCCCATATTTCGTTTGGTGTATCGTATATCACATATTGTCCGCCGGTAAGCTGCATATTGTCATTGTAGTATATTTCTTCATAAAACTTCTTACCATACAAAGTTTCCGATACAGATTCAGTGAGAAGAGTATTAGTTTTAAATTCTGAATTGCTTACTTGGAACCCTTTACTGATAAGAGAACTTTGTACATCATAAATGCTGTCACCCCAGTTGAACCACATAAAATCGTAATCGGGATTGTAAACATACTGGTTCTGATATATAAATGCAAATTCGCTTTGTGAGGTTTGCGAAATCCAATAAATATTACGTGAATCCGTCTGCCAATAAAAATTTAGGTTGAATTCTTCACCATTTGTCATACTGAGTAAACGTTGTGTGTAAACAGTATCAGTTGCAGCACTCCAGTAAATATCCTTATTAAGGTCAATATTCGGGTCAAGTTCATCAAGAGTCAGCGCGGTCGGTATGTCACTGGCAATTACAGCATCACCCTTGCAGAGTACGCCTGCTGCAAAAGCATATGTACCATCAACAAGAACAGTGTAATCGCTCGCTGTTTCGTAGTCGTATTCTGTGAGGTTGTAAATTATGGAGCAGTCAAATCCTGACGCTTCAATGTCAGCAATAGCTTCACCTACAAGATCAACCGCACAGGAATAATTGTATGACAAATAATAATTGTCTATAATGTCAGGATCAATATAAGGCACAGTATATTCGTCCGATGAAGCAGAACTATTCTGCGTGCCGCATCCACTTAATGCCAGTGTAGAAATAAGTGCTAGTGATATGATTGGTTTTTTCATAATAAATCCCCCAAAATTAAAACTTTCTATTTATAACCCACGAATGTGCTCTACCATTCATTCTTGGACATGTACCGGGATTAGGACGTCCTACTCTAATGGAATGAGTTTCTTTTTTACCACAGTTCCTACACATATATTCAATAAACTTAGGCTCTTTTTTTACAGGTGCCATAATTACTCCTCTTCGAATTTGATGTCAGATAAATCAATGTCAATAACATCATTTTCGTGAGAACGTTTATAAAACTCAACATCTGCTGTAGGAAGAGTGATAAGGTATTTCTGAAGTTTCTTGGTCATAGGTTTAAATGTTGCAAATGTTAATCCGCCTGAAACTGCTGCACCAATAATAGGAATTGCTTTTCCTACACCTTTGGCAAATACGTCTTTCGTCATTTTTACGCCAATTGCTTTAGCAACATGTCGTACTATTGGGTAAATAACTCCTTGTGTTAAAGGCTTTTTAACTAAATTTTTTTGTACATTTAATGCCATTGACTGAGCAATCTTGCTTATAGCAGCATTAGCAGCATTTACACCAAACATTACGCCAATAAAAAGTGTAAGTTGATTTGTAGTTTCATCATCAAGCCCGTCTTCACCACGGAATAATTCCTGCCAACCATAAAGATATACAAGTTTCTGCAAAATACGAATTATGTGTCCAAAAAACTGAGCGATATCTGCTGGAACAGTTGCAGCCATTGCAAGACCACCCGGAATACCTGCTGCTGCAGATATTGCTGTAACCTTTGCAGCTTCAAAATTGATGCATGATGTAGCAATATGTTCCAGATTCTTCACGCTTATACCTGCTTGAGCTGGATTTGTCTGAATGGCTTTTTCAACAACGGCATTATCATAGTATTTGGAAAGTTCTTTTCTCAAAAAATCATCACGCTTAATTCTGATGCCCGGTAATTCCATTGCAGAATGAAGTATCATTTCAAAATTGCTGTTTTCAGTTGTTGTAACCTGGTTTGACATAATCATTCCCCCTTAGTTTTTATCTATTATACACTAATAGCGTAAAATAGTCAAGAACTAATAGTGTATAATTTACACAAATAGCTCATAATTTTAATACACTATTAGCATATTCTTGGAACTGTTAGCTCGTGATAAAATTACACTATGAGGTGATGATATGAAAAACAGTTTAAATGTTGAAATTGGCAAAAGGATAAGGGAACAGCGTGAACTTATGGGATATAGCCGCGAGAAATTTGCTGAGGCTGTAGATATATCAGAACGTTTTGCAACTGATATAGAATTGGGTAACCGAGGAATGTCGTTTTCTACTCTTATAAGGATATGTAAACTGTTTAATGTATCATCTGATTATATTCTTATGGGTAAAAGAGATGATACTGTTACTAATCCAATGATAGTTCGTCTTGTTAGTGAGATTGATGATAAGTATATGGCTTATGCTGAAGAGATGATAAAAAATTATATAAATACTATTAAGGAAGCTGAGAAAAAATAAATTAAGCCTGAATCGATTGATTCAGGCATTTTATATTGTTCTGCTGTTCCTTGTTCCGATTACTTTAAAACCATTTATATTATTATCTATCGCGATAAAAGTATATAAAAAGCATATAAATAGGTTTATTTTTCATCGGAACACGGTACGCGGAACAAAAATATTGTAGACACTTTATGAAAATAATGCTATACTAAAATCATATCACAAAGGAGGCGAGCCTATGGCACAGGCAGTAATATCAGTTGACTTAACAGATGCAATAAAGGCTGGGTTTATTGCAGTATCTTTGAAGAATAGCTTGCAGCTTGCTCATAGTCTTGACCTTGAATCGCTTGAGAAGTGGTACAAGGCAAATCTGCCCCTTTACAATAAATACAAAGAAAAATGCTGTAGTGCAAATGTAAGTATAGAAAATGTCCGCTTTTCGGGAACTATGAAACCGATAATGGATACTTATATAAATTACAATCACGTCAAAGCCGAAGTCATCTCTGTTCATTTTCCTGCTTACGCTGAAAAAGCGCTTTCCGAGCTTAACGGTATATCCGATGATGATGTGCAAGGCTTTGAAGCGTGGTTCAAACGTAATCAGAAAATAGGTGTTGCCGCTGAGTTCCTTATGAGTTACAACGGAACGGAACAAGGAACAATCATAAGTATGGCTCGTGAAGCAGCTGAAAAGTTTCATTACGTTGCTGACAAAAAGGATGAAGCAATCAAGGCACGGATTGAAGAAAAACGTATTATGCGTGAACAGCTTATCAAGGTTGTTCAGCCTGTCGAGGGAAAGTATCTTGACAGTCAGCAGCTTGACAGTATTATCTGTGATGCAGATAATCAGCTTATTCTTGCAGGTGCAGGAACAGGCAAGACCACCACGATTGTCGGAAAGGTAAAATATCTTCTCCGCACGGGAAAATGCAAGCCTGAGGAATTGCTGCTTCTTTCATTTACAAGAAAAGCCGCTGACGAAATGCGTGAGCGTGTTGAAAGTGAGGCAGGATGTAAGCTTGATGTAAAGACCTTCCACAAGCTTGGCACGGATATTATTACTGAAGTGAACGGCAGATGCTCTTCGATTTACTCCAAATCTGTTCGTGAATATATAAAACAGAGTATTGGCAAGCATATAAATAATCCTGATTTCAAGAATAGCTTTCTTGCGTATTGTTTCTTTGCACCGCCGAAATCCATTACTCATTTTGATGTAAAATCTCAAAAGGAGTACGACGAATACCTTGAAGTAAATCCGCCGATAACAATTAAGCGTGAAACGGTAAAGGGTTATTGCGAAATGGAGATTGCCAATTTTCTTTATCGCAACGGGATAAATTACACCTATGAAAAGCCTTATGAGTACGATGTTGCAGATAAGGAGTACGCAGGTTATCACCCTGATTTTTATCTTGATGACTACGGCATTTACATTGAGTTTTATGCGGTTGACAAGAATGGTAAAGTGCCGTCATATTTTACTGCAAAACATGGCGTAAGTGCGACGTCCGAATACAGAGCGGGTATGGCGTGGAAACGTAAAATCCATAACGAAAAAGGTACAACGCTTGTTGAGATTTCTTATGCAGACAAGCAGGACAATGCACTTACCGAAAGATTGCAGACAAAACTTGAAGCGTTGGGTGTGAAGTTCACTCCAAAAACAGATGATGAGTTGTGGAATGAGGTGCAAAGGGACAACAGCAATATGCTTTCTGTTGTTTATGATGTAATCGGCACGGTTATTTCTCTTGCAAAGTCGAGAGGTTATTCCTATGATAATTTAAGGGCGGCAAATCGTTCTCCGAGAAACATTCCGTTGCTTAATCTTGTTGCACCTATTTTTGAAGATTACGATAAAATGCTTGCGGAAACCCATCAGATTGACTTCAATGATATGATACAGATTGCGGCAAGATATGTCCGTGAGGGTAAGTATGTCAGCAAGTACAAGTATGTGATTGTTGACGAATATCAGGATATGGCCGTGTCAAGATATGAATTGCTGAAAGAATTGCGTAAGAGTTC
>CALATN010000110.1 GCA_937891895.1 uncultured Clostridia bacterium
CAATTGCAATTCCACCCTGCTGGGATGCGTTTATTTCGTAGGTGGTAGCGGTAAAGGATTTGGGAGTAATCTTTATGCTTTCGCCTGCATTGCCTGAAATTGTGTTGAAAACGGAAATTGCAACTTCAGCATTGTTGTAGTTTGTAGCGGAAAGGAAATCACGGATAAAGAGATTTTCGCTTCCGCAGGCAATAATTCTGCTGTAATAGGGAGTTGTGCCGTCATAGCGTATCTTTTTGGATTCCGCAATAACGTTGAACTGTCCCTTGTCGGCAGCGTCGTCGATTGCCCAGCCCTCGGGTGCGCCGAAGGGGCAGATAACGCTGGTTTCACCGTAGGTTCTTACAATGGGAGTGTTTACAAAGTTTGACTTTTCTTCCCAGAGAAGCTTTACAGGTCTTACGCCTACTGCATGGAAGGATGCCGCAGGGTCAAGCTGCATTGAGCTGTAATATTCCGAATCCTCGGAAATTTCCGCACGGTAATAATACATATAGGGATAGTAGAAATAGTCGGGATCTGTCTGATAAATGATGCCTTCGTCCACCTGAAGACCCCATTCAGCTAAGAACTGGTCGAGGTTGGGTGTGGAAGATGTGCTTGATGTAGCGGCAAAATAAACCAGGTTCTTTCCGTACATACCGCCGTTGCTGAGCCATGTGTCCAGCTTGTTTACAGCGTCTGTGCTGTAATCAATGGAGGGTGCGTTGAGAATAAGCACGTCAAAATCTTCGGAAACGGACTGTGCAAGGTCAATGTCAAGTGTTTCCACAATATAGGAGTTCTTTTCGAGAAGCGCTGTAAGGTCGGAACAGGGTGTTTCACCGAAACCTGAAAGAACGCCGATTTTAACGGGGTTTACCTTTGTGATGGACATGAGTCCCGATAAGAGTTCCTGTTCTGCAATACTTGTTTCCGCAACGGGAGTGTACTGATAGTACATGCTCATCATGGAAGCTTCCGAGTAGGAATAGCTGTTGCCGTCGGACATTGTATAGCGCAGGAAATCGCCCACGATATCAAATACTCTGTATCTGCCTGTTTCCTCGCATTCGATAATCATGCTGCCTGCTGTCACATCCACGTATTTCTCCGCAAATGTGGGGTTTGTAAGCAGGTCTACATACTGCAGGGTGTAACCACTGTTCATTTCAGCAGCCTTCTTTGCAAATTCAAGAGTCTGTCTGAATACCGAGCCTGCGGTTTCAAGGGTTTCCTCGTCGGTTGCAAAGTACATATTCACCTTGCTGTCGGAATTCTTTATGAAGGATTCCATTTCCTCGCCGATTGTGTAGATTCCGCCCTCAGTAAGGTCAACCTCTACGTCAAAACGGTCAAGCACAAGATTTAAAATCACGTTTACAAGCACGATTGCCACAACGAAAATCACCGTAAACAGTACGGAAAGTGAGCCGTGCTTGAATTTTTTGCTGTTAAAGATGTTTTTGCGGGGCTTCTTTTCCTTCTTGGGTGCCGCCGCTTCGGGGGTATTGTTCTTTAATTCTTCTGACATATCAATACCTCCTTTACGCCCATCTGCGCTTTTCAAGCACTCTTACTGTAAGGAAAAGGAAAATAACCATAACGCTTAAGAAGAAGAATGCGTTTGAAAAGCTGAATATGCCTGTTGTGAATTCATAGTAGCGGTCAAAAATCGCAAGGGAGCTTATAATATCCTTGACAATCTGCCAGGGAATAACCGAAGCGATTGTTGTGATAAGCATAAGCACAAGGTTTGCACCGAAAGAGCCGATTGCCGCTATCATCTGGCTTTCTGTAAGAGAGGAAACGAAATACCCATCCTTTCCATCCTCATCCCATCTATCGTAGAAAATCAAAAAATTGGATTTGTTATGATTATTTTAATGTATCAGATAAGATGATACAGATAGATCATGAGATGAGCGAAAAACTACCAAGC
>CALATN010000111.1 GCA_937891895.1 uncultured Clostridia bacterium
GCTTCTGAATGAAAATAAAAAGGCTGAATGGATGGCAAGGGTTGAAGCTTTCAGAAAAGAGGAAGAAAAATATCTTGACAAGCGTGAAGGACTTACTCCCCGCAAAGCAATTCTGACGCTGAATAAATATCTGGGCAAAAATACCGCAGTTTGCACCGATGTCGGACAGCATCAGATGTGGGCAGCACAAAGTCTTGATTTCAAAACCTCCCGTCGTTTTGCGTCAAGCGGAGGTCTGGGAACAATGGGCTATGGTTTGGGAGCAGCTATCGGTGCAGCTTACGGCACGGGAGAGAGAAGTGTTCTTATCACGGGGGACGGCAGCTTTGGTATGAATCTGAACGAAATGGCAACTGCAGTCAGATACAACATTCCTGTTGTAGTTATCATTATGAATAATGGTGTGTTGGGTATGGTCCGTCAATGGCAGACTCTGTTTTATGACAAGCATTATTCAAATTCCGTTTTAGAGCGTAAGACTGATTTTACCGCTTTGGCACGTGCCTTTGGTGCAGACGGTGAAGCAGTCACAACTCCGGAAGAGCTTGATGAATCGCTTGTCCGTGCTTTTAAAGCAGAAGGACCATACATTATTGATTGTAAAATTGACAAGGACGAATTTGTTCTTCCCATGCTTCCACCCGGAGGCAGCATGGATGATATTATTACAAAAATTGAGGTGGAACTATGAACAGATATACATTAGCGGTTCTTGTGCGTAATCAGTTCGGTGTTCTGAATCGCCTTACAAGCATGTTCCGCAGACGGCAATTCAACATAAGCTCCATCACCGCAAGCGAAACAGAATCGGAAAAATTTTCCCGTATCACCTTCACTTTTGACGGAGAGGAAATTGCAAAGCAACAGCTTATCAATCAGCTTTACAAATTGCCTGATGTTTGTTCTGTGAAAGAACTGACTGCAGATAATTCTTTAAGCTGTGAGCTGATGCTGATTAAACTGAAAAACGACCCGCTTTCACGTGAAGAAATTCACGCTGCAGCCGAGGCTTTCAAGGCGGAAACGATTGATTATACTAAAGATTCTGTTGTGCTCCGAATTATAGGAAACAGCAGAAAAATGGATGATTTCATTTCGCTTATGCGTGATTACACTATTCTTGAAATCTGCCGTACAGGTACGGCAACTATAGAAAAAGGCAGTTCAGTGCTGCGACAAAATTTAAATTTATAAAAAGAAAGAGGTAATAATTATGGCAAGAATATTTTATGAAAAGGATTGTAATTTAGAAAAACTTTCAGGCAAAACAGTAGCGATAATCGGCTACGGCTCACAGGGTCACGCTCACGCTCTGAACCTTAAAGAAAGCGGAGTAGATGTAGTTGTCGGTCTTTACGAAGGCTCAAAAAGCTGGGCAAAGGCTGAAAGTCAGGGCGTAAAGGTTATGACAAGTGCCGAAGCAGTTAAGGTTGCCGACATTGTTATGATTCTCATTAACGATGAAAAGCAGGCAAAGCTTTACAAGGAAAGCATTGAGCCTAACCTTACAGCAGGCAAAACTCTCGCTTTTGCTCACGGCTTCAACATTCATTAC
>CALATN010000112.1 GCA_937891895.1 uncultured Clostridia bacterium
TATGGCAATAGATGAGGATATATTCTTTGAAGACTTAACTGTCCCTGGAATGCTGGTATGAATAATCCACAGGCAAGAATTATTATATTGAATAAGTGCGATACCGCTGATGATGCATCTACGCAGAAGTGGATTTCATGGTATAGAAATCAGGGTGTTGTTGCAATTGCGGCAGACTGCAGAAGCGGTAAGGGCCTTAATAAATTTATTCCTGCTGTCAAGCAAGTGTTGGCAGAGCTGATTCAGAAATATGAATCAAAAGGTATGAAAGGCAGAGTACTTCACCTTATGGTTGTAGGTATTCCTAATGTAGGTAAGTCTTCTTTTATAAACCGTCTTGCTGGTCAGAAAAAAGCTAAGGTTGAAGATCGTCCTGGTGTAACAAGAACAAAGCAGTGGGTCAAGCTTTCCGAAGATATTGAATTGCTGGATATGCCTGGTGTGCTCTGGCCTAAGTTTGAAGATATGTCTGTAGGTGAAAAACTTGCATTTACAGGCGCTGTTAAAGATGATGTTGTTGATATTGAAACACTTGCCTGTAGATTGCTTTGCGTTCTCAATTCTTTGTATAAGAATGAGCTTACAGCAAGATATAAAATTGAAACAACTGAAGATGAAGACGGATACGAATTGCTGAAAAAAGTAGGCAAGGCAAGAGGTATGCTCATTTCAGGCGGTGAAATCAATACAGAACGTGCTGCTATAACTGTTTTGGATGAATTTCGCGGTGGTAAGTTGGGTAGAATTACTCTTGAACTTCCGAAGGGAGAGTAATTATGCCACTTTTTGAATACGATAAAACTGTCCGAAATGATTATACAATTATTTGCGGTGTTGACGAAGCGGGCAGAGGTCCTCTTGCAGGAGATGTTTATGCAGCTGCTGTAATTCTGGATAATGACATCTGTATAGAGGGACTTAATGATAGTAAGAAGCTTTCTGAAAAAAAACGTGAACTGCTGTATGATGAGATTATTTCAAAGGCAAAGGCTTATTGCGTTGCAACAGCATCCGTCGCAGAAATTGAGGAATTCAATATCCTGCAGGCGACATTTATGGCAATGCGAAGAGCGGTCGAAGGTCTTGGAATAGCTCCTGATATGGCTTTGATTGACGGAAACAGAGAACCGGGACTTAATTGCCCGATGCAGACTGTTGTAAAGGGTGATGGCTTGTCAGCAAGCATAGCTGCGGCTTCAATACTTGCTAAAGTGAGTCGTGACAGATATATGGCTGAAATTGCCGAAAAATATCCCCAATATTGTTTTGAGAAGCATAAGGGTTATGGTACAAAGCTGCATAATGAGATGATTCTCAAATATGGTCCGTCACCAGTACACAGAATGTCATTTTTAAAGAAGTTGCTTAAAAATGGATAAAAAAGAACTTGGTTATTTCGGAGAAAAGGTTGTTGCATATTATCTTGAGAAAAAGGGTTATACAATTCTGAAGCGTAATTTTTGTATTAAAGGCGGAGAAATTGATATAATCGCTCAGAAAGATGATATTATTGCTTTCATAGAGGTTAAAACAAGAGCTCCTGATCCATTAGTAAACGGGTTTGAAGCAGTGACAAAATCAAAGGAAAAGCTGATTATAAAAACTTCTGAAGAGTATTCTTACAGAAATCCTCACGACTTTCAACCCAGATTTGATGTTGTGTGGGTAACGGTCGACAATCGTAAGGTTGTGGGCTTCAATTATATTGAAAATGCATTTGATGCAAGTAAATAAAGTATTTTTTTGTAAAGGAATGTTTGGTAATGTATTACAAAAGTACAAGAGACAGCAGTGTGAACAAGACATCTGCTGAAGCTATTGTTCAGGGTATTTCCGTTGATGGAGGACTTTTTGTCCCATCTGAAATCCCATCTATTTCAATGGACGAAATCGTAAAGCTTGGTGATATGAGCTATGCTGAACGTGCAGCATATATCTTCTCCAAGTATCTTACTGATTTTACAGATGTTGAAATCAAGTATTGTACAGAAAACGCTTATAATGACAAGAAGTTTGCTACAGAAAATATTTCTGAGATTTCACACCTTTTTGACGGTACATATATTCTTGAACTTTGGCACGGACCAACTTGCGCATTTAAGGATATGGCTCTTCAGATACTTCCATATCTTCTTACAACTTCTGCAAAGAAAATCAATATCGATAAGAAGATTGTAATTCTCGTTGCAACATCAGGTGATACAGGTAAGGCAGCACTTGAAGGCTTTGCAGATGTTCCGGGAACACAGATTATGGTATTCTATCCTGAAGACGGCGTAAGCCCGATGCAGAAGCGTCAGATGACAACTCAGGACGGCGACAATGTTGCTGTATGTGCTATTGAAGGTAACTTCGATGATTGTCAGAATGGCGTAAAGGCTATCTTCACAAATGAAGAAATCAAGACAAAGCTTGAAGAAAACAAGCTTATGTTCTCAAGTGCAAACTCCATTAACTGGGGACGTCTTGCACCACAGATTATTTACTATATCTCTGCATATGCTTCTCTTGTCAAGGACGGAGAAATCAATGCAGGTGACAAGATTAACATTGTTGTTCCAACAGGTAACTTCGGTAATATCCTTGCTGCTTACTATGCAAAGCATATGGGTATGCCTGTAAATAAGCTTATCTGTGCTTCCAACTCCAATAAGGTTCTCACAGACTTCATCACAACAGGTATCTATGATAGAAACCGTGATTTCGTTACAACAATTTCTCCATCTATGGATATCCTTATTTCCAGCAACCTTGAAAGACTTCTTTACCTTATGTGCGGCGAAAATGATGCTCAGATCTGTGAATGGTTCGGTGCACTTGCTTCAACAGGTAAGTACGAAGTAACTGATGATATCAAGAAGAAGCTTGCTGAGGAATTTGAAGCAGGTTTCTGTGATGATACAGAAACAAAGGAAACAATCAAGAGAATCTATGATAAGTATTCCTACACACTTGATACACACTCTGCTGTAGCTGTGAAGGTTTATGAAGATTACTGCGCAAGAACAGGGGATACAACAAAGACTGTCATTGCTTCTACAGCAAGCCCATATAAGTTCAGTGCAAGCGTTCTTGAAGCAATCGAGGGTAAGCCTTCTGAACTTGATGAATTCGATATGGTTGACAAGCTTAATGAAATTTCAGGCTATGAAATTCCTGCTTCTCTTGCTGAACTTAAAACAAAGGAAAGACGTTTCAAGGACGTTATTACAAAGGAAAATCAGAAGGATTACGTTCTTAAACAGCTTTCTCTTTAATAAATTCAATTTGCAGGTGATGCGATGTCGTTGTTTGCAATAGCCGATTTGCATTTGTCTTTGTCGGTTAATAAACCGATGGATATATTCGGAGATCGTTGGTCAAATCATGTTGAAAAGCTTACGAAAAACTGGAATGAAACAGTGTCTGAAGATGATGTTGTTGTAATTCCGGGGGATATTTCCTGGGCGATAAATTTTGATGAAGCCAAAGCTGACTTTGAATATATTAACAAATTGAACGGTACAAAGATAATTTCAAAAGGTAACCATGATTATTGGTGGTCAACCTTGTCAAAGTTAAATGCGTTTCTTGCGGAAAATAACTTTGATACAATAAAATTTCTTCACAATAACCATTATTCGTATGAAAATTATGGTATATGCGGAACACGTGGCTGGATAAATGAAACCAGCGTCCCTGCCGATGCCAAGGTGTTGGCAAGAGAAGCTCAGAGACTTGAGGTATCAATCAAATCAGCGTTGAATGAAAATCTTGAACCGATTGTCTTTCTTCATTATCCGCCTGTGTTTGGAAACGAAAGTAATTATGACATTCTTGATGTTATGTATAAGTATAATGTTAAAGAATGTTATTATGGTCATTTGCACGGCAATGCGCATAAATATGCGATTTGCGGTGAGCGTGAGGGGATAAATTTCAATCTGATAGCAGCGGATTTTGTGCAATTTTGCCCTAAAAAGGTTTTATGAATTGTATGATACGCTGAAATAGCTTTCTATGTATAGTAAATTTTTTAAATATATGCTATAATTACAAATATGTTGTTATAAAAATTGGAGGACGTTTACAATGGGTTTAGTATCAACAAATAAAATCGATGCAACAAAATATGAACTTATCATCAATGTAGATGCAGAAGGCTTTGAAAAGGCTCTTCAGCAGGCTTACTTAAAGGCTCGTAAGCACATCAATATCAATGGCTTCAGAAAAGGTAAGGCTCCAAGAAAGATGATTGAGCAGCTTTACGGTGACAACGTATTTTTCGAGGATGCAGTTAACCTTCTCGTTAATACAGATGTTGCTCCTATCGTTGAAGAAACAGACTATGAGCTTATCGCTTCCCCTGATATTGAAGTAACTTCAGTTAACAAGACTGACGGTGTTGAATTCAAGGTTACAATCACAACAAAGCCAGAAGTTGAAATTTCCGATTATAAGGGTATAGAAATTGAAAAAACTGTCAAGGCTATTACTGACGAAGATGTAAACAATCAGATTGAAGCACTCAGAGAAAGAAACGGCAGACTTGTTACAATTGAAGACAGAGCTGCTGAAAACGGCGATATCGCTGTAATTGATTTCGAAGGCTTCAAGGATGGTGTAGCTTTTGAAGGCGGCAAGGATACAAATTATGAACTTGCACTTGGTTCCAACACATTTATTCCTGGTTTTGAAGAACAGATTGTTGGCAAGAAGACAGGCGAAGAATTTACAATCAATGTAACATTCCCTGAAAACTATCAGATGGAAGAAATCGCTGGTCAGCCATGTGAATTCAAGATTAAGCTTAATGAAATCAAGGCTAAGGAGCTTCCTGACCTCGATGACGAATTCGTAAAGGATGCTACAGAATTCGATACACTCGACGAACTTAAGGCTGATATGAAGGCTAAGCTCGAAGAACGTGCTTCCAAGAATGCAGAAATTGAAGCTGATAACAAGCTTTATGAAGCTCTTATCGATAAGATGACAGCTGACATTCCTGAAGTTATGTATGAGAGCAAGATCGATGAAATGGTAAGAGATTTCGAAATGCGTCTTTCACAGCAGGGTCTTAACCTTGAAATGTACCTGACATATACAAATATGGATATGGCTGCATTCAGAAAGACATTTGAAGATCAGGCTCAGAAGCAGGTCAAGGTAAGACTTGCTCTTGAAAAGATTGCTGAACTTGAAAATATTGAAATTTCTGATGCTCAGGTTGATGAAGAAATCAACAAGATGGCTGAACAGTACAACCTTACAGCTGATAAGATCAAGGCAATTGTAAGTCCTAAGGCTATCAAGTCTGATCTCAAGGTTGCTGAAGCAAGCAAGATTGTTAAGGATTCCGCTAAATTCAACGGCTAATTAAAGATTTTTATACAAACCATCTTTCCGCAGAAGGATGGTTTGTATGTGTATAATGACATTCTGCGGAGAATTGAGGATTTTATGAGTTTAGTACCTTATGTTGTAAGACAGACCGGCAGAGGAGAGCGTTCACAGGATATTTATTCTATGCTTCTTGAAGATAGAATTATAATGCTTTCTGAAGATGTTAACGATACATCTGCAAGCCTGGTTGTATCTCAGCTTCTTTACCTCGAAAGTCAGGATCCTGAAAAGGATATTTATCTTTATATAAATAGTCCAGGTGGTTCTGTTACAGCAGGTATGGCAATATATGATACAATGCAGTACATCAAGTGTGATGTTTCTACAATCTGTATGGGTCTTGCTGCTTCAATGGGCGCATTCCTGCTTTCTTCAGGTACAAAGGGTAAGAGACTTGCTCTTCCTAATTCTGAAATTATGATTCATCAGCCGCTTATTTCAGGCGGACTTTCTGGTCAGTGCACAGACATTAAAATCCGTGCTGACCATATGGTAAGAACACGTGAAAATCTTAATCGTATCCTTGCACAGAATACGGGAAAACCAATAGATACAATCCGTATTGATACAGAACGTGATAATTTTATGAGTGCTGCTGAGGCAGTGGAATACGGTTTAGTTGACAAGGTTATTTTTACAAGATAAGTCTGGAGTTTGTTTTATGGCAGGAAATGATAGAAACTTAAAACGATGCAGCTTTTGCGGTAAACCTGAAAATAAGGTTCAGAATATGTTTTCAGCAGCATCTTGCAATATATGTGACGATTGCGTAATATATTGCTACGAAATGCTTGCTGATCATGATTTGATTGCTCCTGCTGGCTCATCTAATGGACGTAATTCAAAAACTACACAACAGCCGTTGAAGCTTATGAAGCCTGTTGAAATAAAAAAATATCTAGATGAGTATGTTATTGGTCAGGATGAAGCAAAGATTGCTTTGTCTGTTGCTGTATATAATCATTATAAGAGAATAAACAGTCAGGCAGATACTGATGATGTTGAACTTCAGAAAAGTAATGTAATCCTTGTTGGTTCAACAGGTGTTGGTAAAACAATTCTTGCACAGACGCTTGCAAAAATTCTTGAGGTTCCATTCGCTATTGCTGATGCAACAACTCTCACTGAAGCAGGCTATGTTGGTGATGACGTTGAAAATGTACTTGTAAGGCTTCTTCAGGCGGCTGACTTTAATGTTGAAGCTGCTCAGCGCGGCATTATCTATATCGACGAAATTGATAAGATTGCCCGTAAATCAGAAAATACATCTATCACACGTGATGTAAGTGGTGAAGGTGTACAGCAAGCATTGCTTAAAATTGTAGAGGGTACAGTGTCAAATGTTCCTCCTCAGGGTGGAAGAAAACATCCTAATCAGGAGTTTATTCATATTGATACAAAGAATATCCTTTTTATATGCGGCGGTGCTTTTGATGGCCTTGATAAAGTAATTCAAAAGCGTACAGAATCATCTTCTGTAGGATTTGGTGCTGAAATCAAGACTAAGGAAGAAAAGTCTAAGGGCATTTATAAGGAAGTAGTGCATCAGGATTTTGTGAAATATGGTATGGTGCCTGAATTTGTTGGAAGATTACCTGTAATAGCTGTTCTTGATGAGCTTGATGAGGATTCGCTTGTAAGAATTCTCCTTGAACCAAAGAATTCATTGATTAAGCAGTATAAAAAACTTTTTGAGCTTGATGGTATTGAACTTAACTTTGAACCACTTGCACTTAGAGCAATTGCCAATCAGGCAATTACTCAGAAAACAGGAGCAAGAGGCTTACGTTCAATTGTTGAAAAAATATTGCAGCAGTCAATGTTTGAGCTTCCTTCGGATAATGATGTTTGCAGTATTACAGTAACAGAAGCATGTGTTCTTAGTAATGAAAAACCGCAAATAAAAATTGGTAAGAAAAAATCATCAAAGAAATAACTAAAAATACGCTTTCATTCTTTGAAAGCGTATTTTTAGTTTGATTTAGCTGTATAATTTATTGTAATTTATATAGGTGATATAAAGTAATTTTGTTATCTTAAATTGTTACTTGAAAAATTGTGTATAATACGATATAATATGTATATGTGTTATATAAAGACATATACAGGAGGTTATTATGAGAACAAAAGTTGAGGAAATAACAATTCCAGCCATTGCGTTAAGAGGTGTAGTTGTATTTCCAAAAATGAATATACAGTTTGAGGTGTCAAGAAAAAAATCAATAGCTGCTTTAAAAGAAGTTTTGAAAACAGATAAAAAAATTTTTCTTATCCCTCAGAAGGATGACAATGTTAAAAATCCTTCAAAAAGTGATTTATATAAATATGGTGTAGTTGCGGAAGTAAGGCAGTCTATCGAAATAGATGAGCACAAAACAACTCGTCTTTTGGTTGAAGGCTTATACAGGGCAAAGCTATGTGAATTGATTGATGAACCTTATTTAGTAGCAAAAATAAAGCCGTCGTATGAGCCTAAAACTATCAGCAAGAATGATGTTGAATTAAGAGCAGTTATAAAGTCAATAAAAAGTGTTTTTGAAAGATATTCTTTTTTTATACCGGATATGCCTGTGGATATAATTGATGAAATTCTTAATGAAAATAATCCATACAGATTGTTCAATAAACTGATTGCTGTTGTTGCTATTGGAGTAGATGACAAAGTGGTTCTTCTTCAGGAAAGTTATATTACTTCGAAACTTGGAATATTATCAGCAATTCTTTCCAGAGAAATTGAAGTACTTGAACTTGAAGAAAGTATAAATAAGAGTATCAGTGCCCAAATTACTATACAGCAAAGACAAGCGTATCTCAGAGAAAAAATGAGAGCTATTTCAAAACAGCTTGGAGAATCATCAGAGATTGATGAAACAGAAGAAAATGATTATGCTGACAGAATTGAGAAGCTTGAGCTTAGTGATGAAATCAGAGCAGTATTACTGAAAGAAGCAGAAGTACTGAAGAAGCTGCCATCTTCATCACAAGAAGCCGCTGTTGTAAGAAATTATCTTGATAATGTGCTTGAACTTCCGTGGAATACATATACCAAGGACAGAGCTGATTTTAATAAAGTTAAGTCCATACTTGATAAGGATCATTATGGGCTTGACAAAGTAAAAGAAAGAATACTTGAAAATATTGCTGTTAGAAAACTAAAGCCTGATGTTAAAGGACAGATTATCTGTCTTGTTGGACCTCCAGGTATAGGTAAAACATCAATTGGTAAGTCAATTGCAAAATCTTTAGGGAAAAATTATCAGCGTGTATCTTTAGGCGGTGTTCGTGATGAATCTGATATCAGAGGACATCGTAAAACATATGTTGGTGCAATGCCAGGAAGAATTATCAATGCAATGAAGCTTGCTAAAAGCCGTAATCCTGTAATTCTTCTCGATGAAATTGATAAGATGACAAGAGATATGAGAGGTGATCCTTCTTCAGCACTTCTCGAAGTCCTTGACAGTGAGCAGAACAATGCGTTTCGTGATCATTATATTGAAGTGCCGTTTGATTTGAGTGACGTATTGTTTATCACAACCGCAAATACTACTCAGACCATTGATCCACCGCTTCTCGATCGTATGGATGTAATTGAACTTACAAGCTATACAAGAG
Organism: uncultured Clostridia bacterium; assembly: GCA_937891895.1. Classification (GTDB taxonomy): domain Bacteria; phylum Bacillota; class Clostridia; order Oscillospirales; family Ruminococcaceae; genus RGIG8773. The sequence goes on from CALATN010000112.1 coordinate 8,998, forward strand.
AAGAAAAATTCAATATTGCAAAAAAACATCTTATACCTAAGCAACTTAAAGCCAATGGATTGAGTTCTGTTATGCTCAAGATAAGTGATAAGGCAATATATATCATTATTGATAATTACACCAAGGAAGCTGGAGTTAGAAAGCTTGAAAGATGCATTTCACGACTTTGTAAGAGAACTGCAAAGATAATTGTTGATAAGGATCAAAAAACAATTCGTATATCTGAAAAGAATATTGAAGATTTTCTTGGTGCAAAAAAATATATTGATGATAAATGTCAGAAAAAGAATGAAATTGGTGTTGTAAATGGTCTTGCGTGGACATCTGTTGGTGGAGTTGTAATGCCACTTGAAGCGGCTGTTTTTGATGGCAAAGGAACTATTGAAACGACGGGGTCGCTTGGAGATGTGATGAAGGAAAGTGCAAAGATCGCTGTTAGCTATGTAAGAAGTATTGCAAAAAAATATGATATCTCAACAGATTTTTACAAGGAAAAGGACATACATATTCATGCACCGGAAGGGGCTACACCTAAAGACGGACCGTCAGCAGGAGTTACTATGACAACTGCATTAGTGTCTGCGCTTGCGGAAATTCCTGTTTGTCATGATGTTGCAATGACTGGTGAAATAACACTTCATGGTAAAGTTCTTCCAATTGGAGGTCTTCGTGAAAAAACTATGGCAGCATATAAAGCTGGTATGAAAAAAGTTATTATTCCTATCGGTAATAAAGGAGATCTTGGGGAAGTGGACAATGTTGTAAAAGATAGTGTTGAGTTCATTTTTGCAGAAAATATTTCTGATGTTCTTGATGTTGCACTTGAAAAGAAAAAGTTAGCTTCAGTAAATAAGAAGCATCATAAAAATGATAAGACAACCAGTACAATCCACTCATAAATGGAGGTATTTATGAACTTTAATAAGACGGAATTTTATGCGTCATACGGAAAATTTGAGCAGATACCAGAATTGGATTTGCCTGAAATAGCATTTTCAGGACGCTCAAATGTCGGGAAATCATCTCTTATAAATAAAATATTCAACAGAAAGAATCTTGCAAGAGTTTCATCTGTACCAGGTAAAACAGCAACAATAAATTTCTATAACATTGATAAGAGTTGTTTTCTTGTTGATTTGCCAGGATATGGATATGCAAAAATTGCACAGCACGATAAAATCCGTTGGTCAAGTCTTATTGAGGGTTACCTCACAGCTGACAGGGAATTAAGACTTGTAATTCAACTTATTGATATGCGTCATCCACCTTCTGCTGATGATATACAGATGATAGATTTCTGGATAGAAACTGAACAGCCGTTTATAATTGTACTTACTAAGGCAGACAAACTTTCTAAGAAGCAGAGAGAGGAACGTCTGAATGGATTTAAATCAGAGATTCCATGCTTTGAGGATATTGAAAAAGTAGTTTTTTCAGCTGTAACAGGTGAAGGCGTTGAACAAATCAGGGCAATAATTGAGGAAGTTGCTCAAGATAATTGATTATAACAGTTAAAGGGGAACACAAAAATGTTTGTTTCAAAAAATCTTAGCGTAAATGAAATAGGTCACCTTACAATTGCAGGAACGGATACAGTTGATCTTGCAAAAAAATATGGAACACCTTTGTATGTAATGGATGAGGATTTAATAAGGGAGCATTGTAGAACTTTTAAAAACTCCATTGAAAAATATTACAATGGTGAAGGTATGGCTTGTTATGCAAGCAAGGCCTTTTCCTGTAAGGCAATGTGTAAAATTGTCAAGGAAGAGGGGATTGGTCTTGATGTTGTTTCGGAAGGTGAACTCTATACAGCCGAAAGCGTTGATTTCCCTATGGAAAGAGTGTGTTTTCACGGAAATAACAAAACAGATTCTGAATTAAAATATGCAGTTGAAAAAAAAGTCGGCAGAATAATTGTAGATAATATCTATGAACTTGAAAGGCTTGATAAAATTGCTGGTAAAGCAGGAGTTAAAGCTAATATTATGTTCAGGGTAAAGCCTGGTATTGACGCACATACGCATGATTTCGTTAAGACCGGGCAGATTGACAGTAAGTTTGGTGTAGCGCTTGAAACGGGTGAAGCCTTTGATATTGTGAAAAAAGCAATTTCTCTTGAGAATGTAAATCTTGTTGGTTTACATTGTCATATAGGAAGTCAGATTTTTGATATTGATCCATTTGTAAGTGCAGCTGAAGTAATGATAGGACTTATCGAAAAAATCAAGATTGAGCTTTATTATGAAGTGAAGGAACTTAATTTGGGCGGTGGTTTCGGTATTAAGTATACAGATGAGGATACTCCTGTTGAATATGATAAGTATATGGAAAAGGTGTCTGCAAGAGTCAAGAAGCTTTGTACTGAAAAGAATCTTAAACTTCCTTTCATTCTTATAGAACCAGGACGTTCACTTGTTGCACCAGCAGGCATAACTTTATATACTCTTGGTAGCGTAAAGAAAATTCCGAATATTCGTACATACATTTCCGTTGATGGAGGAATGTGTGATAATCCGAGATATGCTCTCTATAAGTCAAAATACGATGTAGTTGTTGCAAATAAAGCATCTGAGCCCAAAACGGAAATAGTGACAATTGCAGGTAAATGCTGTGAAAGCGGTGACCTTATCGGTGAAGGAATGAGTATTCAGAAGTCTGAAGCAGGTGATATCATTGCTGTTTTCGCAACAGGAGCATATAATTATTCAATGTCCTCAAATTATAACAGAATTCCAAAACCAGCTGTTGTTATGCTGAAAAATGGTGAACCAAGAGTTGTTGTTAAGCGGGAGACGTTAGCGGATGTTATCAGAAATGATTTGGAATAAATAATATATTTTTAAGAAAAACTATTTACTTTTTCACTATAATGTGGTAAAATGTAAGTATATTAAATTTGTTGAAAGGAATGACATATATGAATAATAAACTTAAAAGCGACCATATGGATGACCTTTTTAAAGCAATACTTACACTTGAATCTATAGATGAATGCTATGCTTTTTTTGAGGACTTGTGTACTGTTCTCGAACTCAAGTCTATGTCTCAAAGAATGCAGGTAGCAAAAATGCTCGTTCAGAAAAAGGTATATAGCGATATAGTTGCACAGACAGGTGCAAGTACAGCTACTATCAGTCGCGTCAACAGAACACTCAATTACGGCAGCGAAGGATATACGCTTGTTTTTGATCGTATGGACAAAGAGGAAGAGTTTAAATAATGAGTGGATATCATAGCTTTTCGTATTTTTATGATAAGCTTACATCAAATATTTCATATAAAGAGCGTGCTGAGTATTTTGATATGCTTATAAAAAAGCATAATGGCAAGAAAAATCTTCTTCTTGATCTGGCCTGTGGTACGGGTAGTCTGTGTGAAGAATTCAGTCATATGGGATATGATGTTATAGGTGTAGATGCTTCTGAAGCTATGCTCAATGAAGCTCTTGATAAAAAGTTTGATAGCGGTCTGGATATTCAGTATCTTTGTCAGGATATGACACATCTTGATATGTTTGGTACAATTGATGTTACTATATGTGCACTTGACAGTATAAATCATCTGAATAGTATTGATGATGTTCAGAAAACATTTGATAGGGTATCATTGTTTTGTGAGCCTGACGGTCTGTTTATTTTTGACGTAAATATGCCATATAAGCATCAATATGTTCTTGCTGATAATACTTTTGTGTATGATTTGGAAGATGTTTTTTGTGTTTGGCAGAATAGCTTTAATACAGAAAGTTCTGACTATAGAGTTGATATATCACTTGATATTTTTGGTAAGAATGAGAATGGACTATATGAGCGGTATTATGACGAATTATCAGAAATCGCTTTTGAACGCAGTTCGATTGAAACTATGCTTGTAAAATCAGGGTTAAAAGTTGAAGCTGTATATGATTATGATACGCTTAATATACCTACGGATAAAAGTGAAAAACTAGTTTTTGTAGCAAGAAAATCATTATAATGCAAGGAAGATAATTTATGGCTAAAATTGTCAGAACAATATCTCACGATGCATCAGTTGTTGCAACAGCTATTGATGCTACAGATATTGTTGCAGAAATAGAAAAAATTCATAAAACTTCAGCGGTCGTAACAGCAGCATTAGGAAGACTTACTATTGCGGCTTCGCTTATAGGAAATGGTCTTAAAGGAGAGGATGATTCTGTTACAATCCGTATGGATGGTGGTGGTGCAACAGGATGTCTTATTGCTGTTTCAGATAGTCACGGAAACGTAAAATCTTATGTGAGTAATCCTATAGTAGAAATACCGCTTAATCAGTATGGTAAACTTGATGTTGCGGGTGCAGTAGGTAAGGATGGCAGACTTTCTGTTGTTAAAGACCTTGGTCTCAAGGAACCTTATGTAGGACAAGTTCCGATTGTATCAGGAGAAATTGCAGAGGATATTGCAAATTATTTTGCAATAAGTGAGCAAATTCCAACTGTGTGTGGTCTGGGTGTACTTGTCAATCCTGATCTTACTGTTAAGGCTGCAGGCGGTTATCTTATACAACTTCTTCCGTTTGCAGATGAAAGCTGTATTGATAAGCTTGAGGCTAATGTGAATACTCTGCAACCGGTAACAGTTATGCTTGATTCTGGAATGTCAGCAGAGGATATTGCAAAGCGTGTGCTTAGAGGGTTAGAACCAGATTTACTTGATGAGTTTGAAGTGTTTTATAAATGTGATTGCAATAAATCCAGAGTTGAAAAAGCGTTGGTTAGCTTGGGTAGAGAAGAACTTAACAAAATGGCAGATGAAGAAGAGCAAATTGAAGTGTGTTGCCATTTCTGTGATAAAAAATACAATTTTACAAGAGAAGAAATTATTGAATTAAGTAAATAAAAAAAGTGGTTACTTTATAAAAGTAACCACTTTTTTTATTTAATGTTTTTTACTGATTCACGTTCAATCAGTTTGTAAGGAAGCTTAATCTGTTTATTTGATTTTAAATCTTGCTGGATGTTCTTGATAAGCTCCTGAACAACAGTTCTGCCAATTTCATAGCAAGGTTGTTCAATTGTTGTAATTCCTGGAGTATACATACTGCTGAGCAGAATATTATCAAATCCACATACAGAGATATCATCACCAATTTTGTAACCTTCATGTAAAGCCTGCTTCACAACACTTACAGCCAGTATGTCCGAAATGCAGAAGATGGCTGTCGGAGGGTCAGAAAGTGATCTGAAGTAGTCAAAAGCTAACGCACCATGCTGAAAGTCATATGTACCTTTGTAAATATATTTTTCATCAAATTTAATTCCATTTTCTTCAAGTGCACGTCTGTATCCATGCTCACGGTCAATAGAAGATAGTGCGTTAACATTTGTTGAAACAATACCTATTTTTTTATGACCATTCTGAATAAGGTGATTTACAGCTGTATACGCACCTCCTTCATCATCTACTGTTACAGTAAGGACCTCTGCGCCTTCAACACGTTCACAACAAAGAGCAATATAGTGTTTTTGATTAAGTTCCTTCAGTGTATCAGTGTCAAGCTGTGTACCTAGAAGGATTGCAGCATCAACAGTACGATTGAATACCATATTTAAAAGGCGCATTTCAATGCTATATGTACTGTTGGATGTGCTGAGTAAAATATCATATCCGTAATCTGAAGCACCGGTTTGCATGCCTCTGATAATGTCACTATAAAAAGTTTGCTCAGTAGATGGAATTATAGCAAGAATGACGTTCGTTTCACACTTTCTGAGGTTCCTACCAAGAAAATTAGGGCTATATCCTAATTTTTCAATTGCATTGTTAACCTGTTCAGTTGCAGCTGCAGAAACAGTAGCACTGTTATTCAAAACTCTTGATACTGTTGCAACCGATACTCCTGCAGCTTTTGCAACGTCTTTTATTGTAACATTCATAATAGTTCCTGTGCTTAAAAAGCAATCCTTTCATATTTTATGTAAACGATATCTATAATAATTTTATAACACTTTACACATAATTTCAATAGACAATATATATAAAAAAATCCCAAATTGTTTTACAGTATCTTTTCGTCATCAGTTAGATTCCGATTTTTTTGGTTATCCTTTTTGTATTTATTGTTTATACGTTTTGAAAGGTTTGTTTCATCAAAGTAATTGAGAATAGAAAGTGCAATAAGTAACAAGGATACAATAACAGTTGAAAGATGTCGTTCTGCAAGTGGTTCAGTAATTTCTTTGGCTAATGCTGTATTCGGAATAGCATAAAGTTTTGCAACAGTATAGATATAGCATCCGCTTCCAAAGATATTTAATATTAAAGAAAGCCAAACTTTTTTCAGTGCTGCAATTATAGTAGACAGAATAAGGAAAAGTGAACTTAATAGCAAACCATTTCCCATAGAATTAAATAAGTCAATATTTTTTTGATTTTCTACTTCCATTAAGCAGCAAAATGCATATCCGGCAGAAATGTTAATAAATCCGCAAATAATTGCTGCTGATATTATTGTAAAAACTAAAATAGTAGTTCGTGCTGCTTTCATAATTCAAAATTGCCCAAAGGCAATATCTCCCTTCTGAAAAATATACTAACATTATATCAAAAAAATATATGCATTTCAAGTGTATTTTCGACAAGATATTTTAATCTCTGGCATTAAAATAATGAAGTAATAAACAGTGATAAAATAAAAGCTTTATGTAAATATTAATAAGGCTGTTTGTTGTGATTTGCATAAGAAAGGAGAGTTTTGTTTCGGATGTGAAATAAAACAGAATAATGCTATGAAAAAGGCTTTGTCGTTAATAATTAGAATAGTTAATTTAATGATAATAACAACATTTATTGTTGTAATCTATTATAATAATTCATTGCCGAATAATTACTATGTAACAACTGGTGATGAACTGGAAATTTCAAAAATGATTGAAACAGAGTATTGTTCAGGTGCTGTATATAATCAGAATAAGATACAAAAAAACGAAAGTATTGCAGAACTTAAATTATTAGGTATTATACCCATTAAAACCGTAAGTATATGCGAAGTTGAAGAGCCTGTATTGATTCCATGCGGAACACCTTTTGGTATAAAACTTATTACTGATGGGGTAATAGTGGTAGAAGTAAGCAGCTTTGAATCTTTTGATGGTATTTCTTCGCCAGCATATGATGCTGGAATAAGAAGCGGTGATATTATCAAAACAATAAATGGTGTAAAAATAGAGTCAAATGAAGATATAGAAAAAATAATATCCGAAAGTAATGGACATTATAAGGAATTTGAAGTAATTCGTGATGGAAAGCAGAAAATTGTAAAAATCATACCGAAAAAATGTATAATTGATAATTCATATAGAATAGGTTTATGGGTTAGGGACAGTTCAGCAGGTATAGGAACGCTTACTTTTTATAATCCTAAAACAAAAGTTTTTGCAGGACTTGGACATCCAGTTTGTGATGTAGATACAGGTAATATTCTTCCATTGCTAAAAGGGGAAGTAGTTGGTGTAGAAATCAATGGTGTAAAAAAAGGTAAGTCAGGTTTCCCGGGAGAATTACTTGGTAGCTTTGCAGTGAATTCTACAATAGGAACATTGGAGATAAATAATGTCAATGGGCTATATGGTCAGTTATCATCAGCAGATTTTGAAAATCAACCATTACCGCTTGGAATGCGACAGGAAATAAAAACAGGGAAAGCATATATTTATACAACTGTTGAGGGTAAAAAACCTCAAAAATATGAAATAAATATTGAGAAAATCGATTATAATATGACTCAAGAATGTAAAAATATGGTTATTAAAGTTACAGATAGGGAATTGCTTGAAAAAACCGGAGGAATTGTTCAAGGAATGAGCGGAAGTCCTATTATACAAGATGGAAAGCTTGTAGGAGCAGTAACTCATGTGTTTGTAAATAATCCGACTAAAGGGTATGCAATATTTGCTGATACAATGTATGATACAGCTTTTTCAGTTCTAAAAGAAAATAAAGTAGCATAATATATAAAAGAAACATTTTTCAGGTAAGTCAAATTTTTGACTTATCTGAAAAAATTTCAAAAAAGGTATTGACAAATGAAAAATAATGGTGTATAATAAATATCGTCGTTGGGAAAGCGGCGTAAACAGTTGAAAAGTGGGAGCATAGCTCAGCTGGGAGAGCACCTGCCTTACAAGCAGGGGGTCATAGGTTCGAGCCCTATTGTTCCCACCAAAATTGGCCTGGTAGTTCAGCTGGTTAGAACGCCGCCCTGTCACGGCGGAGGTCGTGGGTTCGAGTCCCATCCAGGTCGCCACAATTCCTTTGAGGAATTATATATGGTAGCTGTACCGCGAAGATGCCTCTGTAGCTCAGTCGGTAGAGCAGGGGACTGAAAATCCCCGTGTCGATGGTTCGATTCCGTCCGGAGGCACCAAAAACAATTAAGTTTGTTTCAAAGTACAGTAATGCGGCACTTTTCAATGTCGCTCCATTTATGCGGATTTAGCTCATCTGGTAGAGCGCCACCTTGCCAAGGTGGAGGTAGCGGGTTCGAGCCCCGTAATCCGCTCCATTTTAATTAAAGCTTGTAAGCTAAAAGCTTGCAAGCTTTTACAGATGTGAGATTCGTCGAGGCAATAGTCTCGGCGTTTTGTTTTATATGCGCTTTATTTTCAGCAATTCCTTATGAGGTGGGAGATATTATCTCTCACGTCATAAGGATGTTTGAAAAACACCCTGCAAAAAATCAAATTTTGAAAGGAATGTTGATTATGAAAAAAGTATTGTCATCCTGTTCTGTCCTTTGCGGCGTAATAGCGCTCGCAGCACTTGTTTTCGGTATCAGAGGCCTTTTTGACAGCAGCCGCTTTATTGTTGACCTTGCAATGTTCAGTATGATTGCAACGGGCAGCTTTATGGGCTTTATCGGTAACGTGCTCAGTGTGGTAATCCTTTGCGGAGGCTTTGGTGCTATGGCTTATTACGGCATTATAAACTTTTCAAACAAAAAGGCCTTCGGCTATGGTGTAGCAATGACAGCAATCTGCGGTATTTCCTTGCTTATCGCAATTTTCGGTCACATCTTTACAATCGGCGACCTTTTCATTTTTGCACTTCCTGCAATTTATACATATGCCGTATTGAAAAACGCATAAGAGGCAAGTATGCGCACTAAAATTGTTTTCGTGCTGAATATCCTGATTATCGTTGGAATGGCTGTCCTTATCGTGTGGCAGTTGTTCTTCGCAGAGGAACGGGATGTGAAAGTTCTTTCAAGAGCGGTTACATTGTTTGTGGTATTTCTTCTCAGCATGCTGGGGATAAAAAGAAAACGCCCTCCATTCGATTATAAAATTTATGAGGAACGTTACGGCTACATAATAAAAACCGCCTTTAGTCACGACAGAATAAGTTATATGAAGCTTATGTCGGTTATTACTTATTATAATGAGAATAAGTTTGACAAGGCAATAAAAACGCTTGACAAGCTGGAGGAAAGCTGTTCCGAAAGTGATGACTTTTCGGCTGTGCTGTATTTCCGTGCTCTTTGCAAGGACGAAAGCGGCAACAAGTCGGGTGCAATTGCTGACTATGAAGAATTATTGACAAGAGATTATACCCATTCGCACGCATGGTCAAATCTTGGGCTTATCTATGTGAACATTGGGAAAACTGATGAAGCACTGCGCTGTTATCGTGAAGCAGTGAGCCACGACCCCTCAAATCAGTATGCACATTGCAACCTCGGCAACCTCTATCTGCAAAAGGGCGATTATAATTCCGCTCTGGAGCACGCTCTTAAATCACTTGAAGCCGAGCCGAAAATCAGGCAGTCAATGAGCCTTGCGGCTGTATGTTACAGCAGACTCGGTGACAGTGAAAACGCCGAAAAGTATTGTAAAATGTACGGCAAATACGGCGGCAACGTCAATGAACTGAAAAACGTGTTGTAAAGCAAACTCCGCTTCGGATAAGACCGAGCGGAGTTTTTCTTTTACATAGATTTCTTGACAGCCATAATCTCATTGGCTTTAGCGTAAATCTTTTCAGCATCAAGTGTCGGGAATTTTCCATCCTCGTAAACAATCACACCATTTGCAACGGTCATCTTCACGTTGTCACGTGTGCCCGCAAAAACAAGATTTTTCTGTACGTTGTTCACAGGCTGCATATTCGGTCTGTTCATATCAATTACAACCATATCAGCCTTGCTGCCCTCGGAAAGTGTCACGCAGTCATCAAGTCCCATAGCAAGCGCACCGCCGCTTGTTGCCGCACGGAGTACAGCACCCGCAGGCATTGCGGAAGCGTCATTCTCACGGACTTTCTGAAGCACGGAAGCAAGATACATCTCACGGAACATATCAAGTGCGTTGTTGCTGGCAGGTCCGTCAGTACCGATTGCAAGGTTGATACCCATTTCGTTCATCTTGGCAAGTGGAGCAATTCCGCTTGCAAGCTTGCAGTTTGAGCAAGGGTTTGTCACAACGTAAAGTCCACGCTTCCTGAAGATATTCAAATCCTCATCGGTCATATGTACGCAATGGAAACCGCCGCCGCCGTACTCAAACATACCAAGACTTTCCATAAGCGCAGTAGGAGTCATACCGTGACGCTCAATGCAGCCCTGAACCTCATTTGCAGTTTCACTGTTGTGGGTGTAAAGCGGCTGCTTGTACTTTTTGGCAAGCTCGGCAATTCCTTTGAGTATAGAAATGTGAGTTGTATACTCAGCGTGAAATCCCATCTTGAAGGATACCAGCGGATTAAGGCTGTTGAAGCGTGTGTAGTAATCTTCAAGACGTGATAAAGCGGAGTCGTAATCAGCCTGATTGTCACCGCCCGAAACCGCACCGCAGAGTACAAGGCGCAGACCCGTGTCAATTGCCGCCTGTGCAATGGAATCGGGGAAGAAGTACATATCAAAAGCAGCAGTAGTGCCGCCTGCGAAATATTCAAGAGCCGCAAGCTTTGTCAGTTCGTAGACATCATCTGGAGTAAGCTTGTCCTCCATAGGGAAAACCTGCTTGAAAAGCCAGTCGTTGAGGGGCAGGTCATCAGCGTAGGAGCGGAGGAAGGTCATAGCGGAATGAGTGTGTGCATTTTTGAAGGAAGGCATAATCAGGTTGCCGCCGAGGTTTATCTCGCGGTCAAACTGACCGTCCTTTTTCTCTGTGCCGACATAAGTAATCCTGTCGCCGTCAGTGTGGATTTCACCATTGAAAATATCCTTTCCTGCCTCAGTAAGCAGGGCAGCATTGTAAAATCTGAGTTTCATAAGCACGTTCCTTTCATAAAGGTATTCTGAATAAATTATAACATATAAAATTGAAAATGTAAATTATAATTTAGCGGTGAGAGTGTGGAGACCTATTGAGGGAGACCCTTTTGAAAAAGGGTCATCCCTCAAACTCCCCGTTAAATTCCAATTTGTCAAATTGTGGTGAAAAATGTACAAAATTTCACATTGCCCTTGACAGATTTTTTGTAATGGTGTATAATTTGTGTATTAACATCTGAAAGGAACACTTATGGAAAATCGTGATTATATAATTGTTACCGATACAACAACCGATATGGGTGCTGATTACTACAAGGAAAACAACATACCTTATGTTGCGCTCCACTATATTATGGACGATAAGGAGTACGTCCAGTACGCTGAGGACGGAATTGATATAAAGACCTTCTACGACAAAATCAGAAACGGAAGTATGCCTAAAACTTCGCAGGCTTCTTACGAGGATTTGTTCAATACATTCGAAGAAATTGTCAAGGATGGCAGGGATATCTTCTATCTTTCCTTTTCCTCTGCACTCAGCGGCTCTTATCATACCTCTACCATTGTTGCGGGAGATATTATGGAAAAATACCCCGACCGCAAGGTAAAGTGCATTGACTCAGCAGCTGCCTGCGGCGGTGAGGGTCTGCTTCTTGATATGTGCGTAAGAAAATACAACGACGGCTACTCTCTTGACAAGCTTGTTTCCTATGCTGAGGAAACCAAAAACAAGATTGCTCATTTCGTTGTTGCCGACGACCTTAATCACCTCCACAGAGGCGGACGCGTTTCAAAGGTTTCCGCAGTGGTAGGCGGTATGCTCGGTATCAAGCCTCTTATCCACGTAAATGACGAGGGTAAGCTTATTCCTTACGGTAAAATGCGAGGAAGAAAAGCAGCAATTGAGTCGCTTGCAAAGCAGATGAAGAAAAAATATATTCCGGGCGCAAATGAGGAAATTTTCATCAATCACGCTGACTGCCTTGAGGACGCAGAATATCTCGGCAATTATGTCAAGAAGCTTATGCCTGATGTAAAGAGAGTGCGTTACGGCGATATCGGTGCTGTAATCGGCTCTCATACCGGTGCAGGTACTCTCGCAATTTTCTTTGTTGCGGACAACAAATATCCTGTTACACTTTAAAAAATCACTCCGCTGACGGATTTGTTCCGACAGCGGAGTTCGTTTTACATAAACGGATGAACAAGATTAAGGAAAGTATATGCGGCAAACATAATCCACCAGCAAATCGCAGTAGCAAACACAGGCCACGTTCTTGCCTTTCCCGCAGGAGTAGGGCGGCGCATATTGTGTCCCTTTACAAGAGCAATAATTCCTATAATCAGCGCACCGAGCATAAAGCCCATCCGCAGGACAAAGTTCACAAGCACAGGAACCATAACCTCAGGTGTCATCAGTTCGGTTGCAGCTGTAAGGTCACCGCCTGCAATACTGTTGAAAAGGTCAGGAGCAACATACTGTATCCAGCAGCTTGTCACTGTAGCAAAGGTATTGAGGAAAATGTGAGTAAAAATCGCAGGAACAATCGAGCCGCTCTTGATTGTAACAATCGCAAGGGGAATACCTACAAGGAAACCGAGAATTGCCTGCTGATAATTCTGATGCATAAGCCCGAAAACAGCTGCCGAAAGGAAAATAGCGAAACGCTCGTTATACTTACGCATTGACTGGAGGATTACTCCTCTGTATAAAAGCTCCTCAAGCACAGGTCCAAGCAGACAAGCATAGAAATACATTATCAGGTTTGCCGGAAGCGAGGTTGTTGCACTTAAATCGGCAGTAGACCCTTCAAGCCCGAACATACGGAGAATTTCCGAAATAAATGTTACAATAAACGAAGCTGCTGTCTGCAATCCGAGAGCAAGCACAATGAGCTTTGCGACCGTCATTCCCGTATAATTTTCACGGGTAAACATCGGCTTGAAATCGAGCTTTAGAAGCTTGATGCCGATAAATATCGAAGTTACTTCAGCAAGAATAGGAAATCCGCAGGAGTAAATTACTCTTGCCATATCCGTCCAGATTTCTTCACCGAATATAATTTCAAGGACAACTTTTGTCACCAGAGAAAATACATTGAAGATAAACGTATTTATTATCAGCACCACCGCAACCTTGTTGTATTTCAGACGGATGGCACGTTTTTCCTCAGCGTCGGGAATAACCGAAATCTGAGGTATATTTGAAGTATCCATAAGAGCCCTTTCTTGTTAGCAAATTTTTAATAGTATTATAGTACATTGTTTACTCTTTGTCAAGAGATGCGCCTTTTTTCGCGGTTTTGTACCTTTCCAGTAATCAAACTGTAACGGAAATGTAATTGAATTTATCCGAATATGATGATATAATGTATAGTGAAAACAATTACATCGGAAAGGAGGACTCTGATATGACAGGAAAGAAAAAGCTGCTTGCGGCTTTGTCCCTTTGTATAGCAATCACAGCGAGCGGATGCGGTATGCAGGGCAGTGCGCCGAAAGCGTCTGAGGTCATGGAAATTCATACCGAAGCGCCTGAAAGTCTTGTTGTGAATAATCAGTATGCCCTCACTTCCGCTTATGATGGTGAGGCTTACAACGAGCCTTTTTCCTCATATACCTATGACTTTTCCGTTTACGGAAGCAACTATATGATAACCGTTACCCCTGATGAAACTACAACAGGACTCACCCTTACCGTTGAGGATAACCAATTCGGATTTTCCACCTTCAATGTTACTCCGCCAAACGGATATATGGTAATGCTTCCCTATACCCAGCAGCAGGCAAGTCAGGTCTGCACTGTAATAAGAAATGAGGATGGTTCGGTTACACCTGATTTGCTGAAAATTGATTTTTACCTCAGCAGCTTTGAGGACGAAACACTGCCTTATACAGTCAGCAGGCTTTATTCTATTCTTGATAACCGACTTGTAGAGGTTGAGGTGTACGATACAATCGGCAATGCAGAATTTCCTGATGTGGATGAAGATGTGTTCGAGCGGATGGACTATATTCCCGACAGCAACCTTTATCACACGGAAAATGACACCTTTATGCCTGAGCCGATTGTTACCTCTGATGAGGATGGAAATCTCCGTGCAAAGGTTATCACCTACAAGCTCAATTATAACGATATGACAATGCGCCGCGGTTACGAGAACATAACCTCTGTGGACAACGCCCTTTACTACGGATATGCTGCATATGCAATTGCAGGCGATATCTATAAATATTTCATTGCAACAAGCCTTAATGTTTCCGACTACGAAAATTATGTGGAAATTCCCGATACAAACTCTGAAACCAGTCAGTATTTCTTCAAGGTCGATGACCCGAGATTTTCAACTATTGACGAGTTCAAGGCTTACGTGGGGAAATATTTTGACGAAAAGCTTGTCAGCAATATGTTTCTCACTGCACCTCAACAGTACCGTGACATAGATGGCACGCTGCACACAATCCTTGGTGACGGCGGAATGAATCCGAATCTCGGAAAGCTGACAATAACAGATTGGGTGCAGGAAGGAAGCACAATTACCTACCACACTCAGCAGGAAACCTTTAACGACAATTACGAATTCACAGGCTACGTTGACGGCGGTGATTTTGTAATAGAAATCACAGACGGCGGATTTATTGTCAAGGAATACCGCTACCCGTCATTATAACCTGAAAAAAATAAAATGCTTGGGATTTTCCCAAGCATTTTTTATTTCATATTCATCGCTTCAAGTCCCGCCTTGCCCGTCATATGCTCAACCGTAAATTCAAGCATACAAAGGCGGCTGAAAAATCCGCTGATTTCCTTGTCACGGGCAGCATCCATATTCGGAGAATACTTGTCTGAAAGTCTGACAATTGCTCTGCGCATTTCGTCGGTATCTTCAATAATCCGCACCTGACCGAAGGCAATTACGCTTCTGTATGCAGTAGTGAATTTTTCAGGAATTACATTATCCTTTTCAATTACACAAAAGGAAGCCTTGGAGCAATTCCTTACCGCATCAATTTTGTGACCTTCCTTTGCACAATGGAAATAAAGCTTTCCGTCCTCATAAAAATAACTGAGCGGAACAGCATAGGGATAACCGTTATCTCCTGAAAGCGCAAGTGTTCCCGAAGTGCATCTTTTCAGAATTTCTTCACATTTTTCTTTGGAAAGCAATTGCTTGAAACGCCGCATTTCTCTGAACATAACACCACTCCTGTAAATTGGAATTTAACGGGGAGGGTGCGGGAACTTACTGGGGAAAACCTTTCTGAG
>CALATN010000113.1 GCA_937891895.1 uncultured Clostridia bacterium
GGAGCACCGCTCCCTTTGGAAACCCGAGGCTTGGTGCTACAACTGCTCTATAAATCCCAATTTCCCCGCTGTTCGATATTTTTTTCAAAACCTCTTCCATTTTGCAAAAATATTTGTTATAATAAAAATGTATAATATGTGAAAGGAGCTTGTCCCTGATTTTTTCACATAAACGGGGCATAATTACATATATGAAGCTTTTGAAGAAAATTGCTGTGACTGTTGCGGCGGCTCTTACTGTAAGTATTTTCTCTCAGGTAAGTGCGGCGGCTGTTACATTTACTCCGAACTTTACCGTTTCCAGTGAGGCGGCTGTTCTTATCAATCTTGACAAGGATGTTGTGGTGTACGAAAAGAACCCCACCAAGAAGATGTATCCCGCTTCCCTGACAAAAATTATGACTGCCATTGTTGTTCTCGACCACATCAAGGATCTGGACAACACTGAAATTGAAGCACCACTGGTTGTTTTCGACGACCTTTACGGCAAGAACCCGTCTTCTGTAGGCTACTCCAGAGGCGAGGTTATTACTGCACGTGACCTGATGTACTCAATGCTTATGGCTTCTGCCTGCGAATCTGCGGGTATTCTTGCGTATCACGTTGGCGGTGACAGCATTCCGAACTTTATTGATATGATGAATCAGAAGGCTAAAGAAATCGGCTGTACAGGCACAAATTTTGCCAACCCACACGGTCTGTTTGACGAAAATCAGTATACCAACGCACGCGATATGGCGCTGATTGCCAAGTACGCTGTTGACAATTACCCCAAGTTCGTGGAAATCGCTACCACAACCGAGTTCACTTTAAGCGCTACCAACTACCACGGCGAGGACTGGGCTACAATTCACCACACCAACGCTATGGTGCTGAAGGGTGAATATTACTACGAGCCTGCGAAGGGCCTCAAGACAGGTACTCTCGACGAGTCGGGACGCTGCCTTGCTTCTATGGCTTCCCGTGACGGCAACAACTATCTGCTGGTAACTCTCGGTGCGCCTATGTACGACGCTGAGGGCTACAAGATTTACGACCATTACACCGACCACGAAAACATCTACGAATGGGCGTTCAACACATTTTCCTATGAGAAGCTTCTCAGCACTAATGACGAAATTACCGAAATTCCCGTAAAGCTGGGCGACAATGCGGAACACGTTCTCCTTGTTCCTGAAGTGGATTTCTTTGCACTCTGGCCGAATACCCTTGACACTTCAAGTCTGAAAAAGGAAATCAACACATCGGGCTACCTCGACTCTGACGGCTCGGTTATGGCGCCTGTTGACAAGGGTACGGTTTTCGGAACATATAGTCTTTCCCTGTCAGGCGAGGAGCTTTGCACTGTAAACCTCGTAGCGAGGGACAGCGTTGCACTTTCACAGCTTGAATACAATATTATGAAAGCGAAGGCTTTCGTCAGTTCTGTTTGGTTCAAGCTTGCGATCGTTATTGCCCTGGTGTTGATTACGCTTTATGTTGTTGTATATATTCTCGCAACGAAAAAACGCAAGAAAAGAATGAAAAAAGTTTCGGCTAAGACTCGGAGAAGAATGTAATTTTACTGTTGACAAAATCAGTTTAATATGATAAAATTTTTCTTTGAAAGAATATTATTTTTACTTGGGAGGATTGTTTTTATGAATAATGATAGTAACCGCAAAAAGCTTTGCGTGCCGAGCCTTGTCCTTGGTATTGTCGGTTTGTTCTTTTCACTTTTTCTCCCATTCATTTCATACGGCTGTTCAATCCCCGGGCTTGTAATTGCTTTTAACAAGAAGAAAAAAGACTATAATTCCAAACCGGGAATTATTCTTAACGTAATTGCTATTGCACTTTCTGTTATCAATTCGGCTCTTGGAATTATTATGACTGTGAAGCTGTTCTTTGCTTCAAATATTGACGAAGAATAAAAATCAAGGCATACCGCACTAAGGTATGCCTTTTTTATGAAAGGAAATTGCTATGGAAAAGAAAACTGTAAGACTTAATGTGCCCTATGAAAAGGCGGGTCTCAACCCTGAGGGCTGCAGAGCTGAATTGGATTTATACACACTTGTAAAACACGACAACATTGAGCTTAAACAGCGTCCCGCGATAATAATTTGCCCGGGCGGCGGCTACGAATACTGCTCTGTACGTGAGGCTGAGCCTGTCGCTCTGCGCTATGCGGCATACGGAATTCCTGCTTTTGTCCTCCGCTACAGCTGTGTGAACAAGATGTTTCCTACCGCATTGCTGGAGCTTGCGGCGGCTATGGCTTATGTACGAAGCAATGCTGAGGAGCTTGGTGTTGACCCCGAAAAAATTATGGTAAGCGGTTTCTCTGCAGGCGGACATCTTGCTGCAAGTCTTGCTGTACACTGGAACAAGCCCTTTGTTACCGATGCTCTCGGCGGCAGTTCTGATTTGTACAAGCCTAACGGTGCGGTGCTGTGTTACCCTGTAATAACCTCGGGTGAAAAGCGTCATGACGGTTCAATCCTAAACATCGTGGGTGCGGATTACCCCGCTGAAATGATGGAAACCGTATCACTTGAAAAGCAGATCAGCGAGGCAACCCCTCCTGTATTCATATGGCACACTGCTGACGACGGTCTTGTTCCTGTAGAGAACACGCTGATGTTTACGGCGGCTCTTGCCGAAAAGAAAATTCCATTCGCCTGCCACATCTTTGAAAGCGGCGTACACGGTCTGTCCCTATGCGATGACTCAACCGCAGGCTATGACGGACATATCAATGCTGACTGCGCACGCTGGTTTGGTATGGCAGTTGACTGGATAAAATCAAGATAAATACAAACGGGAGGTACAAGCTACCTCCCGTTCGGTTTAGTGAGTTTCAGCAATGGCATTTCTTCTGAAAAGAAGTGTGATACACCACACAGCTGAAAGTGCTACAAGGACATATACAACTCTGCTCAGAAGTGCTGTTGTTCCGCCAAAAAGCCATGCAACGAGGTCAAAGCTGAAGATGCCTACAAGACCCCAGTTTACGCCACCGATAATAAGCAGCGCAAGAGCAATTTTATCAAACATTCTATCCTTCCTTTCCTATCGGGTAAGTTACGACAAAAAACTCCCGGAAGTTTTACTTCCGAGAGTATTATTTACCGTATGAACGGAATTATTCAATTATTCAATTATCGAATCGTCAATCAGATTTAAACGTTCCGGAAGCGACCTGATAAAGCCATCATCAAGAACAAACAACGAATTTTCGTTATATGTTCCCATAACCGTAAGCAGCTGGCAGACATTCATATCACTTTCAACAATATATTTTATAGCATTCGATTGCTCGTCATAGTCATAGGCTGTGAAATTTGTTTCAATGCTTGAATTGATAATCGTGCTGAAATAATCGTCAACATAATTTGAAAAGCCTGAAGCAATATTTCTGTTAAGCAGATCACTTACTGCTACGCCTGCCATCTTTGCTCTGTACTCTTCTCCTGAGGTATACAGAGGATATGTTATAATCTTACGCATATCCCTTGAATCAAGGTAAAGGTCGCCTTCACGGTAAATTGTTTCTTCCCCTGTATCAGGATTGGAATATTCAAGATTGTATGGAATATGGAAGTCAACTCCACCGAAAATATCAACAATTACACCGAAGCTGTCATTGTTCAGCTTGAGGTAGTAGTCAACCGTAACACCTGTTGCCGCCTCAACCGCTTCAACGGCGTCCGGAATACTGCCAAGACGATAGAACTCATAAATGCTGTCCTCTGTACTTCCTACTTTCGCATATGTATCGGATGGAAGAGGAAGAACCGTAAGAAAACGCTCCTGCGCATTCATTCTCACCAGCATAAATGTACATCCGCTCATTCTTTTTTCAGAGTCAAATATGATAAGCGTAGTTTTATTGTCCGAAAAAACCGGTACATAATCATCAGCTGTCACCATCTGTTCAAGATGAATTTCAGGCTGTTTTTCTTCCTCGGGTGACATAATTTCATCAAGCAGCCACAAGCCGAGTCCACCGATTACCACGAGAGTAATAACAATTGTTATAATGTATGTAAGTGCGATTTTTGCTCCCTTTGATGCCATTTTATACAATTCCTTTCAGAATAAATTGAAAATATCATTGAAAAAAGCTTCGTCAGATGTTATAATGTATTGGTAAGACTATTTTTCACTTTGACTGAAATAAAGCTTCACAAGGTTTTCTATCTGTGTATTTTCTTCAATGATCTTCACATCAGCCTTGCAGGCATCATCAACCATTTTGGAAAAATCCGCTGCATTGATGATTTTAGTGTCAAGCCCTGCCTTTTCAGCATATCTTATAGTCTGCCCCGTTCCGCTTTTCCAATCAGATACAACCGCAATAAGTCTTGATGAATGATCAATCATAAACTTGTTGCGTTTGCTGAAACAACCATCGGAATATCTTTCCGAAACGTTTATGACACACTCCGCTTCGGCGAGGGCATTTCCTCTCATATACAAATCCCCGCCCTTGAAATTGCTGCCGAAATCAGGATATGGCATTGCAACAACAAGCCGTATGTTTTTCCCCTGATGAATAAACTGATACACAAATTCTGCGGCAATGAGGTCTATACCTCTTGAACCGCCTACTATAAATGTATCATACCCTTCTTCAATGCTGTTATGTATTTCAAAATACAGCATACTGAGAATACCTTTCATTTTAAGCGAATTCGTATCCCCTTTGTCCGGAAGCTTTTCCTGACGGTGACCTGAAAAACAAACAGTTTTATTTTTGTCGTAAATCCATTCTTCGGACACACGTTTCACGTCCTTTCAGCAGCACAAAGCTACTCATTCAATTATAGCACAAACATTTCGTTTTTACAATAGAGATTATAAATTTTTTTGAAAGCTGGTTATATAATAATGTCGCAGTATTTTTCAAGACGTATATGTGCGGAAATCAATCTTGATGCCGCAAAAGCAAATCTTACCGCACTTAAAGGATTCATTGACGAAAGCTGTACAAAGCCTGCCTGCGTGGTAAAGGCTGATGCTTACGGTCACGGTGACGTAGGGCTTATGGAAATGTATCAGGAAATGGGTGTGGATTTTTTCTGCGTATCAAACATTTCCGAGGCACTTCGTCTGCGTGAAGGCGGCTGCACAGGTGACATACTTATTTTAAGCTGGACAGCACCTGAGGACACGCACATACTCATCGAGAACAATCTTATCGGCACGGCGGTTTCCGTCAGCGGTGCAGCGGAGATGTCCGCTAATGCCGACAGACCTGTGCGCCTGCATATAAAGCTTGACACGGGCATGGGCAGAGTCGGTCTTAATACGGAAAATACAGACAAGTGCGCGGCTGAAATTGCTGAAATCGCTGCTATGGAAAATATTTCTGCTGAGGGCTTGTTCACCCACCTTGCTGTTGCCGACAGCGCTGATGAAGAAAATATACGCTTTACCGAAAAACAGAAAAACATCTTTTTTGAAATTGCCGAAAAGGCTGAAAAGCTGGGTGTGAAGCTTGTTCACAAGCATTGCCTCAACAGTGCGGGTACGCTTTATCACTACGACAGACGCAGTACCCTTGCGAGAATGGGCATCGTTCTCTATGGTCTGAAGCCTGACAATTCCCTTGATGTACCCGTGAAGCTTGAGCCAGTTATGAAGCTGAAATCCTTTATCACACAGATTAAAACCATCAGTGCGGGGACCTCCGTAAGCTACGGCAGAACCTACATTGCCGACAGCGACAGAGTTGTTGCAACCGTGCCCTGCGGCTACGCTGACGGCTACCCACGTCTGCTTTCCAACAAGAACGAGGTGCTTGTCCACGGCAAACGTGCAAAAGGCGTCGGCAGAATATGTATGGACCAGATGATGATTGACATTACGGGAATTGACGGAGTAAAGGTCGGCGACGAGGTTACACTTTTCGGACGTGACGGCGACGAAATCATTACCGCTGACGACCTCGCTTCAAGCTACGGAACAATCGGTTATGAACTTATCTGCGCAGTAAGTGTGCGTGTTCCGCGAATTTTTATCAGTAATGGCGAAATAAAGCAAATTATCGCACACAGATGATATTCTGTTGTGCAAAATATCCAAAGGCTTTGTTGTAAATACGTTAATGTAAACGTTGACAAAGCCTTTTTGTTTTTGTTATAATATGTGTAATATATGAGAAAGGATGTCATTATTATGAAGAATACAAAGCGACTTTTTGCAGGGCTTATGGCGCTCTCCATAGTTGGCTCCCTCACAGCCTGCGGCGGTGATGGCACTGACGCTCCTATCACAGAAGCTACAACTACAACAGCAAAAACTGTTGAGGTTAACACTGAAACTCTTTCCGTTGAGGATGAAGAAAAGCTTGACGACGTTGCAAGCAATCTTCTTACAGGCGAACTTGAAAACAAGACTATCAAGTGGTTCTCCTTCTACGACCCGTTCCACGCTACAGGTTCAGGTAACACAAAGGCTCTTTCCCTTGAACTTTTCGAAACTAAGTACGGCGGTGAAATCGAATACATTGAAACTACATGGGCTAACCGCTTCAATGACCTTTCCACTAAAATTCTCGGCGGCGAAGGCGTTGACTTCATCGCAGGCGGCGACCTTGACGGCTTCCCAAGAGGTGTTCCGAACGGTCAGTTCCAGCCTTATGATGCTTATATGGACTGGGAAAATCCGCTCTGGGCTGAATGGAAGGAACTGAACGATATGTTCATTATGGGCGACAGCCACTACCTTATCGTTCCGCAGTCAACTATCGGTCAGGTTGTTGTTTACAACCGTGCTACAATCGAAGCTATGGGTATGGATGACCCTGCTGATCTTCTCGAGGAAGGCAGCTGGACATGGGATACCTTCCGTGATATGCTCATCGACTACGTTGATGTTGAGTCCGAGCAGTACGGTCTTGACGGCTGGTTCAACGAAAAGCCGCTTATGCTTACAAGCGGTGTTCCTGCTGTTGAAATGAAGGACGGCAAGCTTGTACATAACCTCCTCGACCCTAACCTCGAACGTGTAATGAACTTCATGTATGAGCTGAACACATCAGGTCTTGTTCTTGACAAGAACCTGTTCAACTGGGCTGAACACCCTGAATTTGTCGGCGAAGGCAAGGAGCTTTTCTACATCGGCGGTATGTATGTTCTCGAAAGCTCTCCTGACATCTGGACAGAAACCTTCGGCACTCAGGAGGACGTTATGTTCGTTCCGCTTCCAAAGGACCCACAGGCTGAACAGCACTTTGTTCCTGCAGGTATGGAAGCTTATCTCCTCTGT
Source organism: uncultured Clostridia bacterium (assembly GCA_937891895.1). Lineage (GTDB taxonomy): Bacteria > Bacillota > Clostridia > Oscillospirales > Ruminococcaceae > RGIG8773. The sequence goes on from CALATN010000113.1 coordinate 7,258, forward strand.
AAGGGTGCACAGAATCCTGAGGGTGTTATGAGATTTATGGAATGTATCCTCGCTGCTAACGCTGACCCAAGCACTCAGGAAATCGGTCTCCAGAAGAGAAAGGACGATTACGGCTGGTCTGATGAGATGATTGAAATGCACACAAAGGTTACAGAAATGTGCCGTGAAAATCCTGTTTATGACCTTACAAGCGGTGTTCCTGCTGACTTCTCTGCAATCCTTGACAGCGGCGAATACGGTGTAAGAGCTGCATTTGCAGGTCTTGAATGGGCAACTGTACGTGAATCACTCATTGATGTTGCAAATACATACATTGATGAATTCAATGCTACTGCTGAAGCTATGGGCTGATAATTTACAACAAATCAAGGGTACCCGCTTGGGTACCCTTTTTTTACTGCACGATAATCTTTGAGCTGTCCTCGCGGCGAAGTGCTATTACCGCACCTCTTATTAAGTACGCAACGGGGTCGCCTGACGGTCCTCGGTTAAGACAACGCACTGTCGTTCCTTCAATAAGTCCTATGTCACGGAGTCTGCGCCTTATTCCACTGTCAGCAAGCATACTTGCCACAACTGCTTTCGTGCCCTCCTGCATATCGGCAAGTGTTTGTGATGTATCCATAAAATTAACCTCGGTATTTTGATCGGGTGAGAACACTCTCATTATTATTTTATGCACAACTTTTTTACGTGACACGTTATTTTTTCGGACTGGCTCGCATAAACATTAAACAAAACAATGCAAAGGAGCTGTTTATGTGAGCAATTCAAAAAAAGCAAACAAGGCTATTCTCTTTCTCATACTGGCAATAATTCTCGTGCTGGCGGCATTTTTCTGGTCAAAAGCACAGGCAGAAAACAAGACTGATGAAATGTTTACAATGTCTACAAACGCAGAGCGTGTGGAATTCCTTAATGAACAAGGCTGGATTGTAAATCCTGACCCAGTGTCAAAGGAAACAGTAATTGTTCCGTCAGTTTATGAGGGCATCTACGCTGACTATGCCGAGTTACAGAAGCAGCAAGGCTTTGACCTTGAAAAGTATCAGGGAAGTGAAGTTACTGTAATCAAGTATCAGGTACTCAACTACCCTGATTTTCCTGAATATGTTACTGCAACTATGATGATTTGCAACGACAGACTTATCGGCGGTGATGTGTCACTTGAAACTGAGGACGGATTTATTGAACCTCTTATTTGTGAAACAGCACAGACATTCCTTGTAAAATAAAAGGAGCGGTTAAACCGCTCCCGTAGGAATTATTCTTGTTCCCCGTTTTCGTTCTGAGAATTGTTTCTCTCTACGGATTCGGGGTTTTTGCTTTCGATGTCACGGAAGATATTTATCGCCACGCTGCACACCGTCAGCATCACAAAAGCCGGGCCAACGATGAGAATAAGTATCATCGTTTTCGGGCTCCACAGCATTGCCGCAAGCTCGATTGCCACAATTATCACCAGCAATGCTGAGCGGAGAAAGTACCGCATACTGATATTGAAGCCGTTACGCAGGGTATTCAGCAGAGTGTTCTCGTACCGTGCAAGGAGTGCAAAGGCGTACAGCATTGTAAACACGAATATATATGCCGCAACTATTCCCATTATCAGAAACAACACGGGGTGTTCGCTTGCGTTGGCGATAAGCTGAAAGTCGATATACAGTGCCCACACGCATATCACGGAAATGAAGGACATCGGTATCCCCTGCTTCCAGTTTGCCTTGAAGGCTTTGATGAAGTCGCTGAAGATGTATCCCTCCTGCCCTTCGGCGATTTTCAGGGCAACGTAGTGCGCCGCGATTGTTGAAATGCCGATGGTTACGATGGGCAGACTGAACACCAGCCACAAGAAATTGAGCTTTACAAGGTCTGTGAGCCTGCACATGAAACGGTACAGCTTGCTGTCCGTGCTGAATAAACCTGCCATAAGAATTTCCTTTCAAGTGAATTTTGGGGCACGCCTGTGACGTACCCCAAAACAGTATACCATTATCTAACCTGATCTTCAAGTGAACATCTGAGCTTAGCTTCTTCTTCGCACCATGCGAGGCAGAGACCGTCAGGGTCATATTCGCCACACTTTGTGATCATTTCGTTTACGATTCTGTCGTATTCTTCATCGTTTTCAGCGTAGATTGCCTGCCATGTGTAGTTAACGAGACATTCAGCAACCTGTTCCCAGATGATCTTAAGGTCATCGGAACGCTTGGATTCTGTATAGGAAGTACCGAGAGCAACCTTGAAGTTTGTTGTGTTCATGTAGTCCTGGGATGTGTACTGGCCGTACTTATCTCTCCAATCCTGGAGGATATCATAAGTTTCGTCCTTACGCTGGGACTTCCAGTTGATGTAGTTGTATGTTTCACCATTGGAATCAGGGTTGGAAGCGTCCTTGGACCATGTTGTGTTGTTAGCCTGGAATGTACCGTCGTTGAAGTTGCCGCCGCCCCATTCGTCAGGCATAATTGTGCCCTTACGGTCAGCCTGTGCAGCTGCGCCGAGCTCTGTAAGGCAGGAGTTGCCTTCTTCGTCGTAGTACCAGCAGAGATCCTTTGGACCGTAGTTGTATGTCATATATCCCTCAGGAGTTGTGAGGTAGTTGATGATAGCCATACAGAGTTCAGGATATTCTGTGTTAGCACCGATTGTCCAGATTCTGTTACCGCCGAGAACGTTCATACCGTAGCAGAGAGGTGTAGCGTCGTTTGGTACCATTGGGTACATAGCCTTGCCTTCTGTGAGGTGGTTTTCTGTGTTGTAGAGCTGAGAACCAGCGTAGTCGAAGATGGAGAAGAAAGTACCGCCAGCGGTAACCTTTTCACTCATTTCGTTGTAAGTCTGAGTCATGGAGTTAGGGTCGATAAGACCAGCCTGATAGAGCTTGTTGAAGAACTTGAGTGCTTCAAGGTATGGACCGCCTTCTTCAAGAGCATAGTGGAAATCACCGTTCTCTACATCGTAAAGACCGAAGCCCATTTCGTCGTAGCCCCAGTAGCAAGTAGCGAAAGCCTTAACATACATTACCATATTGCCGTCCCAGTCAGGCCAGAGGGATGTAGCGTAAGTTTCGTTGCCATTTTCGTCTGTTGGGCAGATACCCTTCATATCAACCATGAGCTGATAGAACTCATCGAGGTTGTTGATTTCAGGGTAGCCGAGTTCCTTGTAGAGATCCCAACGAAAAGGTTCGTTCTCTGCTTCAAAATGTTCCCGAGGAACACCGATTAGATATGCCACTTTTGATATAATGTCGTAAGTGCTGTCTTTGTATCGAATGCGCTCATCTTCAAATTCTTCATAGAATCGCTTGTGCTGACCACGCTCACCGTCTTTATCGGATATATAGCCACGAGCACCTTTATTT
>CALATN010000114.1 GCA_937891895.1 uncultured Clostridia bacterium
TGGCTTTAACTGCTCATCACGCAGGAAGGTACCACCTGTGTTGCTCCACATCTGCTGGAACTGGAAGATTGCCAGTGTTAACCAAGCCGGTTTTACGTTTGGCATAACAATGGTAAAGAAAATCTTAAGTTCCCCTGCACCATTTTATCTCTGGCGGCTCTTTTCTCGGCTTCGTTTCCGTTTTTCATAATCAGCAGCAGCTCACGCTTTTCCTTTTCGCTTAAAACCTTTAAGTTTGCGGTGTTTACTCCGCAGATTTCAACCTTGCCGTATTGCATAACAAAACCCCCGTCAAAACTTTTCTAACCTTAGTATTGACAGGGGTATAAATTTTAATTCATTTTTAAGTCGCCGTTGGCAGGTCCGTCCAAAACCTTGCCGTCCTCACTAAACCTTGAGCCGTGACAGGCACAGTCAAAGCTATGCTCGTATTTGTTGTATTTAAGGGCACAGCCAAGGTGCGGGCATCGCCTTGTGCTTGGTGTAATCAGGTTTTTGGCAGACTCAAAGCCGTTTGCAAAAAGCTGAGGCTTCAAGATACTTCTTGACGGCGAAAACACAGGTGCATAGTCCTTTTTATCTCCCATAATATCGGCACAAATAATTTCTGCACCTAAAAAAGATGAGGTCATCCCCCACTTGTTAAACCCTGTTATTACGTACATATCAGGGGTATTTTTGGAATATTTGCCTATATAAGGAATACTGTCAAGGCTTATGGTGTCCTGAGCTGCCCAGGCAAAAGCCTCCAAAGCCTCTTTAAAATGCTGAGCCTTAAAAGCCCTGAGCTCGTTAAAGCTGCCGCCGCTTTTTCCTGTGCGGTGACCGCCGCCGCCAAGAAGCAGAAAATCCCCGAAAGAGCTGAAAGAAAGCCCGCTTTTGCTATTATCAACGTACATTCCGTCAAGACTGCCTGCATTTTTAAGTGCAAGCACATAAGACCGATGCTGATAAAGCTTTAAAAAGTAACTGCCGTGCTTATTGATAAATGGAAAATGTGTGGCAATAACCACCTTTTTTGCTCTGATTTTACCCGAGTCCGTCACAGCAGTTGTACCCTTCATTTCCCTCACCCAAGTATTTTCAAAAATCCTCAGTCCCTTTTTAAGATATCCGCTAAGCTTCAAAGGATTGAACTGTCCTTGATTCTCAAACCCTACTGCAGAGCAAGCAGTAACGGGCAAAGGCAGGTTTTCGGTATACACATAAGGCAGGTTTAAAGCTTCAAGGGCTTTCATTTCTTCGTAAAGCTTATTCTGGTTAAAGCTAAAGACAAAGCTTTCTTTTTCCTCAACTTCCACGTTGGCTTTTTGGCAAAGGTCTTTGATTCCATCAACCGCCAAGGAGTTTGCCTTGTAGTACATTTTGGCGTACTCTTTGCCGTAGGACTTCATAATTTTACTGTAACAAAGTCCGTGCAAAGCGGTTATTTTTGCAGTTGTGTAAGCAGTAGTTTCAGAGCAGACTCTACCCTTCTCCACAAGCACGCAGTCCACACCTTTCTCTTTTAAAAGGTATGCCGTCATAAGCCCTGCAAATCCGCCGCCTATTATAAGCACGTCAGCAGATATTTCCCCAACAAGCTTTGCTGATTCAGAGCTGTTTACACTTTCCTGCCACAATGATTTCATACTACTCACGGTGCTTTCTGAAATCCTCTTTATCTGCCGCAGTTATATCCAGATCATTTGCAAGGTTTTCTGCGGCAAGGTCATTATCAACTCCGCCAAAAATCGGCAGAATTTCGTTTGCATTTGTAAACGGCACAGCGTGATAAGACCTTATAAAAGGCACACCGCCCATATCACCCTTACGACGTTTCTTCTCGGCCATAAAAATCACCTCGCAAATATTATTGCGGCTGAGCCTTTATTTACCCAAGGAAAGTAAAGGGAGAAAAAATATTTTTGCCAAGGTACCAAAAATTGCATAAAAATATGCAATTTATCACCGCAAAAGGGGTATAAGTGAAACCATATTTTTTCAGGAGGATTTAAAAATGGCAAAAAGAAGATGTATTTCAGTAGACATTATAGAAAGTGAGGATTACGCTGAGCTTTCTCATTCAGCCCAAAGTCTATACATAGAGCTTATGTTCAGAAGCGACGACTATGGTGCTATCAGTAATGTACGTATAGCAATGATGTGGACAGAAACCACAAACTCAGAGTTGGATGAACTTGAAGAAAAAGGGTTCCTGCTCAAGGTAGATAATGTATATATAATCACACATTGGAATATACACAACCGAATTCCACCCTCTAAGCAAAATGAGTCTTTGTATCAGAAACAACTGGATAAGCTGATTCTGACAGATGACAAAGTATATATTTATAAAGATAAATAAGGTTTGTCTACCGTTTTCAAACAAAATGCAGCTTTTTGTCTGCAAAAAGTCTGCACAATATAATATAACTAAACCCAACTCAAATAAAAACAAAAAAAGTAAATATAAAAGAAGTGAATTGAGGGGAATTGTTAAGGGGGGATTCCACTCACAACCGATGTTAAAAACTTGTGGAAAACCGTTAGCCACGGTGAGCAATTCGCCTGTGGACAGGTTATATTTATAATAAACCTCACCAACAGCAGGTTGACGGATGCATTATAGCCGTTTTCTGCAAAACAAAAAGAGGATACCGTAATTGGTATCCTCTTGGTGCGAGTGACCACTAAGAACCGCTTGAATACTGGGTTTTAGGGGTATTGACTGCACTTTTGACAGCACTTCATAGAATTTACGCTATTTTAATGTCATTTTGCTTCATATACTCATCGGCAACTGCAAGGTGTTCATTTGAATATTTTTCAAACACTGAGCAGTATGTATTGAGGGTAATATTGATGTCTGTATGTCCTAAAAGTTTCTGCAGAACCTTTGCAGGCATACCCGATTCAATACACCTTGTTGCGTATGTGTGTCTGAGTGAATGTAAATCTACTCTGCCGTAAACAGAAGTGTCTACTATGTCATACGCTTTCAAAGCAGCCGCATAAGCGTAATTGACCTGATTTGTTGTAACTAAGTTTTGATTGCTTGATAAAAACAGAAGACCTGTTTCTTTGTTACCTATACAGGACTTAAGGAATTCGAATATATCATCACTCAGATGTAGCTTTCTCATTCCTGCGGAAGTTTTGGTTTCGTTAAGCACATTTCGTCCGTATTTGCCTCGTGCAACAGTTTTTTGAAACGGTGATTGTCTTTTCTTCAAAATCAATATCTTCGACCATCAAAGCACAACACTCACCGATTCGCATACCTGTGAACATCGACAACAACATAATATCGCTGTATCGTACATCCTCGTTTTTGAGCACATTAAGGAGCCTCTTCTGTTCCTCAACTGTCAACGCTCTGACGGGGATTGTCTTTTTGTTTGACTTAGGTCGCTTGATTTCTCTAAGTGGGTTGTCCTCAATGATTTTTCGGTTTACCGCCTTGATGAATACAGCACCCAAAAGCTGATACATTTTGTTGATACAAGATTGAGAGTAATCGAGCTGAGTTTTAAAGAAAGCGATTAAATCATCCTCGGAAACCTCATCAAGCTGTTTGTAAGAAATATCGGATAACATTTTGAGTGTTTCCATCTTCCTGTCATAGCTCGATTGCCTGATTTCGTTTAGTGCTAACTGTTCATCCATCATTTTCTCAGCGTACTGAAAGATAGTTGGTATCTTAGACTTTTTGTCATTATGAAGATTGCCTGCAAGAGCTTGAATTTGAAGCTCTTTTAACTTGTTTCTGACTTCACGCTCTGTTTTACCGTAAACAGTTTTTCTTATTCTTTCACCATCAATTAGAAGTTGTATCTGACCTGCATAGCGGTTGCGTTTTTCTACGAAATATATACTTCCGTCACCATAAGGTAAAGTAATTTTCTTTGATTTAGTATCTTTGGTTTTTATGATAAACATTCCTTTCCATAAAACCTAAAGACCTGAATCATCTGACATAAATATTTTAAATCAAAGACAATTCAGAGTCAATAGGCTTTTATACTTTAAAGTGATGAATTTATTATACTCTTCGAGTTTTGCTCCATTCGATGAAAGCTTGCTCGCTGACTTTGAAGTTTTTGCCAACTCTGAGTAATGGAAAATCTGCTCTCATCATAATGTTTCTAGCTGTCGGCAGACTGCAACCAAGTGCAGTTGCAACATCTTTCGTAGTTAAGAATTTTATATTTTCGCTCATTTTTATACCTCCCTAATTCGCATATAAACATTCTGTTTCAAGTGTATCTATACAGTTGTAGATTGTTGTAAGCAGATACGCTCTCATATTCTTTATTTCGGATTTGTTCTTCTCAAGTGAGCTGATAACGTATTCAATATGCTCTGCTGTGAGTTTCTCAAACCTTTTTCTCACGGTTTCAATCGGAATTTTGCGTTTGTGTATCCATACGTAATCTTCGGTAGTGCAGTATGTATCTGTTATAAGATTTACGATTTCATCTAGCACACCGCCGTAATTACGCTCACACAAAACATCATATTCGATTATGTCTTTCATATTTTCTTCAATCTCATCATAGTTGATAGATGGATAGATATAACTCTTTTCAATATTACTATTATCAATATAGATTCCTCGCAAAATTGTGGAGTCCGTAGTCGCAATTTTAGTGACCACAGAATCGTCATTTTTAATATTGTCGCTCTCCATTTTGGAGTGCATAAAATCTGTATTGATGTAAATAATGTCTGCTTTTCCTAAGCGTTGTTTGCGTCTGTAAATCAGACCGTAGCTTTCTAACTCCCTGAAAAGACGTGTAGCTTTGTTGCGACTACAATTTAATTTCTTGCAAACATCATCGTTTGTGAAGTAAACAAATGTCTCGCCACGTTCGTCTTTCATATTGTTTTTCTCCGATAGTGAATACCTGCTGAGCAATAGTGAGTACAGCAGTTTTGAATCTCCACACATATTGGAGTAAGGCTCCTCAAACAGCCTGTATGGAACTTGTGTAAATTGATTGTTCATTAACTTTAACCTTCCTTTCGTAAATTTACCCTCCACTTATATGGACTGAGAATAGCGTTTTGAGGGGGTGTTGAAGAGAAATTTTTATAAAAATGTTTTTATACCCTTCTCTTGTTAGAACTGAGAAAGCAAAAATTGGGGGTATTTTTTCTAAAAAATTTTGAGAAAATTGCATTTTCTACATTTAGCACAAACCCAAGGTGTAAATTCGTTTGCCTTTTGAAAAGATTAACAACAGAAAAACATACTCTTCACTTGTTATAACTGGGAAACAAAAAATGTAAGTGTATTTTTGAAAAAATTTTTTTCTCTTCACCTATTTAGAATTAGGGGTGCCATTTGTACCCCTGTTTTCAAAAAAATTCTCAAATTTTTTTACCCCTCCACCTTTAATGCAAAAAAATCAGGGCGATTATATACTTTGTGCAAAAATTTCTTTTGTTTTTTACTCCCTCACCTATACCCAATGGGAGAGCACATTTTTTAAGTGGTTTTTGAAAATTTTCAAAATTTTTTTATTAAAATAGTTATCTTGTTATCTTGATAAATCAAGATAACTATGATATACTACTATTGAAAGAGTTTAGGAGGTGCATTATGGATATAGTACAGCTCAGATATATCAAGGAGTGGATTTCACAACTTCCACCCGGAAATATCACTTACAAAACTATTAAAGGTAAAAAATATCCTTACTATCAGTGGACTGAAGATGGCAAGCAACACGGCAGAAGAGTCAAAGACGACGAGCTTGCAGAGCTTACCGAAAAAATAGAGCAAAGAAAAACTTTGGAGAAAAAGTTAAAGGACTCAGGAGCTACTACGGACTTGTTGGATGAAAAATTCTTTTTCTCTTCCGTAAAGACAGACAAAGAGTTGCTTGACTTTGTAGCAACTGTAAAGAACTACAAAAAGCGTAACTGCTATAAAAATCTTCACGAATATATTTACGGCAACAGCACCGACAGAGTATTTATTCTGTATGGACTGAGAAGAACCGGTAAGACCACTTTAATCCGCCAGCTTATAGCCGAAATGTCTGAAGAAATGCTAATGCAGACTGTGTTTATGCAAATCAATTCAACCATCGACCTTGCTAAACTGAACATCGACCTTAAGCAACTTTCAAAGATGGGTTATCGTTATGTGTTCATTGATGAAGTTACTTTGATGAACGATTTTATCGATTGTGCCGCTTTATTTTCTGATGTGTATGCATCAAGCGGTATGAAGATTGTTTTATCAGGTACTGACTCTTTAGGCTTCCTTTTCTCAGAAGATAATGAGCTTTACGACCGTTGTTTTATGACTCACACAACATTCATTCCTTATGCAGAATTTGAAAATGTGTTGGGAATCAAAGGCATAGACGAGTACATTCGCTATGGCGGTACAATGAGCCTTGGCGGTATAAACTACAATCAATCGGGAATGACTTTTGCTACTAAAGAGAGTACCGAGGAGTATATAAATAGTGCTATTGCACGAAACATTCAACACTCACTCAAGAACTATCAGAACGGCGAACACTTCCGTAATTTGGTTGAACTTTACGATGCAAATGAACTGACAAGTGCTATTAACAGAATTGTTGAGGACATCAATCACAGATTCACTATTGAGGTTCTGACAAAAGATTTTGTATCAAGTGATTTATCACTCTCAGCTAAAAATTTATTGCGTGACGGAGAACAATCTAATGATGTCCTGTATCGTGTTGATAAGCACGAAGTCACAGAAAATCTAAGAAAACTTCTTGAAATTAAGAACAAACCTGAGCAGTCGGTTAACATAACCGAGGCTCATAAAGCTGAGATAAAACAGTATCTTGATATGCTTGATTTAACAGTGGAGCTTGAAACTGTTTCTATGACAAACTTAAATAAAAAAGAAAAACGCACAGCGATTTCTCAGCCTGGTATGCGTTATGCTCAAGCTGAAGCTTTGATAAAAACACTGATGCGTGATGATGTTTTCCGTATGCTTTCTTTGACAGAAAGAAACCATGTTACCGAGAGAATTCTCAGTGATGTTAGAGGCAGAATGATGGAAGATATTGTTTTACTTGAAACAAAAATGGCTAAACCAAATTGCGAAGTTTTCAAAGTTGTTTTCGCTAAAGGTGAGTTTGATATGGTGGTATTTGACCCTGAAAAAGCGAACTGTTCTATCTACGAAATCAAACACAGCACTAAATCAGTACCCGAACAATACAAACATCTTGCCGATGAAACAAAGTGTGAAGAAACAAAATTTCGCTTTGGTAATATCACAGGAAAGTATGTAATTTATCGTGGCGAGTCACACGAAACTAATGGTATCCGATACGTAAATGTAGAAGAATATCTGAGAAATCTCGTTAGTTAATTCAACAAAAACAAAACAGAATAATCAAAACAAAACCAGCTTCTTATCGCTAATATGATAGAAAGCTGGTTCTTTTATTTGCAGAAATGTATAACTCAAATTTAGATGCACAATCTTAGCGAGCAGACGCTTTGTATCCACACTTTGGATAAAACCGTAAAAAACTCGTTAGGCACATCCTAAAACCTGTATTTACAAAACTATCTTTGTTTATTGAAATCGCACGAAAGTGTTGTTAATTTACTATGATTATGTTATTATAATTGTGTATATATTTTCGACTATAACTTCCGATAATTTTTATTATATGGAACTTAACTAGGAACGAACTAACGCTTTATAGGAGGCTAACAATATGTTACCTGAAGAAAAAGCAAGAGAGAAAATTGACAAACAATTAATAAATGCAGGCTGGGACATTGTTGCTCGTGATGAGTATGTTCCATTTAATGCTTCTGCGGTTAAGGAAGCATTAATGCAAGGAAACAAAGAAAGTGATTATCTTCTTTTTATTGATGATAAGGCTATTGCAGTTGTTGAGGCTAAAGCTGAGGATAACACCCTTGGCAACATTGTCGCCCAACAAGCAGAATGGTATTCACAGCATCCTCAGAATTGGGTTGGTATGTGGGAGCATAATCAGATTCCTTTTGTTTATCTCGCTAATGGTAATAAAATATATTTTAAAAATATGCTTGAAGCTGATAGTGAATATATCGAGCTTGCAGAGATGCACTCTCCTAAGAAAATGCTTCAAATACTCGGTAAAAAATCCGAATATGGTGCGTTGCCTAGAATAGAGGAAAAAGGACTTCGAGATTGTCAATATAACGCTGAAGTCGAACTTGAAGCTTCACTGAAAGCTGGTAAAAAGAAAGCACTTGCTATTCTTGCAACAGGTTCAGGTAAAACATATCTTGCGTGTTTAGCTTCATACCGACTTTTGAATTACACACCTACAAAGCGTGTGCTTTTCTTAGTTGATAGAAACAATCTTGCTCGCCAAACAAAAACAGAGTTTAGTTTGTTTGATCGTACTGAAAAACAAAAACCGATGAATGAGCTTTACCAAATAAATCGTTTAAAAAAGCCCGAAGATATTCAAGGCGATATTATTATTTCAACTATTCAAAAATTGTTCGCTGTACTTACTGGTCAGAGTATCATTGACGATGATGAAGATAAAGAAGATGAAAAAATAGGATTGAAAGATGTAATTAAAAATGAACCTGCTGTTGAGCTCGGTAACGACCTTAAACTACCACCAGATTATTTTCAATTTATTATTGTAGATGAATGTCATCGTTCAATTTACGGCAAATGGAAGGCAGTTCTTGATTATTTTAAGGATGCTAAAATTCTCGGTTTAACAGCAACACCTATTCCAGAAGCACAAGCGTATTTTAACAATAATGTTGTTGAAAACTATACCTATGACGATTCGGTTGTTGATGGTGTAAATGTTCCTGCTCGTGTCTACAGGATAATCACGGATGCGACAGTTCATGGTGGAACTATTAAACAGGGAGAAACTGTAACCGATGTTAATCGTTCTGGTGAAATAATTGATATATATACAACAGAAAATCGTATTGATTATTCACCTAATCAGTTGGATCGTTCTGTTATAAATCCTAATCAAATTGAATCTGTTATGAGATCTTATATGGATTCTATTTACACAGAACTCTATCCTGAACGAAAAGAAAATTGGAAATATATTCCTAAAACTCTTATTTTTGCAAAAGATGATAATCATGCTACAAAGATTGTCGAGGTAACAAAAAAGGTTTTTGCAGAAAAATTTTCTGACGGAAAGGTTCCTGAAAATTTCGTTCAAAAAATCACCTACTCTGCTGGTGATTCAAATGCTCTGATTCGTGATTTAAGAACTGAAAAAGATTTCAGAATAGCAGTAACAGTAACTCTTGTTGCAACTGGTACTGATGTTAAACCTCTTGAGGTTGTTCTGTTTATGAATGATGTTAAATCTGATGTTTTATATACACAGATGAAAGGAAGAGGTTGTAGAACTATTAACGAAGACAAGCTCAGAGAAGTTACCCCAAATGCTGATAACAAAAACTGCTTCTATATTGTTGATGCTGTTGGTGTAACAGAGTCAGATAAAACCATTCCTCGTCCAGGAAAAGGCGGAGATAATCCGAATCCGAAAACATTGAGATTAGACCAACTCCTTGAAAGATTATCGCACGGAGAAGTATCTGACGATAATTTAGCCTTGCTTCGAGATTATTGTGCAACCATACAAAAACGATATGAGGGACATTCGTTGTTTGAAAGACATCTCAATATCTTTGTTTCAGACTATGGCTTTGCACCTAGAACATTAGCGAATAATATAAACCAAGCTCTTTCTAAGAATACATTACCACCATTTGTTGATATATCGGATGATAATACAACTCGAAAAAGTCTTATATTCTGTTTGATGGGAAATCTGCAAGCAAGAAAAAAGTTACTTGAACTTCTTTCTGGTTATAAAATAGTAACCCCTCCAGGAGATGACCCGGTTATTTATACAGGTTTTTCAAAAGAAACTGCGAAAAGCTTCATTTCAAATTTTGAAAATTATTTAAAAGATAACGCAGACACAATAGAGGCTCTTAGAATCATTTACAACTCTGAAGATACAGTTATTACATATTCAATGTTAACTGAACTTAGAGATAAATTATTAGCAGAAAATAGACAATACACAGCTGATTATATCTGGACAAATTATAAGATTCTTGATGATAATGGCTTTGTTGACGAGTTAGATACAAAACAAAATATAAAAGCACTCACACATCTTATTCAGCTTGTTCGTTATGCGTATAAGAAAAGCAATAAACTTGTTAGCCTTATCAAAGGTTATTCCCAAAGATTTAATCTCTACTGCGGACAGGCACAACGTGAGTTAACGGAAGATCAGAAAGAAATAATGAAGCAGATTGCTGATTACATAATTGAAGAAGGTTCAATCAGTACAACTGAACTTAATTCTTATGATACCGATTTATGGCGTAGAGCTGTAAAAAGTTTCGGCATACCTGCTCTTACACAAGAAATAATTAAACTTTCAAAATTTATACTAAAGGCGGCATAATTCAATGGCAGATATTCAAAAAAGTGAAGCCACACTAGTAAAAAAAGTCTGGGATATAGCAAATGTTCTTGCGGCGGCTGGTGTTGGTTTCACTGACTATATAACTCAGCTTACATATATACTTTTTCTTAAAATGGATGCTGAAAAAGAAGAATTAGGATTAGGTAGTACATTACCTGAAGGTTGTAAATGGAATAACCTTGTTGAGTTGAATGGCGATGACCTGATTGACAAATATGAAGAAATTCTAAAAGAACTATCAAAAGACGATGGACTTATTGGTACTATCTTTACAAAAGCATCAAACAAAATAAATAGCCCTGTTCATCTAGCAAAGGTATTGCAGATGGTCGGAAACGAGAATTGGTATATGATGGAAGGCGATTTCAAGGGAGCTATTTATGAATCTATCCTTGAAAAGAATGGGCAGGATAAAAAGAGTGGTGCAGGACAGTATTTTACCCCTCGTGCACTTATCAAAGCTATGGTCGAAGTAACTGACCCTAAAATCACAGAAACTGTCGCTGACCCAGCTTGTGGCACAGGTGGATTTTTACTTGCCGCCTTTGAGCATATGAAACCTCAAAGCAAGGAGATTTCAAAGCAAAATTTTCTGAAAAACAATGCATTGTTTGGTGCAGATAACACAGCTCTTGTTGTTACCCTTGCATCGATGAACTTGTATTTACATGATATCGGTACAGATAAGAGTCCTATTATTTGTCAGGACTCATTGTTAGATACATCAGAAAGAATGTTTGATGTTATTCTTGCTAATCCACCATTTGGTACAAGACCTCAAGGTAGTGTTGCTGTTGACAGTGCAAGACCTGAGTTTATAAAAACATCTGATAATCAGGTTAATTTCCTGCAACATATCATGTCTATTGTAAAAACTGGTGGACGAGTTGCGGTTGTTCTGCCTGATAATGTTCTTACTGACGGAAATGCAACTGCAAAAGTACGTGAAAAATTATTGACAGATTTCAATCTCCATACAATTCTAAGACTTCCTACAGGTATTTTTTATGCTGGTGGCGTTAAAACTAATGTTCTTTTCTTTGAGAAAGGAGAAAAGACAAAGGATATCTGGGTTTATGATTATCGAACTGGAATCAAACATACTATGGCAACTAAACCTATGACTAGAGCAGATCTTGATGATTTTGTTAGTTGTTATTGTTCAGGTCATATGGATGATAGAAAAGAAACATATTCTGATGAAAATCCTAACGGCAGATGGAGAAAGTTTTCAGAAGACGAAGTATATTCTCGTGACCAGTTAAAGCTTGATTTCAAGTGGATTGATCTTACTGAGAAAGATGAACGTACAGTTTCGGAACTTCTATCCGAAATGCAAAACAAAGCTGTTGCTATCAATGAAGCGGTATTGAAACTTCAAGAGATTCTTGGAGGCATTGACTTATGATTGATACAAAAGCATTAAGAGAAAAGGTGCTTGACCTTGCTATTCGTGGCAAATTAGTACCACAAGACCCGAATGATGAGCCTGCATCTGTTCTTTTAGAGCGTATTCGTGCCGAAAAAGAGCAAATGGTCAAAGAGGGCAAGCTGAAACCTAAAGATATAAAAAATGATACCATTATTTTTAAAGCTGATGATAATTTACATTATGAGCAGTTCAGAGATGGTACAGTAAAATGTATCGAAGATGAAATACCGTTTCAAATACCAGATTCTTGGGTTTGGGTAAGATTAGGTGCTTTAGCTCAATATAAAAAAGGACCATTTGGAAGTAGTATTACCAAAGCGATGTTCGTTCCAGATTCGCCAACGGCTATTAAGGTATACGAGCAAAAAAACGCTATTAATAAAGATGCAACGTTAGGAAACTATTTTATCTCTGTAGAAAAATACGAATCATTAAAAGTGTTTGAGGTCTTTCCAAACGATATCATAGTTAGCTGTGCTGGAACGATCGGTGAAGCATTTGTTATGCCTAAAACAATGCGAAAAGGCATCATCAATCAGGCATTGATGAAAATTTCACTTTACGATCTTCGATTTCTTGATTTTTATTTGATATACTTTGACTGTCAGTTAAAAAATGTTGCCAGAGAACAAGGGTATGGTGTAGCATTGAAAAACATCCCTCCGTTCGATGTATTAAAGAAGTATTTGGTTCCCATTCCTCCTATTCAAGAGCAAAAACATATTGTTCATTCTGTCAATGATTTATTGAATATATTAAGCGGTATTAATAGAACACGAGATGATCTTTTTAGTACTATAGTACGCATCAAATCCAAAATCCTCGACCTTGCCATTCGTGGCAAACTTGTTCCGCAAAATCCTGATGATG
>CALATN010000115.1 GCA_937891895.1 uncultured Clostridia bacterium
CCACGTTTCGCCATCATATGCCCCGCCACAGGACTATCAATACCGCCCGAAATCAAAAGCAACCCTCTGCCTGCCGTTCCGACGGGCATTCCGTTCGCCCCCTCGATAAAATCGGCAAAAACAAGCGCAACGCCGTGTTCCCGAATATCCACCCGCACGGTAAAGGAGGGCGTATGCACGTCCACGCTAAGTGCGCCCTTGGCGGCAGAAAGCAATCTACCGCCCAATTCTTTACTGATTTCAATGGAGGTAAGCGGGTATTTTTTATCGCCTCGATGTGCTTCCACTTTGAACGTGCCGCTCTTTCTCGACAAAATGTTTGCCGCCTCGAAAATGCTGTCCATATCCGACGCCGTTTCAAAGCCAACGCTTAACGTATGAATACCGAATACCTTTTTCAGCTTTTCAACAAATTCTTCCGTTTGTTCCTCATGGAATTTCCGCACGAAATATCTGCCGCTTTGCTTGATAAATTCGTACTCCATACCCTTTAAGGCACGTTGAACGTTCGTTTCCAAAGCTCGCTCAAAATACCCTTTATTTTTTCCTTTCAAAAATATCTCCGAATAGCGGAGAATGATAACCTTTTCCATACTTTTTCCTTATGCTTTCATTCGGCGTTTCAAATCCCTGCCGATTTCATTGAGAATATTTGCCGCCTGTTCTATTTCCGCTTCCGTCGTGTCCTTGGAAAAGCTGAGCCGCAGTGTTCCGTCGGCGGTTTTTTCATCGTAGCCAAGCGCCAACACAATTTTATTATATCTTGTTTTCGAGTTAGACGAACACGCCGAACCTGTTCCCACAAGCAAGCCCTTATCGTTTGCCATGTGTAACAGAATTTCTCCCCGCAACCCTACCGCCGAAACGGTGAATATGTACGGCGAAGCATCATCAGGCGTAATACGTACGTACACGTCTTTATCTAATGCAGCCCAGAGCCGATTTTGATACTCTGTTAAACGTGCGTTATCTTCGCGCAGCGTAGCAAACTTCTCTTCTGCCGCATATTCAAACTGTTTTATACCAAACACGTTTTCCGTTCCGCTACGTTTACCGTTTTCTTGCCCGCCCCCGTACAAATAAGGTGCTATGGCAAGAGATTTTCTCTTTATTAACGCTCCAACGCCCTTTAATCCTCCAATTTTATGCGCGCTGACCGAATACAAATCGACGTCCTTACTTAAACGGAAAGGAATTTTTCCGTACGCCTGCACGCCGTCGCTATGAAAAATGACGCGCGGATTTTTCGCTTTTACACGCTTTGCAACGTCGTTGATATCGTTGATTGCACCCATTTCGTTATTGACGTGCATGACGGACACAAAGGAGGTTTTTTCGTCCACCAAATCCAACAGCTTTTCCACGTCCACGCGTCCGTCTTTTTGCAAAGGAGCGTAACGGGCTTGTACCGTGCCACGGTTTTTCAGTTCGGTAAACGCCGCTAAAACCGCAGAATGCTCGCCCACCGTCGTTACGGCGTTGCCTCGTTTTGCAAATGAAAATATCGCTTGATTGTCGGATTCCGTACCGCAAGAGGTGAAAATGAGTTCAAACGCCGTTTCGTCCGCCACCTTGGAAAGCAAAGCGGAGCGTGCTTTTTTAAGCTCGCCCTGCAATGCAAACCCCTCCGCATACATCGCGGACGGATTATAAAATTTTTCCGTAACGTACGTCTGCGCCTTTTCCAATGCGCTTTGCGACGGCTTCGTCGTTGCGGCGTTATCTAAATAAATCATGTTATTTTTGTTTACGCTCCTGCATTACGTAATCGCTTTCCAATACGCTCCGTTTTGCGAATTTCATGATATTCATCAGCAACATTTCACGACATTCTAACACGTACAGCTTTTTGCCGTTATAATTTGCCAACACGTACATAAAGAATTTGCCCTCTGCCGGCTGGACGTTGGGAGTGCAAATTACTTCCTTGGTCATAGGGTCGGAACGGAACCGATCGTAAGAGGGGTTGTCGATATCTCCCACTTGAATCATATCCTCGCAATCGATGCGGGTGATCAACTTCCGTTTATTGATATTGATTACCTTGGATATACGCAACTCACCCGATACAAAACAGTAATCGAAATTGACGTTATAGCGTGATTTCATTTTATAAAAAGCAAACCAAAGCGACAAAAACAGCAAGCCCTGGAAAAAGATAAACGAAAATAACGTCCAAGCCGCACCTGAGCCTTCTCCTCCACCGATAGGCATATTAAACAATGCCATAATCAACAAAATAATCGCCAAGAATAAAAACACGTAAGAAATGATATTCAGTATTTTATATTTTTTAGATTCTTTCGCCGCGTTGGCATTGATTGCGCTTTCTTCGTAAAAAGCGTCCATGTATCTTCCTCCTTTCTACCACTTTCTAACCGTTAAATTTCAAGCGTTCCTTCATAAACGGTTTTTACGTTTCCGAGCAATTCCACGTCGCCGTCCGAATGATAATTTACCGTCAAATCGCCGCCGCGGAGTTTTACCGTTACGTTGGTATCCTTTTCACAGTACCCGCCAAGAACCGCCGCAACCACCGCTGCGCACGCGCCTGTTCCGCAAGCCCACGTCTCGCCTGTACCGCGCTCCCATACGCGCATTTTAATGGTTACTTTGTTTACGATACGGATAAATTCGGTATTCATGCCCTCAGGGAAATATTCGCTGCTTGAAATAGCCGCGCCCACCTTCTCTACGTTGACGGCATCTACCTTATCCGTAAAGATAACGCAGTGAGGGTTACCCACGTTGACAAGCGTTACTTCATACTCTTCGCCGTCAACCTTTATTTTCTTATCTACAATAGAATCCTCTTTCCATACGCAAGGAATACTTTCGCCTGCAAGCTGCGCTCTGCCAAGATTTACGCTTGCGGAATTTACCTTACCGCCAAACGAATACACTTTTACGTCGCATACGCCTCTTCCCGTTTCAATTTTCATATCCGTCTTACGGACAATTCCCTTTTCGTAGAGGTATTTCCCGATACAACGGATTGCGTTGCCGCCCTGCTGCGCTTCTGTGCCGTCCTTGTTGAACACGCGCATTTTTGCGTCTGCGATTTCAGAAGCTTCAATCAAGGCAACACCGTCGCCACCGATTCCGTAATGCGCCTGCACGTAGTTTACCGCAATCGATTCGGGGCAAGTGATTTTGCCGTCCCGATTATCAAAAATGATATAATCGTTACCGCAAGACTGCATTTTTGTAAATTTCAGCTTTAACTTCTCACTTCTCAATGCATTGATATCTACCAGCTCGGTATTGTCTTCGGTAAAGCGACTTGCAATAATGTCCGCAAGCGCGTTTGCCGTATCCAACGCCGTCAATACCGTAATACCAAGCAATATAGCATGGTGATGCAGGTTGATAAAGTCGTTGATAGATTCCATGTCCGTTTTACCAGTATAGACAACGTAGTCTATCTTACCCTCGTCCATGAGCTTAATTACCGTATCCGTAGCGGAGAGTCTATCCACCACCGTGCAATCGAAGCCGAGGTCTTGAATAACCTTTGCCGTACCTTTCGTTGCATACATGGTACAGCCCAAATCGCCAAATTTCTTGGCAATCGTCAATACGTCCAACTTATCCTGATCGTTTACCGTCATATAAACGCCAACGGGGCGGCGTTCGGAGGGATGACACATCTTAAAGCCCGCCGAAACAAGACCCTTAAACATCGCTTCCTCTATCGTCTTACCGATACCGAGCACTTCGCCCGTCGATTTCATTTGAGGACCAAGCTGCGAGTTTACGTCGTTTAATTTTTCAAAACTGAATACGGGTACTTTGACAGCCACGTACGGCGAGGAAGGATAAAGTCCCGTGCCGTAACCAAGCTTTTTAAGCTTCGCGCCAACGATAATTTTCGTGGCAAGCTCTACCATAGGCACGCCCGTTACCTTGGAAATATAAGGAACGGTACGCGAAGCTCTGGGATTCACCTCGATAACGTACAGCTGTCCGCGATAAATCAAATACTGAATATTGATAAGACCTTTCGTCTTTAATTCCAAAGCGAGCTGCGTGGAAACCTCGATGATTTTTTCCAGCATCGTATCGTCAAGATTGTACGGCGGATATACCGCAATAGAGTCGCCCGAGTGAATACCCGTACGCTCGATATGTTGCATGATACCCGGGATAAGCACGTCTTTACCGTCGGAAATAGCGTCTACTTCCAACTCCGTACCCATCAAATATTTATCGCAAAGTACGGGGTTTTCAATCCCTTGTGCCAAGATAACGTCCATATAACGGCATACGTCTTCTTCCGTGAACGCAATCGTCATATTTTGACCGCCGATAACGTAGGAAGGACGAAGCAATACGGGATATTCAAGCTTTTCCGCCGCAGCAAGCGCTTCTTCCTTCGTCATAACCGTAAGCGCTTTAGGACGAGGAATCGAATATTTATCAAGAAGCGCTTCAAAACGTTCTCTGTCCTCTGCTGCGTCAATGCTGTCAGCGGAAGTACCGAGGATATTTACGCCCATATCGGAGAGGTGCTTTGTAAGCTTGATAGCGGTCTGGCCGCCAAACTGTACAACAACACCGTAAGGCTTTTCAGTTTCGATGATAGCTTCAACGTCCTCACGTGTGAGCGGGTCGAAGTAAAGTCTGTCGCCTGTGTCGAAGTCGGTAGAAACTGTTTCAGGGTTGTTGTTGCAGATAACAGCTTCGTAGCCCATTTCCTTCAGCGCCCATACACAGTGTACGGAGCAGTAGTCAAACTCGATACCCTGACCGATACGGATTGGACCTGAACCGAAAACGATGATTTTCTTCTTGCCTGTATCATTGTTCTCGATGAACTGCTTTGCTTCGTTCTCCTCATCAAATGTGGAGTAGAAGTAAGGTGTTTCAGCCTTGAATTCACCTGCACATGTATCAACCATCTTGAACACGGCTCTTGTTCTCTTAGGGCACTTCTGACCGCTGATACGCTCGATTGTGCTGTCGAGGTAGCCGTACTTCTTGGCAATATCGTACTTTTCTTCTGTAAGCTCACCTTCAGCAAGGTATCTTTCAAGCTCAACAAGGTTGTTCAGCTTGGAGATGAACCAACGGTCAATCTTTGTGATTTCGTGGATTGTATCAATTGAAATATTACGCTTCAGCGCCTCAAATACAACAAATGCACGCTCGTCATCAACGTTGTAGAGACGGCTTCTGATTTCAGCATCGTCAAGTCGTTCAAGCTTCTTCAGGTTCATTGTGTCAAGTCCCAGCTCGATTGAACGAACAGCCTTCATCATAGCCTGTTCAAAGGAAGTACCGATGGACATAACCTCACCTGTTGCCATCATCTGTGTGCCGAGTGTACGCTTAGCGTAAACGAACTTGTCAAAAGCCCACTTAGGGAACTTTACTACACAGTAGTCAACAGCAGGCTCGAAGCAAGCGTAAGTGTTGCCTGTAACCTGGTTTACGATTTCATCAAGGCTGTAGCCGATAGCAATCTTTGAAGCAACCTTTGCAATCGGGTAACCTGTTGCCTTTGAAGCAAGTGCGGAAGAACGTGAAACTCGTGGGTTAACCTCGATTACAGCGTATTCGAAGCTTGTCGGGTGAAGTGCAAACTGACAATTACAGCCGCCCTCAACCTTAAGCTCGGAAACGATGTTCAGCGCTGC
The DNA here is from genome assembly GCA_937891895.1 of uncultured Clostridia bacterium. Lineage (GTDB taxonomy): Bacteria > Bacillota > Clostridia > Oscillospirales > Ruminococcaceae > RGIG8773. The sequence continues at coordinate 5,640 of CALATN010000115.1, forward strand.
TGTACGGAGCATCTGATACTCTCTGTCTGTAAGTGATACAGCAGGAGCGATAACGATTGAGTCGCCTGTGTGAACGCCTACAGGGTCGAAGTTTTCCATTGAGCAGACAGTGATAACGTTACCCTTGCTGTCACGGATAACCTCAAATTCGATTTCCTTCCAGCCGCTGATACACTTCTCAACGAGAATCTGTGTGATAGGAGAAAGACGCAGACCGTTTGTTGCAATATCACGGAGCTCGTCCTCATTGTATGCAATACCGCCGCCTGTACCGCCGAGGGTAAATGCCGGACGCACGATTACAGGGTAGTCGATAACTTCGGCAAAGTCAACTGCGTCCTCAACTGTTTCAACAACCTTTGACGGAATACAAGGCTCACCGATTTTTTCCATTGTGTCCTTGAATGCCTGTCTGTCCTCTGCCTTGTGGATAGTTTCAGGGTTTGCACCGAGAAGCTTAACACCCTGTTCAGCGAGGAATCCGCACTCTGCAAGCTGCATGGAAAGTGTAAGACCTGTCTGTCCGCCGAGGGTGGAAAGAATGCTGTCAGGCTTTTCAATTTTGATGATTTTCTTTACAACGTCAAGGGTAAGCGGTTCGATGTAAACCTTGTCCGCCATAGCCTTGTCTGTCATAATTGTAGCAGGGTTGGAATTGATAAGAACAACCTCAAGACCTTCCTGCTTCAGTGTACGGCAAGCCTGTGTGCCTGCGTAGTCAAACTCTGCAGCCTGACCGATGATGATTGGTCCCGAACCGATAACGAGGACTTTCTTTATATCTTTTCTTAATGGCATATTACTTGTCCTCCTTATTCATCATTGAAACGAAATCATCAAAGAAGGAAACGGTTTCCTGCGGTCCGCCGCTTACCTTCGGATAGAACTGAAGTGTGAAGCAAGGAATATCCTTGTATCTGATACCTTCGCAAGTACCGTCATTTGCGTTTGTATGTGTAATCTCGCAGGCAATTCCGTCAAGATTTGTAACAACGTAACCGTGATTCTGTGCGGTAACAAAAGTTCTCTCGCCGTTTGTTTCCTTAACAGGCTGGCTTGCTCCACGGTGACCGTGCTTCATCTTTTCAATCTTTGCACCCATAGCAAGTGCGGCAAGCTGGTGACCTAAGCCTGTACCGAAAACAGGAATATTCATACCGAGAATTTTACGGATATTCGCAATAATTTCTGCATTTTCATCAGGATTACCGGGACCTGCGGAAAGAACGATACCGTCAGGATTCATAGCCTTGACCTGCTCAGCTGTTGTGTCAGCAGGAAGCACGGTAACATTACAGCCACGGCTCAGAAGCTCGTTGCGGAAGCTCTTTGTGTGACCGAAATCAAGCATTGCAACGTTGTACTTACCGTTTTCAGCTGTGTAAGTCTTCTGCTCCTTTGCAGTAACAGCCTTTACAGCATTCTCAATCTTGTACTCGGCAAGCTTCTTCATAAGCTCGTCCTTTTTCTCGTACACGTTTTCAGTTGTGATAACGCCGTTCATTGCGCCGTTTTCACGGATAATTCTTGTAAGGCAGCGTGTATCGATGGAGTGGATACCAACAACACCGTGCTTCTTCATAAAATCGTCAAGGTTGCCCTCACAACGGAAGTTTGAAGGCGCGTTGCACCATTCTCTTACAACATAACCGCTGAGAGCAGGTGCGTCGGACTCGTAGTCCTCATCGTTGACACCGTAGTTGCCAACGAGAGGGAAAGTCTGAGTTAAAATCTGTCCGTAATAGGAAGGGTCTGTAAGAGCCTCCTGATAGCCTGTCATACTTGTGGAAAAGACGATTTCGCCGTATGCTGTGCCTGTTGCACCAAAGGAGTAACCCTCGAAAATTCTGCCGTCAGCAAGCATAAGATAAGCCTTATCGCCCATATTGAATAAAGACATTGAAGTTTCCCCCAGTCAAAAATTTGGATTGATTACTTTTTGAGAGCTGTTACGAAGCCTGTGATATCCTCTCTCATTCTGATGCACTCACGTCTTGCTGCGCCTGCGAAATCTGTTTCGTCGCAGTTTTCCTTCTGGTAAGCGCACATTACAGCTCTTGAGGAGTTAACGATTGCGCCGAGGCCCTTGTCATCGAATGCCTTTGCAACGCCCTCTGCGCCGCCGCCCTGTGCACCGTAGCCAGGTACGAGGAAGAATGTGTGTGGAAGCTTTGCTCTCATTTCAGCAAGCTGTTCAGGGTAAGTTGCACCAACAACAGCACCTACTGCGGAGTAGCCGTATTCGCCGATTGTATCAGCGCCCCAGTTTTCGCACATATCGCCCATTGTTTCGTAAACGCTCTTGCCGTCGTCAAGCTTTCTGTCCTGAAGCTCACCGCTGGACTTGTTGGAAGTCTTGACGAGAACGAAGATACCCTTGTCCTTTTCCTTGCAAACTGCTGTAAGAGGAGCGATACCGTCTGTGCCGAGGTAGCCGTTTACTGTAAGAGCGTCAGCACCGAAGCCTTCGAAAACCTGACCGTCAACAGTTGTGCTGCCGAGGTAAGCGTTTGTATAAGCTTCCATAGTTGCACCGATGTCATTTCTCTTACCGTCAACCATTACGAACATACCCTTTTCCTGAGCGTACTTTACTGTCTTGTAGAGAGTCTGAACGCCCTGCCAGCCATACATTTCGTAGTAAGCTGCCTGTGGCTTGATTGCAGGAACGATATCATAAACTGCGTCGATAATTGCCTTGTTGAACTGCCAGAGTGCTTCTGCCGCACCTTCAAGTGTTGCGCCCTTTTCTGCGAAAGCCTTTTCCTTGATGAAGTTTGGAACGTAGTCCAGCTTAGGGTCAAGACCTACAACTGTTGGGTTACCTGTTTCCACGATTTTCCTGATGAGTCTGTCAAATGACATTACTACCACTCCTTATATAAATTTTAATTTTCAACTTGATTAACCTTCAAAACGGATTTCGCCGTTTGTGATTGTCATAATGTTCTTGCCCTTCAGCTTTTCACCCTTGAACACGGTATTTTTCGACTTTGAGTGAAGCTCCTCAGGAACAACCGTCCACTCCTTGTCAAGGTCAACAACCGCAAGGTCAGCCCTTGCGCCCTTTTCAATTCGTGTAACATCAATGCCGAGAAGCTTTCTCGGATTGATTGCCATAAGCTCGGCAATTCTGCCCAGCGTAAGCTTGCCTGTATGATAAAGCTGTGTAAGAGTTACTGCAAGTGATGTTTCAAGTCCAACAACACCGTTAGGCGCCTTGAGGAAGTCAGCCTTTTCCTCAGCAGCGTGAGGAGCGTGGTCTGTTACAATACAGTCAACCGTACCGTCAAGCACCGCTTCAAGCACCGCAAGCCTGTCATCCTCACTTCTGAGAGGAGGGTTCATTCTGTAGTCAGCGTCACGGCTGAGAAGCTTGTCCTCGGTGTATGTGAAGTAGTGCGGACAGGTTTCGCAGGTAACCTTTATTCCGTTTTTCTTTGCGTCACGGATAAAGTTCATACTGCCTCTTGTTGAAACGTGGCAGATGTGGATTCGTGCCCCGCAGGAGTCAGCAAGCGCGATTTCACGTGCAGTAATGCTGTCCTCGGAGGCTCTGTCCATACCCTTTACGCCAAGCTTTTCGGAAACAGCGCCCTTATGGATTATACCGCCGTTGATTATTGCAAGGTCTTCACAATGAGAAACCACCAGAAGTCCGTTTTCGTTTGTTGCTTCAAGAGTCTGACGCATCATTTCAGCGTTTGCAACGGGACGTCCGTCATCGGAAATCAGCTTTACACCAAGCTTAGTCCAGTCGTAAAGCTCGCCGCCCTGCATTCCCTTTGTGATACAGCCAACAGGATACACGTCAACGCCTGTGTCCTTAGCCTTATCAAGAATATAGTCAACAGTTTCCTTGCTGTCGATTGCTGGGCTTGTATTAGGCATACAAGCTACACCGCTTACACCGCCTGCCAGTGCCGCCGCACAACCTGTTTCAACGGTTTCCTTATGTGTCTGCCCCGGGTCACGGAAGTGAACGTGCATATCGAAAAGTGCAGGCATAACCGCAAGTTTTCCGCCGCCGTCAACAACTCTGTCGGCTGTTACCGCAAGATTTTCGCCGACTTCGGCAATCTTCCCGCCGTCAACGAATATATCGCAGATTCTATCGGTCTTATCATCAACCGCTCTTACATTTTTAAGAAGAATACTCATTTATTTCCTCCATTATTCAAAAATTACAACCTTGTCGCTTCCGTCAATTTCCTTCATCTGTACCTTTACCGCTTCTTCCCTTGACGTCGGCACATTCTTGCCAACATAATCGGGACGTATCGGCAGTTCACGGTGACCTCTGTCAACAAGCACCGCAAGCTGAATGCTTCTCGGTCTGCCGCGCTTTGTAACAGCATCCATCGCCGCCCTTGCGCTTCTTCCCGTGAAGATAACGTCATCAACGATTATCACGCTCTTGTCCTTGACATCGAAAGGAATATCGGTTCTGTCAATACCTGCGGAGTGCTTCTCGTCATCACGGTAAGACGTAATATCAAGCGTACCCGTTTCAACCTCTGCGCCTTCAAGCTCGTTAAGCTTTTTAGCAATTCTTTCAGCAAGGTGCACTCCCCTTGACATTATTCCCACGAGGCATATATTTTCAGCGCCCTTATTGCGTTCAAGAATTTCGTATGAGATTCTTGCCACGGCTCTTGTCATAGCATTTTCGTCAAGTATGACAGCTTTCTGGTTAAGCTGCGGACTGCTCATTTCAGCACCCCCAAAATAAAAAATACCCGTCCGTGAACTGACACAGACAGGTATGAATCAACTTATATTTATTTTACAATACAGGTATAGCTTTCCCAAAGGTACGGCTTTCACCTGCCGCAGAATATCACTATAAGCGACTGCCTTGTCAATCTCACGGGATTAACTTAAAGGTTGTCCAAACTTCAAATATTATAGCACATTCTGCACAACTTGTCAACACGAAATCCGTCATTTTAACAAAATAATCACATTTCAGACTTTACTCGGTTTCAACTGTTTCAGCAACAGGAATTTCAATCTCCGTTACGCCCTCGTCAACAGTTGTTTCCGCATCTTCTTTTTCGTTATTCTTAAAGCTGTTTTCAATTTTTACCTTTGCTGAAATCACCTTTAAACGGCGCTTCAGACTTTCCATTGTATCAGCGTAGGATGTGGAACGAAGCTGCGGGAACGCCTTGATGAGTCGTTCAACCGAACGGTCACGGGAATCCATCAGCTTGTCATACTTTTCCCGCCATTCGCTGAGTTTGAAGTCAGCTGCATCAACGATTTTACCGTACTTAGCCTTGATTTCGGCAAAGCGGGACTCGCCGTCCTTTGTGGATTTCAGCTGCTCATATTTTTCACGGAAGCTCTGTGTTGTTGCATCGGTTTTTTCTGCAATCTTTTCTTTAAGCTCCTGTGTCTTTGCATCAGCCTTTTCAACGGCATTGTCATATATTTCCTTGCTTTCAAGGGTTTTCTGCGATAATGTTCCGCCGATTTTTTCAGCACTCAGCAGCATTACTTTAGAAATTTCGTCAAGCTGTCTAAGGCGAAGATTAAGCTTTCTTACCGCACTCAATGAAGCAACAATATCAATTACCAGCAATGCTGACCAAAGCAAAATAAAGAAAAATCCCAGCTTTACAGGCATCTTGTCGATTGCAAGCTCAACCATAGGCTGAACAAACCGCACAACAGTCACACAGCCTACTCCCCAGAGTATTGAGATTTTAAGGCATATATATCCCTTGAAATTGAATTTTTCGTGAGAATAGTCCCACCATCTTGCGTGGAAAAGCTTTTCCATACCAAGACCCACAAACAGCTCAAAAGCTGTACAAAGGATAGACGTGGCAAAGAAAAGCGGAATTATTGTATCTGCAACAGGTCGGAAGAAAACCGTAACCATAATTACCCCGAAACCGTAAATCGGACATATCGGCATATTAAGAAAGCCTCTGTTCTGATATTCGCCTGTTTCAAGCGTCATCCAGCACACTTCAATTCCCCAGCCGATAAACGCCCAGAAAATAAACATATGAAACATCTCATAAAGACTGAATTCTATAAACGGAATGGGTGTCACGGTTACTCCTCCTTTCTCTGAAAATTTTCTACGGGATATATTATACCACATATAGCATTGTTGTCAATACAAAAATTAGATTTGTTACTTTTTGTAACCATTTAATCACAAATTTTAGTAATAGTAATCAAAAAGCCGATTTTACTATGCTTATAAATTGTTGACATTTTTACCATTTTAAGCTATAATTAAAATAGGTTATTTTACGCATTATTCAATACAGACTATGACAATGGAGGTAAAACAATGATTTTCATAATTTTATGGCTTATATCACCGATTGTCCTGCTTATCCTTTTCCTTGTTCAGCTTTCGGCGAATTCCGATCTGAAGCGTAACAACAAGGCTCTCAGGGAACAAGTCAATGCCCTGCTTTCACAGCTTGCGCAAAGCTCAGACAGTACACCTGCTTCCGATATGCAGCTTGTTTCTAAGGAGACCCCTGCTGAGAAGCCTCATACTGAAGTGCCTGCAACAGCCGAAGCTCTTCCTGAGCCGCCAAAACAAACCTCTCCTTATCAGCTTCCTACGCAGACACCATATAATCTTCCTGCCGCCGCTCAGCCTGCTATTCAGAAGCAGTCTGCACCTCAACCTGTGCCACAGCCTGTTCAGCAGCCTGCTCCTGTTTATGCACAGAAAATCAGTGCACCTGCCGAGCCAAAGCCTAAGAAAAAAATCAGCACAATCAATATTATTCTCATTCTCGGCGCATTGTTCCTGTCCCTTTCGGGATTTATCTTTGCAGCGGCAACCTGGGGCATACTCAACAGCTTCTTCAAGGCAGTCGTACTTGTTTCCTTCTCTGCACTTTTCTTCGGTATCCACTCCTTCACCGAACGCAAGCTGAAGCTTGAACAGACAGGACGTATCTTCTACATACTCGGAAGCGTATTTCTCCCTGCGGCAGTTGTTGCAGCAGGCTTGCTTGAAGTTTTCGGACACTATCTCTCATTCTACGGTGACGGACGTCTGCTTCTCTTTGCAATTCTCGCCCTCAGCGTTTGTATTCCATTCTTCAAAGGCGCTCACGACTATAAAAACAAATTCTTTGCCGCTGTTTCACATTACAGCTTTTCAGCGGCAGTTATATTCATTCTTTTCCACGTTATCCCAAGAGCGGATATTGCTGTTCTTGCAAGTGCAATCTACTCCCTTCTGATTGTGGTTGCTGAACCGTTCATCAAGGATTTTTATGACAACACATTCGGCGAAAACAACGTTTTTTCATCACAGTATGGTTACTTTGCACTTATCAGCACAACTTTTCTCGGAATAATCTCAACCTGCGTATTCCTCGACGACACTTTCAGCGTTGTAACCCTGTTCGCATTTGCGGTTTACTCCGCTTGCTTCCTTACAAAAAGTGTTACTGAAAAGAACGGCATTTTCAGCTCAATTGCTTTTGCTTTCTTTATTACGATTTCATTCTTCTCAGGCTTTGACCCTGACGATATTTCAAGCGTAACCTGCGTAATTGCGTCAACTGCCCTCATCTACGCAACCCTTTCCGCTATGGGACTTCTTCCCGATATCATCCGCAAAATAATGAAGGGCTTTGCAATTGCCGCAGCAGGAATTGCAGGTCTGTTTGCGGTTGTTGAAAACATCAACTATCTTGTTGACAATTCTGTACCATCCTGGGAAATGGTACTTGCTTCAGGCGTGGTATTTGCGGAAATGGTTATTCTTACACTCCGATATAAGTCAAACGAATTCCGTGCATTTACCTTTGCGGCACTCCTATGGTTTGTGACCGACCTTATGCTTATTTTCGAAATCGGTCTTGCAGGAATTCTCATTTCCTTTGCAATTGTTACAGCGTACTTCCTTGCAACACGCTTTACTCCGCTTAAAAACAAACTTTACTGCGGAATAAACGATATCGTATTTGCTGTGTACACCATTATAAATTCCGTATGCTGCTGCGTTGACAGCGACGCAGGCTGCTTTGCGGCAATCGCTGTGCTTGCTGTGGGAATTATCTGCGTAATCATCTGCAGAAGCGAAAAGCTTTCGGCAATTCTTTGTCCGATACTCACATTCCAGACAGCACTTCCTCTTTTCCTTATTTTTATGGAGTACGACGTAATTTTCCCTTACGCAATGGAAAACGGCGACTCTGCAATGTCTGTTATCATTATCCTTTTCTGTGTTATCACAACCATACTTATGTTTATTCCAAAGGCGGCAAGCTACACAAAATCCTATCTGATTTCCACGTACTGTCTGCTGCCTATATTTGTGATTTCCTGTCTGATATGGGAAAGCGCAGACTTTGTTACTGCACTTGCAGTATGCGCACTCTATCTTGTATCCGCACTTTCTCCTGCAAAGGACAAATTAAGTAACCCTGTATTCGACATCTCTTTCAGCGTATTTACACTGATTTGTTCAATAATCTGCTGTTGCGTCGAAACAGAAAATACTATTGGTGCTATCGCTGTTCTTGCCGCATCTGTAGTATGCCTCGCTGTTGCAAAAAGAGGCAAAATCTCGGAAATTTTCTGCCCGATATTTACATTCCAGCTGGTGCTTCCTCTTTATCTGCTGTTTGAGGATTACGAAACAGCACTTCCTTACACAATCGACAGCGGCGACTCAGCAATGTCGGTAATTATAATTCTTTTCTGCATTCTTGCATCGCTGTTCCTGTTTATTCCAAAGGCAATAAATTACGCAAAATCCTACGGTATTTCCGTACTTTGCATTCTTCCTGTGTTCCTTATTTCCTGTATAGTATGGGAAAGCGCTGACTTTGTTTCAATGCTTGCAATATGTGTATACATCGCTGTTTTCCTTGCTAAATATTCCTTCCCGAAGGAACAGTTCTCCCACGTCAATATACTCAACGGTGCAATTCTTCTCACCTCGCTTCTTGCAGGCTTCAAGTTCCTTGATGACCTCGATTATCTGGTTTGCTTCCCTGCTGTTGCAATAATGCTTATCTTTGCAGTTTACGCAATGGGCGAAGCATTTGACGTGTTCCAGAAGGTTAACCCTCACATCTGCACATTCCTGTGGTTTGCGGCACCGCTTTTCAGCAGCTGGCTGTTCATTGCAGGTGCTGATACAGGTGAAGGTGCATTGATGATTTTTGCTGCAATCCTTGCAGTCTGCTCCGCATTCACCTCCGTTATCAGAAAGAACACACTTAATCTTATTATTCCTATTCTGATTATCCCATTTGCCCTCGCAGAACTCTATGTTGAAGAAATGCAGATTGTTCCGCTTGTTATACTTGTTGCGGCAGGACGTGTCCTTTTCAACGACAAGATGATAAAGAAGCTTTACGTTGACGTTTTCTCCATTGGTGCATTTCTCCCTGTTGTTGTATTTTTCTTTGAAGCAAGCGACGATTTCAAGGAGTGGGCGGCAATTCTCGTTACTGCACTGCTTATCCTCAACCTTGTCCGCAAGGATAACACCTCTGTTACAAACCGCAGAACAATCACAGCGGCAGGCGTATTCATCTTCCCGCTTTTCTGGGTACAGCCATTCTTTGAAGTACCTGAACTCATCAACGTACAGTTCAACTTGCTTCCTGTGTTCTTCTTCTGCCTGCTTGTAAAGCTTATCTGGAAGGATTCAGCCGAAAAGGCAGACAACTTCTCATTCGTTGCTGCAATCATTTCCCTTGTAATTCTCTTTGTTGAATCCTTTACATCAAGCGACAGCTTCGACGCTGTATTCATCGGAGTAGTGCTGTTCATTATGCTTGCTGTATCCTTTATCATCAAGAAAAAACGCTGGTTTGTACTTGCGGTTGCTTCAATGGTAGCTTCGGGCATTCTCCTCAGCTTCGGTCAGCGTGACAGCATCGCTTGGCTTGTGTACCTTGCACTTGCAGGTGCGGCACTTATCGCTCTCGGTCTTGCAAACGAACTCAAAAAGCAACAGCAGAAAACAGGCGAGGAAACAAAGCTTTCACGTTTTATGTCCGACTGGACTTGGTAAAAAAACAAGCCACATAGTGGCTTGTTTACGGGTTTTGCTCCGCAAAACGCCGTAGTTTTCCGTTATACAAACATTTTCAAGAGGTAAAAATAATGTCTGAAATATTTGATATTATCAACAACCGCACAAGCTACCGCGGCACTTACAAGGACACGAAAATTCCCCGTGAGCATCTTGTTCAGATTATGGAAGCAGGACTTGCCGCACCATCGGGCTGCAACAAGCAGACGACTTCGCTTATCTGCGTTGACGACCCGATTGTCCTTGACAAACTTAAAGGTATGATTGACCCGCCGATTTGCGAAACTGCACCTGCAATAATCTGCGTGCTTACACAAAGGATTTTCGCCTACCGTGACAAGTGCTTCAACGTGCAGGACTACTCTGCGGCAATTCAGAATATGCTCCTTGCGATAAAGGCGCTGGGCTATGAAAGCTGTTGGTATGAGGGACACATCACCGACGATGACGATATCGGCGGACAGCTTGCAAAGACGCTTGGCGTGCCTGACGATTACAAGATGGTGTGTATTCTCCCAGTGGGAATTTCCGACGGACAGCTTACCCGTGCGAAAAAGAAAAGCTTTGAGGAGCGTGCGTGGTTTAATAAATTTGGAAATTAGGAATGTGGAAAGTGAAATTTTATAATTGCACAATAATTTCTCATTCCACTTTCCAAATTCCACATTCAAATAAGAAAGGACATTTATATGAAACGTATTTTAATAGCAATGCTTGCGGCTGTTGTTGCCTGCGGATTTAGCGGGTGCAAGAATGAAAACGATACAGTAGAAGCTACATCTGTTAGTCAGTCAGAAACCTCTTTTGATGCAGAAAATTGGTTGTCTGATGATTATCTTGTTGTCAAGTGTAATGGAATAGATATTTCTTTCCCTTGCAAATTATCCGATTTTAACGATAAATTTAGGACAGAAATAACCAAAGCTGACGAAAACAGTGTTACAGACACAGATTGGATTGACATATATTTTAATGATGAATATGTCGGAGCAATGTGTTACAAAGATAATAATTATAATACAGAAACGGACAATTTAAGGTTCATAAGTTTAAATACATTTGATTTGTATGGTCTTTCTGAAAATTCAACTAAGGAGGACGTTCAAAAATTACTTGGAGCAGGCGATGAAATGGATAATGAATATGCAGATGCTTATTATGGCGATAATATTCGTGTTTTATTTGAATATTTAAATAATAAGACATCTGTTTCGATTTATAATAATGGGCTTTGACTATATTAAAAACTCCTCATTCCACTTTCCAAATTCCACATTCAAATAAGAAAGGACATTTATATGAAACGTATTTTAGCAGCAATGCTTGTGGCTGTTGTTGCCTGCGGATTTAGCGGGTGCAAGGCTGACGAAAAGCAGACGGAAATTGTGTCTGAAACAAGTTCAACCACTGCTTCACAAACAGCACAGACATCAGAAACAACCTCCCCCGAAAGTTCGGAAGAAACTCAAATCGAAACAGAATATGAGATTACAGATTGGACAATGGAGGAATTACTTAGTGATGTAGAGATAAACGGAGTAAAATTATCTTTACCCTGTTCATATGAGGAATTAGCGGAACATTTTGACTTGGAACTTGACTTGTCTTTCTATAATGAAGCGAATAGAAAATATTATTACGGTTATGCATATCGTGAAGATATATGTATATTAACAGGCTATTACTCAGAAATTGAAACAGACAATCCAAGTGCAAACGGAATGGATGATTTCTATATGTCATGTGAAAATGGAGACTCATTCAAAATTGGCGAAATCATTAGTGGCGTAACAACTCGTGAAGATGTTGAAAAAGAATTGGGAAAACCAAATTTTCATAGCACAAGTAAATTTGATACATGGTATAAATGGAATGGTATTAACGCAATTGCAATTAGTTATGATAAAAATAATAAAGTTAATTGTATTCACTGTTTTTGGGAACAAAACACAGAGGAACAATAACAACTCCTCACTCCACACTCCAAATTCCAAACTCTAAAATGAAAGGATAGTACCCCAATGAACAAAAAAGAAGTAGCCGAAATCAAAAAGAACTTTACCGACAGCAGTGGATTTTTTACGCTTAACCACGTTGTTTCCGCTTACATTGACCCCCAGAAGAATATCCGCTGCAACCAGAACAAGCTTTACTCTCTTATCGAGGAGGACGCTGGTGCGGTTATGATGGAGTCGCTGAAAAAGGTGCTGGGCGGAAGCGTTGGCAAAAATCTTATGGAGTACGGCTTCCCCAATACCGAATATGACGAGGATGGCGCACAGAACATTCTCTATGCCGCTGTCAAGGGCAAGCTTGAGGACGAAACCGCCAACGCAAAGCTGATTGAGCGAATTGTCAACAATATGGAGTACGAAATGGCATACACGCTGATTATGGGCTACTGTTCCTACAGCATTATGACCAAGGACAAGAATGACGAGTCCTATGACGATGCAACCGAGGAATACAACTTTATCGTGGTTGCGGTCTGCCCTGTATGCACAGGTGATGATGGTCTTATGTTTGACAGCGAAGCAAACGAAATCGTGAAGAAGTCCAACACCGACCTTATCGTAAGCCGTGCACCTACTGACGGTTTCTTCTACCCCGTTTTCAGCGACAGAAGTCCTGACGTTAACCACGTTATGTACTACACCAAGACACCGAAAAAGCCTAACATTTCCGTTGTTGAGGACGTTCTCGGCTGTGGCTTTGTTATGACCTGTCAGAACGAAAAGGATACCTTCCGTGAGGTGCTCAACGATGTTGTAGGCGATGAGCTGAGCTACACGCTTATCACTCAGGTGAACGAAACTCTCCGTGAGATTGTTACCAAGTCAAAGAACGAAACTGAGCTTCCGATTATCGACGACAACAAGCTCCACAACATTCTTTTTGATGCCGGTGTAAGCAGTGAGAAGCTTGATGCGCTTCCAGCCGTGTTCAAGGAAAAAGTCGGAGATGCTGACGGACTTATCGTGGAAAATCTCGTTGAAAACAAGACCGTGCTTGAAACACCCGAAATCACAATCAACATCAGCCGTGACGGTACAGACAAGGTACGCACAAGCGTTATCGACGGCAGACGCTGTCTTGTTATTGACCTTGACGACCCGAGCATTTCTATCAACGGACTTGTTACAAGCGTTACATAAATCCATTGGGACAGCAAAAGCTGTCCCTTATTTTTTTCAAAACTCTTGACATCAGCTTATCATAGTTGTATAATATAGTTAGCCAAAGCTAACTATATTATGAAATGAGGGGTAAAAATGTATCTGACATTATCAGTTTTCGGTTTAATCGGCGGACTTCTCTGCGCAACAGGAGATATCCTTTTTGATTTGAAGGGCAATGACAACCAAAAGACAGGCCCCGGCGGCAACATTGACACCAACTGGGTAAAGATGTCCGACTGGAGATTTATCGCTTCAATTATCGTGGCATTTTTCGGCGATATTGCGGCAATGCTTGGACTTTACTCACTTGGTATGCAGATTGCAGAAAAGGATACCGTCCTCGGCTATGTGACAGCAATCTGCGGCTGTGCGGGTACAATCGGTGGATTCTTCGTACACTCGTCCGTGTGTATTCAGCCTCTGCTGTACAAGCGACTTGTTGATTGCGGCCACGCCGACCTTGTTGATAAGATTTTCCCGACCTTTTACAAAGCGGCAGTTTTCCCATTTTTCTTCGGGTACATACTTCTTATGGTGCCGTCAGTTACTTCGGTAATTGCAATCCTCACAGGCTGTCTTGACGTGCCGAAATGGTTTGCACTCCTCAACTCAATCGTGTTCATGATTATAGGAATAACCCTGCGAAAGCTTAATCGCCGTGTATTCTGCGACCTGCCCGGAATTATTATGCCAAGTATGGGTCTTGCAATGCTTGGTCTTATCGGAATTGTCAATCTGCTGTGAATTACTCCGTTCGTAAATCTATTCTGTCAAGTTGCAAAACAGCAAACTCATTTATTGTACAATATTCCAAAAATAAAAAAATAGTGTTGATTTGGAAGAAAAAGCATAGTATAATAATGAATTGTAGTTTATTTATGAGGAGTAAATTTATGGACAGATTTGACCGTATTAAAAATATGATTGGCAACACTCCGCTGCTGGAAATTACCCTTAAATACAAGGGCAAGGAAATGAAGGTTTATGCTAAGGCTGAATATATGAACCTTTCGGGCAGCATCAAGGACCGTGTTGCGTTCTACATAATGAAAAAGGCTTACGAAACAGGCACAATCAAGCCGGGGGACATTATTGCCGAGGCTACAAGCGGTAACACAGGTATTGCCTTTTCCGCAATGAGCAGCTATCTCGGTCACAAGGCTGTGATTTTTATGCCTGACTGGATGAGCCGCGAGCGTATCAATATGATGAAGAGTTTCGGCGCAGAGGTAAGACTCGTTTCCCGTGAAGAAGGGGGCTTCCTCGGTTCAATCAGAATGACAGAGGAGCTTGCCGCAAAGGGCGGTGTGTTCCTTCCTGGTCAGTTCTCAAATGAGGATAACTGTGATGCACATTACTACACAACAGGTGAGGAAATCGTTCGCCAGCTTGCTTCAATCGGCAAGGTTGCCGACGCTGTTGTTGCAGGTGTAGGCACAGGCGGTACTGTAATGGGTATCGGACGCAGACTCAAGGAAGCTAATCCAAACTGCATTTCCTATCCTCTCGAGCCGCTTAACTCCCCTACTCTTTCAACAGGCTACAAGGTTGGCAACCATCGTATTCAGGGCATTTCTGACGAGTTTATCCCGCCGATTCTCAAGCTTGACGAGTGCGGCGAAGTTGTTTCCGTAGACGACATCGACTCAATCATTATGGCACAGAGAATTTCCCGTGAATTCGGTATCGGTGTAGGTATTTCCTCAGGCGCAAATCTTCTCGGTGCAATTATCGCAAACGAGCGTCTTGGCGAAAATGCTGTTGTTACAACAGTTTTTGCTGACGATAACAAGAAGTATCTTTCCACTGACTACTGCAGCGAAATCACTCCTGCTGAGGACAGCATGAGCAAGGATATCGAACTTATCAGCGTAAACGCAATAAAGTAAAAAATGGCTGTTACCACACAGGTAACAGCCTTATTTTTATCTCTTCACGAAATATTCCTCGTACCATACAAGGAAGGTATAAATTGTCCAGATTTTGCGCCAGTTATCAGAGTTGCCGCCGATGTAATCCTGCCAGATTGCGTCGACCTCGTCAAGGTTGAAGAACTTGCCAGCCATTTCGCTTGTAAGCTTCTTCTGCACGTCCTGATTGTAACGTTCGTCAGCAAGCCACATTCTGATTGGCACGATAAAGCCAAGCTTCTTGCGGAATGCAATTTCATCGGGAATAACATTTGACGCAGCTGTACGGAAAGCAACCTTGTTCTGCTCCTCGTTCACCTTGAAACGTGACGGCATTCTTGAAGCAATGTCGAAAATTCTTCTGTCTGTCAGCGGCATTCTTACCTCAAGACCTGCAGCGGTGCTCATCTTGTCAACGTTGAGATAGATGTCGCCCTCAAGCCATACCTGAATGTCAATGTCGGACATCTTTGACAGCGGGTCAAGTCCCTCATTTTCCTCGTAGATATGCTTAACGAGGTTGATAGGGAGAATTTCCTCATTGTAATGCTTGAGAATACGCTTCTTCTCGTCTTCCTTCATAATGTTAGTATTGCCAACGTAAAATGTCTTTAAGTTTTCGCCGTAACGTTCAGCGTTGCGGTACATATTGTAACCGCCGAAAAATTCGTCAGCACCCTCACCTGAGTAGCAAATCGGTGTATGCTCAGCTGTTGCTTTGCAACCGAGTGCAAAAGCAATTGCAGAAGCGTCGCCCAAAGGCTGCTCCATATTGTACATAACATAAGGCACGATATCAAAATAAGCTTCCGGAGTTACAAGGCAGCGATTGAACTTTCTGCCGAGAATGTCAGCGGTCTGCTTTGCAAGTCCCGACTCATCAAAACGCTCGTCGTCATACCCACAGGAATTGCCCGCCGCAACATCTGTCATTGCAAGCACATAGGACGAGTCAACGCCGCCTGAGAGGAATGACTCTGCCTTTTCATCAGATGTCTTTACCTCAGGTACGATTGCCTTGAATGTGGAATGAATTTTCTCTGCCCAGTCTTCAAGGGACTTGCTTTCATCTGGCTTAAAGGTAGGCTTCCAGTAGCGGGTTATCTCCATTTTTCCGTTCTTCCACACAAGATAGTGACCAGGCATAAGCTTCTTAACACCCTTGAAGAAGGTGTCCTCACCTGCAACATAGGTAAGGCTCATATAAATCTGCAGAAGCTCCTCGTTAAGCTCCTTGACGAAGCCTTCCTGCTCCATAATACTGCGGATTGTTGTGCCGCAGAGAAGCTTACCGTCAGCTGTCACATAATAGTAGAATGTCTTTGTGCCGAAGTGGTCACGCAGACAGAAAAGCTGCTGATTTTCCTCGTCCCAAAGCGCAAATGCAAACATACCGTGGAAATGCTCCGCCATATCGAAACCCCACTTTTGGTATGCCTTTTTCAGGATTTCCGCTTCACGCTCCTGACGGGAAAGCTGTTCCGAAATTTCAAGCTCAGCACAAAGCGCCTGCCAGTTCCTTATATGTCCTCTGTAATCTTTAATTTCAATCATCAGGATATACCTCATCTCAAAAAAATCTATAAAAATAATACCACAAATTAGTATATTAGTCAATCGGAAAAATTATTCCCATGAAATTTCAGTTTATTAAACTTGCATTATTGACATATCCGTGCTAAAATTGTATATGATAACAAAAACGGCAAAGGAGAAAAAAGATGTATTTTGACGAACTTACACTCGGTCACGAGTTTGATATTCCGCCTGCTGTGATTGACAAGCAGCAGATGATTGATTTCGCAAAGCTTTACGACAACATTCCCTTGCACACCGATGAGGAATACGCCAAAACAACCCATTTCGGACAGCTTATCGCCCCTGGTATGATGTCCTTTATGGCAGTTTGGGCGAAGTACCTTGAAGTTGACCTTTTCGGCGATGACCTGCTTGCAGGCAAGTCCTCAAAGGTTGAATGGTTCAAGCCTGTTTTTGCGGGGGATGTGCTGACGGGAAAGGGCGTTATCTCAAAGCTTACCCCACGCAATGAGAAGAACGGAACAGCTGAAATTACCATTACCGTGACAAATCAGCACGGCGAGGTTGTGCTTTCCAATGTTACGGAAGCGGTTGTGAAAAGAAAAGTGGTATAAAGCAATAAATCCAGAGAAGAATTCAGCTTCTCTGGATTTTGTTATCTTATTGATAAATTAGGATTTAGCGTTTCATTTTTACAACATATTCTGTTGTGCCTTCTTCATATTTTCTTTCTTCTGTAATCACAAAACCATGCCTTTGATAAAATTTTATTGCTTTTACATTCTTTTCAAGAACCCATAAACAATTGCAATCTTGCTTCTCAATGGCATATTTTATAAGTTTACTGCCAATGCCTTGATTTTCAAAAAATGTATCAACATATAATTCTACAATCTGTTTTCCTTCAATATGTATCATGCCCTTAACAAATTCATCATCATAAACCCATATTCTATCTAATTCATCAGAATTATCAATATACCTCTTTGCTAATGGGTATACTTGCATTTCGCCAAATGACACACTATCATTCTTAAAAATCTTTCTATAATTCATTCTCTTAGAAAAAATCAGTATTTCTGCTATTCTTGATGCATCTGCTATTGCTGCATGTCGTATCATAATATTACTACTCTCCACCGATTTCTATTTGTTACCTTAACAATTATAACATCCACAGCTAACGCTGTCAACAAAAATGCACGAAGCTATAACATAAGGTAAAATATTTTTCTTAAAGCGTTGACTTACACAATATTATGTGCTATAATCCACTAAACAATAATCGCTGACCGATAAAGGAGGTTTTTTATGAATTGCGAAGTTTATATGCACGGACAAGTTCTCGGTACACATTCATTTTTGTTGAAGGGTGAATTTTTACAGCCCGACGAATACTCGGAAATCAAGGCGAAATACTTTCTGCCGGGCGGTGAAACGGGAACTGCGGCAACGGTTCTTGCTTCTCTTGGCGTAAACGTAAAAATCGACGGTACACATATCGGAACAGAAGTTGCTCCGCTTTTAAAGGAGTTTTACAAGGATAAAACCGTAGATTTGTCCTCTCTGTACTTTGATCCCGATTACGAGGGTCTTATGGATTACGTTGTAATTTCGGGGCTTGTACGTTCTCCGATGGGTGTATTCGGGTCACTATACGAAAAGGGCGCAAAAAAGCGCTGGAGTATGCCAAAGGAAGAAGACATTGCGAACTGCAAGGTCGGGGCAATTGACCCGTTCTTTCTTGAAGAAACACAGGCTGCTGCTGAATTTTTTGTAAAACATAAAAAGCCGTTCGTTACAATAGATTGCCGACACGACAGTTACCTTCATCAGCATTGTGCAGTCAACGTAGTATCGAAAGAATGCACAGGCTGTGAACAGTACAAGGATAAAAGCGTTGAGGAAATCTATCAATTGCTCACAGACACCACTGACGGTCTTGTAATTATTACCCGTGGAGAAAAAGAAATGCTGTACGGCAGAAAAGGTCAGCCAATGAAGAAAATGAAGCCTTTTTCTGTTGAGGTAAAAAGCACGCTTGGTGCAGGTGACACATTCAAGGCTGGCTGTGTTTACGGCTTACTGAACAATATGTCAGATGATGAGCTTGTACGTTTTGCAAGTGCTTGTTCCGCAATAGCAATATCACGTTTTCCTCTTCCTCTTAATCCGCCTACTTTGGAAGAAATTAAAAAGCTGTTGAGCCTATAAAATCAAAATCCACCGTATCCAATGCGATAGTCGTATAGAAGTATTAAAAGCCACTTTTGATGTTGATGTCAAAAGTGGCTTTGCGTTGCTTATGACGTTGACTTTATATGGTATACTTGTTATAATAAATTCAACGATAAAAATTTGAAAAAACAAAATGGGATACAGATAGGAGGAATTCGTAGATGGAGAACAAGTGGGATTCTGAAAAGTATTTGAAGTTTGAGAAAGAGAGAACACAGCCAGCGATTGATTTAGCCAAACGCATTGAAGGGCGAAATATGTCATCAGTTCTTGATGTTGGATGTGGTCCTGGAAACAGTTCTATTGTGATAAAGAATATATTTCCAAATGCCGATATATTGGGAATTGATTTTTCTGCTGAAATGATAGAAAAAGCAAAAAAGGATTATACTGATATAACTTTTGAGCAATGGGATGCAGATGTGTTTACAGAGAAAACCAATCAAAAATTTGATTTAATATTTTCGAACGCTTGCCTTCAATGGCTTCCTAACCAGTTTAAGACCATCGTAAATCTTTATAAACTTTTGAATGATAATGGAATTATGGCTGTTCAGATTCCTTGCAATTTTGATGAGCCAATTCATCATCTGATTAGTAAAGTAGTTACTAGTGAGAAATGGAAAACCGTTATTAAACATCAAAGAAATTATATTATGAGTGGCATTGAAGAGTACTTTAATGTTATTTCTGATTTGTCTGATAAATTTGATATTTGGACGACTACCTACCATCATATACTTCCATCACATGAGGCAATTTGGTCTTGGTACGAGGGAACAGGCTTAAGACCATATCTTTCTCAGATCGATGATTCAATGAGGACTGAATTTAAGAAAGACATTATGGAAGAGATTGAAAAAAGTTATCCTTTACAGAAAAATGGTAAAGTTATTTTTGATTTTCCACGATTGTTTTTTATAGTTGAAAAATAATACTCAAGGTCAAATAGACTTTGATATCAATAATTGTGAGACGCTAAAATAACCCGTGAAGAATCTCTTCACGGGTTATGCTTATTTATTACTATTCACCATTTCGATACGGTGGATTTTTTATAGCAGTTTAACTCCCTTTTCTTCACATTCCTTGATCATATCGCTTGGCCATACAGATACCTGCACCTCGCCGATATGAGCCTTTTCAAGCAGGAGCATACAAAGTCTTGACTGACCGATACCGCCGCCGATTGTCAGTGGAAGTGTATCGTTTGCGATAAGCTGGTGATACTCGTACTTGATTCTTTCCTGCTGACCGCTGATTTCAAGCTGTTTTTTCAGACTTTCAGCGTCAACACGGATACCCATTGAGGAAATCTCGATAGGTGTTTTCAGCACGTTGTTCCAGATGAGCAAATCGCCGTTGAGTGCCCAGTCGTCATAGTCTGGTGCACGTCCGTCGTGACGCACGCCGCTTTTCAGCTTGCCGCCAATCTGCATAATGAAAACTGTCTTGTACTTCTCGGTAATGAGCCACTCACGCTCCTTCGGAGTCTTGTCGGGATACATATCTTCAAGTTCCTGAGAGGTAATGAAGTAAGTTACGTCACAGATTGTTTCTTTAAGCTGTGGGTAACGGAGGTTAACCTTTCTCTTTGCGTTGGAAAGGGATTTTACGATATTTTCAACGGTATTTTTCAGAAAATCAATGTTGCGGTTTTCTATTGTAATAACCTTTTCCCAGTCCCACTGGTCAACGAAAATCGAGTGCATATTGTCAACATCGTCATCACGGCGGATAGCGTTCATATCTGTATAGATACCCTCGCCTGCGTTGTAGCCGTAACGGTGGAGAGCCATTCTCTTCCACTTTGCAAGTGACTGCACAACCTCTGCTTCGTTGTCCATTTCCTTGATGGAGAACTCAACCTTACGTTCAACACCGCTGAGGTCATCGTTGATACCGCTGTCCTTGCGGACAAGGAGAGGTGCTGTAACTCTGTCAAGGGTAAGCGCAAAGGAAAGTGCCTGCTGGAATACATCCTTGATATACTTGATGGCATGCTGTGTTTCACGGAGTGTCAGCGCAGATTTATAGCCGTCAGGGATATAAAGTGACTTTGACATATCAATCATTCCTTTCTGAATTATCCGATAAAAGTATATGTCCGAAATCAGCGAACATTACCTACTGTTCTTGGGTAGAGGATTACGTCTCTGATGTTGGAAACGCCTGTTACGTACATGATAAGACGCTCAAAGCCGAGACCGAAACCGCCGTGCGGTACGGAACCGAACTTGCGGAGTTCGAGATAGTCTGTGTAGAGGTCGAGGTTCATATTTCTCTCGTTCATTGCTGCAACAAGCTTATCGTAATCAGCCTCACGCTCACTGCCGCCGATGATTTCGCCTACGCCAGGTACGAGAAGGTCAACAGCTGCAACTGTCTTTCCGTCAGGATTTTGCTTCATATAGAAGGACTTGATTTCCTTAGGATAGTTTGTTACGAAAACAGCCTTGTTGAACACTTCCTCGGAAATGTATCTTTCGTGTTCGGTCTGAAGGTCGCAGCCCCATTCTACAGGATAAACGAATTCCTTGTCAGCGCTCTTGAGAAGCTCGATAGCCTTTGTATAGTCACAAACTGCAAACTCGTTTGAAATAAGATTCTGGAGCTTTTCGATGAGTCCGTTTTCAAAGTGTGTATCGAAGAACTTCATTTCGTCAGGGCACTTGTCAAGAACTGTCTTTACAACTGTCTTGATCATTTCTTCAGCAATCTCGATAACGTCAGGAAGCTCAGCAAATGCGATTTCAGGCTCAACGTGCCAGAACTCTGCAACGTGCTTTGGTGTGTTACTGTTTTCAGCACGGAAGCTTGGGCCGAATGTGTAAATCTTACCGAAAGCCATAGCTGCAACTTCGCCTTCAAGCTGACCGGAAACGCTGAGGCCAGCCTTCTTGCCGAAGAAGTCGTTGCTGTAGTATTCTTCTTCATTCTTATATTCTGTGTTGTAACCGATAGTTGTTACCTGGAACATTTCACCAGCGCCCTCACAGTCGCTGCCTGTGATGAGTGGTGTGTTTACGTAAACGTAGTTCTTGCTCTGGAAGAAGCTGTGGATTGCTTCAGCCATTACGGAACGTACACGGAAAACAGCGTTGAATGTGTTTGTTCTGCCGCGGAGATGTGGCATTGTACGGAGAAATTCGAGAGTGTGGCGCTTCTTCTGGAGTGGGTACTCAGGAGGGCAAGTGCCGAGAACTTCGATTTCTGTAGCATTGATTTCAACAGCAGCCTGACGTGCTTCTACAACTGTACCTGTAACCTTGAGGGAAGTACCAAGCTTGAGAGCCTGGTCGAGAGCGATGTCGGAAGCCTTGTCGATAACGATCTGGAGGTGCTTCAGGGAAGTACCGTCATTAAGCTCGATGAACGAGATATTTTTGGAGTCGCGGGCGGTACGTACCCATCCGCAAACGGTTACCGACGGGTCGAGATACTTT
>CALATN010000116.1 GCA_937891895.1 uncultured Clostridia bacterium
TACAGCACCTGCAGCCACACTTGCGAAAAACATAAGAGGTATAATAACAGAATCGCTTACCTTACCACCAAGGTAGAACATACAGGCAATTGCTGAAAGGCAACTTATAAGAATCTGTCCGTTACCGCCAAGGTTCCAGAATTTCATTTTAAATGCAGGAAGCAAAGCCATTGAAGTACCGAGTAGGAGAGAGGTATCCTGAAGTAAAAGCCAGAATTTGCGTTCGCTTCCGAATGCTCCTGTGAATAATGATTGGAAGAAATCACCGATGCCTTTTTCAGAAAACAAAACAGAAATAAAACCGCTTAAAAGTAAGCCTCCAACAATAGCGATGGAATAAATCATAATGATTTTGGGTAATTTAATATCATCCCGTTTAACAATTCTGACAAAGGGTTCTTTTAAATTGCTTTTATTCTTTTTCATTCCGTCACCTCAAATAAGCCTTACTCCTCCGCTTCAAGCACCCATTTTCCGTTGTCACGGACAACCACCCACGCAACATTCTCTGTAGTGTAGTGCTCGTCATCGTTGTAAACTGTCAGGTCAAAGTAAACCATATATCTTCCGTCGCCAAGCTTTTCCCTGCCCTGAAATTCGGCTGTAGCCTTGAACTCCTCGGGGTCATCAAGTTTGTTACCCATGGACTTCTCCGACGCCATGTCCTCCTCGCTGATTTCCTCCGAATATTCCTCTGCATAGCACTGAACAAAGGACGTGAAATCCTGCCTTGCAACCGCTTTCAGATACTTGTCAACAAGCTTCATCTGACCGCCGAGGTAGAAGTTGTACCCCAGCAGTACGCAGGCAACCGCCGTGCCGATTATGCAGAAAATTATGCCGAAAAGCTTTCCGACCGTAAGTTTTTTACCCATTCAAATCACCGTTAATTCTTGAGAATTGCGCCCTGTGCGCCCGATGTTACAAGCTTTGCGTAACGCTTTAAGTAGCCCTTGAGTTCCTTTGTCTTTGGAGTAAAGCCTGCAAGTCTGCGGTCGATTTCTTCCTGCGGAACGTCAAGTGTAATTGTGTTTGCAGGAATGTCAATCGTAATCATATCGCCGTCTTCAACAACACCGATTACACCGCCGTCAGCAGCCTCAGGGGAAACGTGTCCGATTGAAGCGCCTCTTGAAGCACCAGAGAAACGTCCGTCTGTGATAAGCGCAACCTCGCTGCCAAGACCCATACCCTGAATTGCAGATGTCGGGTTGAGCATTTCACGCATACCGGGTCCGCCCTTCGGACCCTCGTAGCGGATAACAACAACGTCGCCGCTTACGATTTTGCCGCCGAGAATAGCCGCCATAGCGTCCTCCTCGCAGTCGAAAACCTTTGCAGGGCCTGTGTGCTTGAGCATTTCAGCAACAACCGCACTTCTCTTTACAACACAGCCGTCCTTTGCAAGGTTGCCATTCAGCACGGCAATACCGCCTGTTTCGCTGTATGGATTGTCGATAGGACGGATTACGTCAGGGTCACGGTTTACGCAGTTTGCAATGTTCTCGCCAACTGTCTTGCCTGTTGCTGTCATGCAGTCAAGGTTAAGCAGGTTTTTCTTGGAAAGCTCGTTCATTACAGCGTAAACACCGCCTGCCTCGTTCAGGTCCTCCATATATGTATGGCCTGCAGGTGCAAGGTGACAAAGGTTAGGTGTACGTGCACTGATTTCGTTGGCAATATCAAGGTTGATTTCAATGCCGCATTCGTGGGCAATTGCCGGAAGATTCAACATACTGTTGGTTGAGCAACCAAGCGCCATATCTACGGTAAGGGCGTTATAAAAGGCTTCCAATGTCATAATGTCCAAAGGACGGATATTCTGCTCCAGCATTTTCATAACGGCCTTCCGGCGTACTTTGCAAGTTCAATACGGG
>CALATN010000117.1 GCA_937891895.1 uncultured Clostridia bacterium
TCCCATACAGTACCCTCTCCGTCACGGCTGTTTATTTCACCTGCGGCAACCTTGTCAAGCCAGTCCTTGTATTCCTGTCCGCCGAAGAAATTTCCGCCGTAGAATGTACGTGACGCCATTTCAGCGGTAGGATAAAATCCGCTGTCGTTCATCTTAAGAGGCTTGATTATCTTTTCCTCAATGTAATCGTGAGCATTCATTCCGCTTACCCTTGAAATAACCTCGCCGAGAATTACAAAGCCGAAGGAAGAATACATCCACTCGCTTCCTGTGGGACGTCTCAGACCCATTTTAAGTGCTGGTGTTATCCAGTCAAATTCACCCTTGCCGTCCCACTTGTCAGCTGCCTGTCCGATAAGTGCCCATGGTGACATGGTTGCTTCATTAAAGCAGCCGCCGTCTGGACACATTCCCGAGGTATGTGTAAGCAGATGCCACAGGGTAATGTCATTGAAAGGCTTCTCTCCGAACTGCGGTATGATCTCGCTTACGTATGTATTGGGGCGGATATAGCCGTCCTCTACAAGCTGCATTATAGCTGTGGCGGTAAATGTCTTTGTAATGGAAGCTATCCCGAAAACAGTATCGGGAAGCATAGGCGAATCAATACCCATCGCATTATTTCTGCCTACAGCACCGTTAGCAATGACCTTACCCTTATGAGCGATACAATAGCTTGCACCATGGATAACTCTCTTTTCGACCATTTCGCCCAAACGCTTGTTGAGCATTTCGATACGGCTCTCATCGTAGCCTGTCTCGCTTGGTCTGCAGTCAATTTTTCCGTTGATAATGTTCATAAAAGATACCTCCTTAAAAATTCAAGCCGTTAATGAATGCTGCTATCTTATCAGTCGTTTCGCTAACGGTCATATTTGTGTTGTCAATGTAAAACTGAAACTTGTTTGAGTTTTCTCTGAACCAGTTGTTATAGCTGATCTGAGCAGCGATAAACTCATCATTCCCGCACATCCTTTCAGCAGGTCTTGCTCTGAGCCGTGCGGCGATCTCTTCATCGGAACAGGTCATTCCGATAAAAAACGCCGATGTGATTTCATGAGGAATTTTCACTTTGCCATAAAAATCATACGGATTCAGACAAGAAGCAAACAGAAGATTTTTCTCTCCCGACATTTTTACAGCTTCAGCCAGACAGTCATCATTGTATTCCGATTCTTTGTCAGTTCCTGCATAATCCCACCAATTAAGCCCTACCTCATCTGTATCAATACAAGCAAAGCTGTCTGAGATAAGCTCGTTCAGAGCGTCCTTCAAAGTAGATTTTCCAACTCCGCAGGCGGCACATAAGACTATCAGTTTTTTCATTATCAAGCTCCTTTTCTGTCAAATAATTCTCTGATAATTATATCCGCACACTCGTCAGGACTGTGCGTGCTTGTATCGACTTTCAGACTGTATGAAATATTTTCAGCCATTTGTGCATATTGTTCCTCCGATTGTGTTTCATATCTGTCACCGCGGATAATATTTCTCTGTCTGCAAATATCCAACGGGCAATAAATTTCAACTATATCAAGGGGATTATTGTTCATTATTTCTGTAAGCTGTTTATAATGCGGTCTGATATAGTCATTCTCAACTAATATACCGTCAATAAGCACATTCTTGCCCATATCGGAATAGAGCTTTGCTGTATGATACATCATGACAATAACTTCACTGAGATATTTCCAATAGTTTTCACGCAGAAATTTTTCGCCCACCATTTCCTGAAACAAATCATTTGCAACAACGTAAAAGAAAATATCATCACGGTTTTGGAGTGCTTCGACTATTGATGTTTTGCCGGAACTTGTTACTCCGTTTAAAAAGATAATACGACCTTTTGACATTTCTGACCTCCTTGATGAAAAAATAAAAAAGCGTACACTTCAAAACGAAATGTACGCTTTTATCGCAAATTAAAATACAGCAACAGCTATACTTATAATACAGCAGACAAAGGTTCATTTCCGAATGATATGATTGTTCCGTAATTATTGATATGCTTAAACATTTGCCTGCCTCCTTTCGTAAAATAATATGGATAAAGTATATCACAATGTTTTACTGTTGTCAAGTTCTTTTTGTTTAATGGTATTTATCTAATCGTGATTTGATATTGTTACACTATTTGATTTCCCCAAAAACCAAGCATTTATTATGCAAAAACTTCCATATGCAAATTAAAAATCATACTGCCCTCGTGTGATACATAACAAAAAATCAACAGTAGAATTTGTCACACGAAAAATCACCCTTGTACAAAATTGTTTCATAAATATTACATTTCTTACCATAAATCTTTGCAACAAACACGAAATATTAGTTCCAGTATCCCCCTTTAAATAGTCAGCAAATCTATAAGGGAGGGATTTTGCAAAAACATCAGTAAAATTATGGTAAAAGCAGCTATTTTCGCAAAAACGCACATTTCTTGCGCGTGTGACACGCACCTGAAAAAAGCGCACACTTTTTGCAATTTTCACCCACGTATCTACGTCGTTTGCGGCACTTTGTGTGCGTTTCTTGCAAAATGTGCACTCATAAAAATGCCTGAATGCACACTTGAGTGTGCGTTGCATTAGTAGGCATTTTGGGGAAGCGGGGTGACGTTAGCCTCTTATGGCAGCAGCTGGAAAACATAGGTAAAAGCCAATGGATTTAGGGTATAAATATCCATTTTATAATGAATGGTCCCTTTGGACCCAATGTGATACGAGCCCAATTTTTTGGGCCCAAATTCAAGAATTTAACCCACGTATCTACGCCGTTTGCAGCATCTGTGGTCCCAAAGGGCCCATTGGGCCCATCATAATTTTCATAAATGGTCCCACGATGGGCCCATAAATTACAGAATATCAGAATAAGGTTGCCTAAGTCAACCCTGTGACACCCCGCCTGAAAAAGGTTGCCTTTTTGCTTGTTTTAAGCCACGTATTTACGCCGTTTGAAACACTTAGGTCAACTAAGTTGTAAAAGTCAACCCTCTCATAAGAGCGCAGGTTGACCTCAAGGGCAACCTCTCAAGTTGCATACTTATGGTGCAAATCACTGTTCCTCAACTGACGTTTCGGAGTTCATTTCAGCATTCACGAAAATGAGGGGGAAGAGCATAAGTGGCGGTATCACATCGCCAATTTTGGCGATGTGGTCAGCATAGCTGACACCGCTGTCTTCGGCAAAGCCTCAGCCACTTTTTTACTTCGCAAAAAAGCACTTACTGACTGCTCGCCGCAGTCAGGTTTAAAACAATTCGCCGGATTGTTTTAAACTGCTCTCCCAAAATACTATCGCATTTTCGTAAGAAAACCATTGTTTCCTTACGCTTTACTTGAAGCACAATATAAGGGATAATGACACACGATTTTTTTATTTTTTGCTTTAAATTATCACATTACATAAAAGATAATTATCCACAGCTGTTTTTAAAGTTCTTTCAAATGCACCTTTTACTGATATTTTGGCACACCTTAAATAAGTCTTGTTTTCGATGCATAACATCTTGACAATACGCCCAAAATCATATATAATGTAATTGAATTAAAATAATTACATATACTTAAATAGAGGTGAGATGTATGACGGATTACAGAAAGCTGTGTATTGATTTGTTCGGGACAGATGACCCCGAAAAGCTTA
>CALATN010000118.1 GCA_937891895.1 uncultured Clostridia bacterium
ATTTTGAGGTAAGTGTCCGCAAGCCTGTGAATATCTGGGAAACAAGAGGACCTGATGACGGCGGATATGACGAAAATTATTTCAGAAAAACATCAGCTATATTGCCTGACGATAATACTTATTCAGTAACTGTAAAGCCTTTTTCTATAGTTACCGTTTCAACTCTTGATACAACCGAAACAAAGCGTCCCGATTGTAAATCCGAGGTGCTTCCGCTTCCTTATCGTGATAATTTTGACTATGAAAGCAAGTTCATTACCGAAAGAGGCGGGATGCCGAAATATACAACCGATCAGGGCGGTGCTTTTGAGGTCATGGACGATAAACTCGTGCAGAAAATTACTCCCGAAACAAAAGCAATGGAATGGGGCGGTACGCCAAATCCCATGACCAATCTCGGAGATGACCGCTGGTACAATTATTCCGTTTCATCAGGTGTAATCCTTACAAAATCCTGCAATCCGTCAGAAAACTATATCGGAACAGGTCTTCGCTGCAACCTCGGATGCAGTGGAAATAACGGATACTCATTGCTGATTTATGAAAACAAAATCTGGCAGTTAAGACGAAACGCAGATGTTGTAATGTCAGGTGATGCCGTATTTGACCCATACCAAATAAATGTAATTTCGCTGACTGCTTTATTTGATACTGTCACTGCATCAATCAACGGAAACGTCGTTGCCGAGTATACAGACAAATCTCCGCTTTCCGCAGGAAGAATGGCACTTTACAGTTCCTACAATCAGAATGTATTTGACTTTGTTGAAGCAACTCCGATTGATAACAATTACTATATAATCCGTTGTGATGATACAGACAGCATATTCAGCTACAGCGGTAAATGGGAACATAATCTTATGAGCGGTTTTGCAAGCTATAAGCGTACTGTTTCAACAGGATATGCAGGGGCAAAGCTCAGATTCAGCTTTACAGGAACAGGTTTTGCGCTTCTTGGAAATAACGATAGCGGAATAGAGTTTTCCGTAACAGTTGACGGAATAACACAAACTGCCGTTACATATGGAACGGGAAGCCGTGAGATTTTCTTTTCCGTAAATGGACTTGCACAAGGCTGCCACAATGTAATGTTGTACGTAATAGGTGATAAATTGATTTTTGATGGCGGACAACTTGACAGCTGAAGTACGCTTTAATTACATTTTTAAATATGTGTAAGCGGTTTCATTCCTTTTTGTTTGTTAAAATCACTAAAAATTTTTCTCTTTATTGACAAATTGATTAAACAGTGATATACTTTTAACAAAGTAGGATATTCTGATTTTGGTAATGGTGTACAAAAAACAAGATCGGTTTTATGCTCTCGGACAGGTTGCCCGAAACACAAGACCAAATGGGAGATTGTCGATTATGAGTTTGGTATGCAGTAAGCTTTACAGGGATTTCTTTTATAAGATTAACGGAACAACCTATGATGTGGGGGAATTTGTATCATGGGTAAGAAATGCAATAGGTGATATTGCAAGGCATTATGGACTTGGAAAATGTACAGAGGAATTCTGCGCGCCTAAAACACCGTTCAATGTAAATGGTGTCAATAATTTTGTCGTTTTTTATGATAATGAAAACGGTTACGATGACCACCCTGAAAAATTCAGATTTGTTACAGGTGAAGGTGGAAGCCTTGAAGTTACATTCTACCCTGAAAAAGGACGAGTATGGAATAGGGAAGAACTTGATGAACTTGGTTTCCTCGCTGAAAATCTCTTCATTCTTGGCGGCAGGGTGCAGATGCTCAGCGTAATGAAAAGAATAAGCATTACCGATATAGGTACAGGCGCATCAAATATGAACGGTCTTGCTATGTATTGTGAAGAACTGCTTGCAAGAAATCTGCTGAAGGACTACAATATGATATTTATGAACCTTAAGAATTTCAAGTTTGTAAATCGTATCGTAGGCGAAAAAAATGCAGATATGATCCTGAAGAGTTATACACAAAGACTTCTCGGCTTTGCCAGGGAAGATGAGCGTGTTGCCCGTCCGGGCGGCGACAATTATTGTGTTCTTATCAGAAAGGAACGCCTCGAGGAATTCATGAGATTTATATCAAGCGTTACATTCAAGCCTGAAGGTACAGCTGCTGAGGTCGTTGTAACTCCGAGAGCAGGTATTTATGAAATCAAGGAAAGCGATACCGTAAATGATGCAATAGAATCTGCTGCAACAGCATTGAGTACTGCAAGAATAACAGGCCGTTGCGATATACTTTGGTTTGAACCTGAAATGCTTGACAGAACGATTAAGGCAAATACAATTTCAACGATGTTCCCAGATGCAATTAGGAATGAAGAATTCGTGGTTTATTATCAGCCTAAGGTAAGCTTGTCAGATAATCAGCTTTGCGGCTGTGAAGCACTTTCACGTTGGGTAAAGGACGGAAAAATCGTTTCTCCAGCTGATTTTATTCCAGTCCTTGAACGTGAAGGAACAATCTGTAAGCTGGACTTCTATGTTCTTGACAAGGTTTGTGCCGATATAAAACGCTGGCTTGAAACAGGTCTGAATCCTGTACGCGTATCAACAAACTTTTCAAAGCTTCACCTTCATAATAAGGATTTTGCTGAGGAGATTATCAGTATAATAAATAAGCACGGTGTTGACCCTGCGTATGTTGAAGTTGAACTTACCGAGTCATCAGGTTATGAGGACTATGAAGCACTGGCTGAATTTGTCCGTAAGATGAAAAGCTACGGTGTAAGCACATCAATTGACGACTTCGGAACAGGTTACAGCTCTCTTAATCTTCTCAAGGATCTTGATGTTGATATTATCAAGCTGGACAAGTCATTCCTTGATAATCTGGGCGACGAGAAGAGAACTGATGACGTTGTAATAAGACACATAGTAAATATGGTAAACGAGCTTGATATGCAGGTCGTTGCAGAAGGGGTTGAAACAAATGCGCAGGCTGACCTTCTCCAGGGCTTCAGCTGCAGTATGGCACAGGGCTATTTGTTCGATAAACCGCTTCCATGTGCAGAATTTGAGAAACGTATGAAAAGCGACAATGTATATGTTGGTGTAAGAAAATAAAAGTATTCCTCGGCTATGCCGGGGAATTTTTTTGACAAAACTGAATGCATTTCTAAATAATAATTTGGTTGAAGTGCACTTTATAGCTATTGACTTACCAATAAATGTGTGCTAAAATCAGAAAGTAATCAGTCGGATATGATTGTTTGCAGTGTGCTATTAACCTTTTTGTTTAAGGAGGAATAACTATGAAGCGAATTATACCTGCAGCTCTTATATGTGCAATACTTGTTGGCTGTTCAGCTGATAACAATGCTATACAAAATACTGAACCGCTTACAGTAACAACAGCAGAAACTATAGAATTTACCGAGGAAACGACTGTAATGGAAGAAATAACCGAAACTGAGAAAACTGCAGAAAATACACCCGTTGCATATTACGGTGAGATAGTTGCTGACGGGAATAAGCTTGTGGGAAAAAATACAGGCGAAACTGTCAGAGTAACAGGTATGAGCTTTTTCTGGAGCAACTGGTCTCAGAAATATTATACAGCAGATTACGTTGATTACCTTGTCGACGACTATAACTGTGAAGTAGTACGCTGTTCATACGGTATTCAGGATAACGGCGTTCCATACGATGATACCTGTGAGCCACTTATCGAGGACGTTATTGAGCAGGCAATCGAACGTGGTGTCTATGTTATTATTGACTGGCATTCCCACGGTGCACACAATAATCCTGACGAAGCCGTTGCATACTTTGAAGAACTTGCCGAAAAGTACGGAAGCTATGACAATGTTATTTTTGAAATCTACAACGAGCCTACACAGGTAAGCTGGGAAACCGTAAAGGCATACGCTGAAATAGTTATTCCCGCAATCAGAAAGCATTCCGATAACCTTGTAATCGTAGGTTCACCAACCTGGTCACAGGATGTTACAAAGGCAGCAGCAAATCCTGTTGAAGGCGAAAATATCGCATATACTCTCCATTTCTACGCAGGCACTCATAAGCAGTGGCTCAGAGATAACGGCGACAAAGCCCTTGCCGCAGGTGTTCCTCTCTTTGTAACAGAATGGGGAAGCGTAAGTGCAGACGGCAACGGAAACATCGATAAAGCTTCTACAGAAGAATGGTTTGCGTGGATGGATAAGAACAATATTTCCAGCTGTAACTGGGCTGTAAACGATAAGGACGAAACATCAAGTATCTTCAAGCAGGACGACCAGCTCAGCGAAACAGGCGAATATATCAAGGAGCTTATAGGTGAAAGAACAAAGGATTCTCCTTGGAGAAACAATTGATTGATAAATTTTAACCGCAGGAAAGCATTTTTCCTGCGGTTTTTCAATGTTGAAAATTTTTGTTGCAATTTCATATTTTGTGTGTTATAATGTCAATAATGGTTGTGTAAATTTACAACGCATTCAGTTTGGAAAAAGAATTATATTGGAGGTTTTTAAATGGCAAGAACAGTACAAGAGCTTATGAACATGATCAAGGATAACGATATCCAGATGATTGACTTCAAAATCGTTGATATCAACGGACAGTTCCGTCACGTAACAATCCCTGCTGAACAGTTCAGCGAGGATACATTGAAGGAAGGTATCGGCTTCGACGCTTCAAACTACGGTTACGCAGTTGTTGAAAAGAGCGATATGGT
>CALATN010000119.1 GCA_937891895.1 uncultured Clostridia bacterium
GGCTTTGCCCCCAAGACCCCCACCAAAGGGGACACTGTCCCCTTTGGAAACCCATTATTGCTTGCTAAATTATAATTTAATGTTCAAAATCACCAACTTTTTCACCCGTGAAAAGAAAATTTGTGAAAAAATAAAAAAATTGCAAAAAAACACTTGACAGCAACCCTTAAAATGTTATATAATTTAGACTTGATGGGGTATCTATCCCCGAAACCTTATACGGATTAAAACGCAGAAGGAGGAGAAATCATGAAAAGAACATATCAGCCTAAGAAGCTCCACAGAAAGAAAGAGCACGGCTTTATGAAGAGAATGTCTACAAGAAACGGCCGCAAGGTTCTCGCAAGAAGAAGAGCTAAGGGCAGAGCAAGACTTACTCACTAAGGTCTGCTGCAAATCACAGCTACGTTTGTGTAAAAATGATTAGACCGCAATATGGGGTTTGTCCTTTAGTTGCGGTCTTTTTATTTACCATTGGTAATTGAGTACGGTGATATTACAAATAGTAAAGGTACGATTATGAAGTATACTATTAAAATAAAAGAGAATAAGGACTTTGTAAATCTGTACAAGCGGGGCAAGTTTGTCGCAGGAAAGGCGATTACGATTTATTACCGCAAGAACCGCTTCGGCAAAACCCGTCTGGGTATTACAACGGGTAAAAAGGTGGGCAACGCTGTGACCCGAAGCCGTTGCAGAAGAATTATCCGTGCTGCGTACTACGCAAACGAGGAAGCTTTCCCGAAGGGATACGACTACATTATAGTAGCTCGTCCCGTCTGCGGCGAGTGTAAATCCACTCAGCTTGCTGACTTTATGCGGATGAGGGCTATCCCCGAAATGCTGAAATCAATCGAAAATAAGAATACAAATAGTAAAAATAACACTATAAAATAACTGTTTGTATACTAAATATAATAACTTTAAGTATATGAAAAGATTTTTATTACTTTTAGTAAAATTTTATAAAAAGCATATCTCCCCGAAAAAAGCACCTTGCTGCAAGTATCACCCCAGCTGTTCAACCTACGCGCTGGACGCTCTTGAGAAGCACGGCGCGCTTAAAGGGACAATCCTGACGGTTTGGAGAGTACTGAGATGCAACCCCTGGAGCCTTGGCGGGATTGACTATGTCCCCGACAAGTTCAGCTTTTATACACTCAGTAAAAGGTACGGCAAGGGGAGAACTACACCGAGTGAGGAAAACGAAAGCTGAGCTTTCGTTTACGGGTTTTGCTTCGCAAAACGCCGTGTTCTATTATATAAAACATAGAAATCAACATAACAAATAGTTATGTTATAATAAAACATTACACAATGTATAAAATTTTGGAGGTAATTTGAAAATAAATTTTCAAATCCGAGTTTTGTTTTCGGAACTGCCGTTCCGAATTTTGTAAACAAAAACACAAAACATCGAAAGGAGGACATTTTCCCTGTCGGGAAAATGACTATTAAAATGAGCGAAATTATCGGTTACCCATTAGGCTGGGTTATGTGGCTTATGTATCAGATTACGGAGAACTATGCGTGGTCAATCGTAATCTTTACATTGATTATCAAAATTATTCTTTTCCCGTTATCCGTAAAACAGCAGAAATCTTCCGCAGCAATGGCTGCTTTCCAGCCAAAGCTTGAAAAGCTGAAGAAACAGTACGCCAACAACCAGCAGAAGCTCCAGGAGGAGCAGATGAAGCTTTACTCCGAAGAGGGCATCAACCCTATGGCAAGCTGTCTGCCGCTGTTTATCCAGCTTCCTATCCTCTATGGTGTGTTCGATGTTGTTTACCGTCCTATCACTCATATTATCCGTGCAAGCAAGGACGTTATCGAAAGTGCAAAGGTTATCGCAAAGGGTCTTATGGAAAATGCAGGTGTAACTGACTTCGCTAACTTCAATAACCGTCCCGAAATCTATATCGTAAAGGAAGTTCAGAAGAACCCTGACGCTTTCGCAAGTCTCAACAACCCTGAATTCGTTGAAGAAGTTACAAACTTCAATAACAAGCTTTTCGGTATCGTTGACCTTGGCGATATCCCGACCCTCAAGCCTGAGGTGTGGAACGCTGCCGCAATTATTCTCATCCTTATCCCTGTTATGTCCGGTCTTATCCAGATGATTATGACCGTTTACTCCCAGATAAGAAGCAAGAAGCTTAATCCTGATGCACCAAGTATGGCAGGTATGAACATTATGCTCTACATTATGCCTATCTTCTCCGTGTGGATTGCATTCAGCTTCCCTGCAGGTATCGGTTTCTACTGGACAATGTCCTCACTGTTCAGCTTTATTCAGTCAATTATTCTTTATAATGTATATACTCCTGAGTACGTTGCCAAGCTTGTTGAAAAGGACAAGGAAAAGCGCAAGAAGAAAAACCGTCCTAATATGATGGAACGTTACCAGCAGATGATGGAAGAACAGATGGGCCAGCAGAATGGTACACCTTCCAGTAACAAGAAAATTGCAACAGCTAAATCCTCTGATGACGAAGAAAGCGGAGAAGTTAAGCTTTCCCGTGCAAAGCAGAAGGAATACGAAAAAATGATTATCCGTGAAGCCCGCCGCAGACAGGCTGAAAAGTACGGAGAAGAATTCATCGACGACGATGAAGATTAATTCGGAATTAAAACACTTGAAATGTTTCAATAATCTAAACAATTAAAAGTTTCGTCCACCTCTTCAAAACAAACGCAAGCGTTTGTTTAGGTGGTGGGGGTCAAGGGGGCAAAGCCCCATTGGCGCCGTCCGCAGACGGCGAAATACCTGCTTCGCCCGCAGGCGTTCTGAGAAGCGCTCTGAAAAGGTGAATTTTTTGGCGGTAAGCCAAAAAAGAGGAAATCTCTGCAAGAGAGAGATTTCCTAACAGTGACGAAGTCACTGTTTACAGCGTGAGCAGCTATTGCCCACTTATATCCTATTAAGTAAAAAGCATATATAAACATGCAAAAATGCCTTAAACAAACCCTGGGTTTGTTATAATATTAGTCAAAATTGAAAGGAAGGTCAGTATGGCAGAAATCAAAAAAATCTTTACAGCAAAATCCATAGAGGAAGCTAAGGCTATGGCAGCACAAGAATTCGGTGCTGAAGAAAGCAAAATTACCTTCAATGTAATCGAAGAACCGAAAAAGGGTCTGTTCGGCTTGGGAAAGAGCGAAGCAAAGGTTGAGGCTTCCTATGAACAGTCCAAGGCAGAAATCGCAGGCGAGTATATCAAGTCAATCCTCGCAAATATGGGTATTGCAAATGATATCAGCATCGAAGAAACAGAAGACGGTGCAACAATCGAAATTCTTGGCGATACAACAGGCGCTGTAATCGGCAGACGCGGCGAAACTCTCGACGCTATCCAGTATCTTGCATCTATGACTGCTAACCGCGGTGATAAGGAATACTACAGAATTACAGTTGACTGTTGTGGTTACCGTGAAAAGAGAAAGGCTATTCTCGAAGAACTTGCTGCAAAAATTGCAAAAACAGTCCTCCGCACAGGCAGAACCTCTACTCTCGAGCCAATGAATCCATACGAAAGAAGAATTATCCACTCCGCAGTTGCAAATATCGAAGGCGTAACCTCCAAGAGTATCGGCGAAGAGCCATACAGAAAGGTTGTTATTTCTTCCACAAATCCACGTCCTAAGAAGGATTTCAAGGGCGACCGCAGACCACGCAGACGTGACAAGAATCCTGATGAGTACACACCACGCTCAATGGATATGATGAAGACTTCCTTCGAGAAGGATTATAAGCGTCCTAAGCCTGAGGACAGTCTCCTCGTAGACGGCGACCTCTACGGCAAGATTGATATCTAAAATTTCGCAGATGTTTTTACGGGAACATGGGAGCAAATCCCGTGTTCCTGTTTTTGATTTTGGTAATTCGACAAATTGAAATTTATAGAGCAGTTGTAGCACCAAGTCTCGGGTTTCCAAAGGGAGCGGTGCTCCCTTTGGTAGGGGTCAAGGGGGC
>CALATN010000120.1 GCA_937891895.1 uncultured Clostridia bacterium
TGACACATTCAACGCAGTTGAAGACTAAAGACTTGCAAGAGAACTGGTTGAACAGCGTAAGCACGAAGCTAAGCAGGAACAGTTCAAGCAGTACCAGAAGGTTACTCTCGACAACCTGTTCAGCCAGATTGAACAGGGAGAAATCAAGGAACTCCCGATCATCGTCAAGGCTGACGTACAGGGCTCCGTTGAAGCTGTCAAGCAGTCCCTTGAAAAGCTGTCCAACAACGAAGTACGTGTACGTGTTATCCACGGCGCAGTTGGTGCTGTTTCCGAGGGTGACGTAATGCTCGCTAACGCTTCCAACGCTATCATCGTCGGCTTCAACGTTCGTCCTGACCCTGTTGCTGCTGACAGCGCTGAACGTGACGGCGTAGATATCCGTCTTTACAGAATTATCTACGACGCAATCGAAGAAATCACAACCGCTATGAAGGGTATGCTTGCACCTAAGTACCGTGAAGTAAACCTCGGTAGAGTTGAAGTTCGTCAGGTATACAAGATTTCCAACGTTGGTACAGTTTCAGGCTCCTACGTTCTCAGCGGTAAGATTACAAGAAACGCTGAAATCCGTGTTGTACGTGACGGTATCATCATCGCTGATGACAAGATGTCCAGCCTCAAGCGTTTCAAGGACGACGTAAAGGAAGTTGCTGAAGGCTACGAATGCGGTATCACACTTGAAAAGTTCCACGATATCCGTGAGGGCGATATCTTCGAAGCATACTTCATGGAAGAATACCGTCCTGACTAATCGTAATAATAAAATATGGGCGGAACAATTCCGCCCGACAGATATATTTTAAAAGGAGTTATATATGCCTAATTTCAGAAACGGACGCTTGTCCGAGGATATCAAGAGAGAAATTTCAGCTCTTATCCGTGAGGAAATCAAGGACCCGAGAGTGAACGGCGGCTTTGTTTCCGTTGTAAGAACCGAGCTTTCGGGCGACGGCTCACACTGCAAGGTCTACGTTTCCGACCTGACAGGCTTTGAAGCTTCAAAGGCTGCTGTAAAGGGTCTTGAAAGCGCATCGGGTATGATAAGACGTCATATCTCCAACAAGCTGCGTCTTAAAAAGTGCCCTGAGCTGAAATTCATCGCTGACAACTCTATCGAGCATTCCGCAGAAATTGCCAAGATGCTTGAATCCATTGACGTACAGGAAGATGACGAAAACTAAAATCAATGAAAGGAGTGACGCTTTATGAATATAAGTCTGACAGAAACAGCTGAATTCCTTAAAAATCACGACAACTATTATATACTCACTCATCAGAGCCCTGACGGCGACACTATGGGCAGCGGCTTTGCACTTTGCTACGCTCTCCGTCAGCTTGGCAAGAATGCCAATGTGCTATGCTCCGATGAGTTTCCGAAAAGATACCATTTTATGTATGGGGGCTACGAGCCGCAGAAATTTTCTCCCGAAACTATTGTAGCAGTTGACGTTGCTGACAAAAAGCTGCTTGGTACGCGCCTTATTCAGTACGGTGACTATGTTGACCTTTGCATTGATCATCACGTTTCGAACCTTCACTATGCAAAACGCCTGCTCGTTAATCCTGATGCAGCGGCAGCTTGCGAGGTAATGTATCAGGTGCTTAGCGAAATGGGTGTTGAGTTTACAAAACAGATTGCAGAATGCCTTTACACAGGTATTGCAACCGATACGGGCTGCTTCAAATACGGCAACACCACTCAGCTCTGCCACATCATCACCGCTCATCTTATGGACTGCGGTATCAGGCTTGAACAGATAAACCGTGAAATGTTCGACATCAAGAGCAAGGCTCGTATAAAGGTTGAACAGTATATTCTTTCTGCTATGGAATACTACCTTGATGACAAGTGTGCTATGGTTGCGGTTACTCTTGATACGATGAAAAAAGCAGGTCTTGCTCAGGAAGAATTTGAGGGCATTGCTGGTATGAGCGTTCAGACAGAGGGTGTTCAGGTAGGCATTGTCATAAAAGAAAGGGACGAGGGAAAATTCAAAATTTCAATGCGTTCAGCTTCCGATATAGATGTTTCTGCAATCTGCCAGAAATTTGGCGGCGGCGGTCACGTCAAGGCGGCAGGCTGTACTCTTGAAGGACCTCTTGACGACGTAAAGCTCCGTCTGCTTTCAGCTGTTGCACCTGCTATGGGGATTGACTTATGGCTGGCGTAAACAATGAGGAAATGTGCGGAGTAATCTGCGTGAACAAGCCTGAGGGCTTCACAAGCTTTGACGTTATCGCAAAAATGCGCGGTATACTGAAAATCAAGCGCCTTGGCCACGCAGGCACTCTTGACCCGATGGCTACTGGTGTGCTTCCCGTTTTTGTGGGACGTGCAACAAAGGCCTGCGATATTCTCCCCGACCACGACAAGATTTACCGTGCAGGCTTCCGTTTAGGTGTAACAACCGACACTCAGGACAGCACGGGTACTGCGACAAGCGAACGTGACCCGTCGGCTGTTACGGAAAATAATCTGCTTGACACGCTGGAAAATTTCCGCGGTGAGATAATGCAGATTCCGCCTATGTATTCGGCTGTTTCTGTAGGTGGTAAGCGTCTTTACGACCTTGCAAGACAGGGCATCGAGGTCGAGCGTGAGGCTCGTCCCGTGACGATTTACAGGCTTGAGCTTGCTGAGTTTGACGAGGCGGAAAAGTGCGGCGTGCTGACGGTTTCCTGCTCAAAGGGAACTTACATCCGCACCCTTATCAACGATATTGGCGAAGCGCTGGGCTGCGGCGGAATTATGACATCTTTAGTGCGAACAACAGCCTGCGGTTTCTCACTTGACGACTGCGTTACGATTGAGGATTTACAGCGTGAAGCTGAAAATGAACGTGACTTTGAAAAGTTTCTCAAACCCGTTGAAGAAGTTTTCGCTGAACTGCCGAAGCTTATGCTTCACGGCGCGCAGGAGAGAATGTACCGCAACGGTATAAAGCTTGACCTTACAAAAATAAGAACTGACATCACTGCCGAGCGCATCAGCGTTTACGGCGAAAAGGGCTTCATCGGAACAGCTGTCCCTGACAGGCAAAACGGCGTTCTGAGAGTTGACAAGACCTTTTATCTTTAAGAAAGGAAGTGAACACGGATGATTGACCTGACGGGTACAAATGACGTGCCTAAAAACAGCACGGCTGTTGCTATGGGACTTTTTGACGGTATCCACCACGGACACCGCACAGTTATCCGAAGCGCAATCGACATTGCGGAGCAATTCCCCGGAATTGACCCTGCCGTGTTCACCTTTGACACCGCTACTGTAACCTCAAAGGGTGAGGGCGGTGTGAAATACATTCATTCAAGGGATATGAAATTCGAGCTTATTGACAGGCTTGGTGTACGCTACATCTATTCCCCCGATTTTCTCAATTTCAAGAATTTAAGCGGCGAGGAATTTGTTGAGCTTGTTCTCTGCGACAAGCTTTCGGCTAAGTTTGTTATTTGCGGACGTGATTTCCGCTTCGGCAAGGGTGCTGAATGCGGTGTTGCCGAGCTTGACAGGATGTGCCGCAAGCGTGGTATCCAGGTGCGGACGGTTGCGCCTGTGCTTGAAGACGGCGGACAGCGTATCTCCTCGACTATGATAAGAGAACTTATTGCGAGCGGCAGGATTGAGCTTGCAAACTCCCTTCTCGACTCGAAATTCACTTTCAGGCTTCCCGTTGCCTACGGCAGACAGCTTGGACGCACCCTTGATTTTCCCACTATAAACCAGTACCTCTCCAAACGGCAGGTTACCCCGAAATTCGGTGTGTATGTTTCCCGAACGGAAGTGTGGGGCAGGATTTACCGAAGCATTACCAACGTGGGCGTAAAGCCAACCGTGGGAAGCGACGTGCCCCTTGCGGAAACCTACATAATCGGATTCGAGGGCGGCGAGCTTTACGGCGAGGTTGCAAAGGTTTCGCTGGTTTCCTTTATCCGTGAGGAAAGGAAGTTCGACAGCGTTGACGAGCTGAAAAATCAGATTGCTGAGGATATAAAATCAGCAACGAATTATAATAAAAAGGATTGATAAAAATGAATACAGCAAATGTAAGAACACGATTTGCGCCAAGCCCTACAGGCTATATGCACATCGGTAATCTACGTACTGCGCTTTACACTTATATTATCGCAAGAAAATACGGCGGAAAGTTCATTCTCCGTATCGAAGACACCGACCAGGGCAGATTTGTTGAGGGCGCTACAGAGGTAATCTACGACACACTCCGCAAGTGCGGTCTTGACTGGGACGAAGGTCCTGACATCGGCGGTCCTGTTGGTCCGTACATTCAGTCCGAGCGTATGGGTCTTTTCAAGGAATACGCTGAACAGCTTGTAAAGTCTGGTCACGCTTACTACTGCTTCTGCACAAAGGAACGTATGGAGCAGGTTCACGAGGAACAGCGTGCA
This sequence comes from uncultured Clostridia bacterium, assembly GCA_937891895.1. Classification (GTDB taxonomy): domain Bacteria; phylum Bacillota; class Clostridia; order Oscillospirales; family Ruminococcaceae; genus RGIG8773. Next base: position 4,408 of record CALATN010000120.1, read on the forward strand.
AAGGGTATCACTCCGACTTACGACAGACACTGCCGTGAGCTTCCTCAGGAAGAGGTGGACAAGCTTCTTGCAGAGGGCGTACCTTACGTAATCCGTCAGAAGGTTCCTCTTGAAGGCACAACAACTTTCCACGATGAGCTTTACGGCGATATCACCGTACCAAATGCTGACCTTGACGACCAGATTTTGCTCAAGGCTGACGGTATGCCGACATACAACTTCGCTAACGTTGTTGATGACCACCTTATGGGCATCACTCACGTTGTACGTGGTAACGAGTATCTTTCCTCCGCACCAAAGTACAACCTGCTCTACGAGGCATTCGGCTGGGAAGTTCCAACATATATTCACGTTGAACACATCATGCGTGACGCTACTCACAAGCTTTCCAAGCGTGACGGCGACGCTTACTTCGGTGACTTCGTGGAAAAGGGCTTCTACATCCCTGCTATCCTCAACTATATCGCACTTCTCGGCTGGGCACCTAAGGGTGAACAGGAAATCTTCACTCTTGAAGAGCTTGTACAGGAATTTGATATCAGCGGTCTTTCCAAGTCCCCTGCTATCTTTGACCCTGTGAAGATGAAGGCTATCAACTTTGAGTGGATAAAGAAGCTTCCTCTTGACGAATTCAAGGAACTTGCCCTGCCTTACATCAGACAGACCTGCAAGAGCGAGAATATCGACCTTGATGTTCTTGTAAAGACACTTCAGCCACGTACTGAGCTTTTCACAGATATTCCTGAAAAGGTTGACTTCATTGACGAGCTCCGTGAATACAGCACCGACCTTTACTTCAACAAGAAGATGAAAACTACTCCCGAAACAAGCCTTGAAGCACTCAAAGCTGCTGCTGAGGTATTCGAGGGTATTGACGATAATGCGTGGACAGAGGAAAATATTCACTCCGCACTTTTCGCTAAGATTGAAGCTCTCGGCGTAAAGAACGGCTGGATGCTCCTCCCTATCAGAGCGGCTCTCTCAGGCAAGCAGTCCACACCGGGCGGCGGCGTTGAGCTTGCAGCTATCCTCGGCAAGAAGGAAAGCCTTGCCCGTATTGCAAAGGGTATCGAGCTTTTAAGCAATTAACCCGACTTTTTACGGCATTATCACTTAATCAACACATTACGCTTGTATAATTTACAAGTTATATTATGTAAAATCTACTGAAAGGTGGCTGCTGAAATGATTGAAGTACAGAACCTTACAAAGCAGTACGGCGCTAAGAAGGCTGTTGACAATCTTTCATTCACCGTCAATGACGGCGAAATTTTAGGCTTTCTCGGACCTAACGGTGCGGGCAAATCCACTACTATGAATATGCTGACGGGCTACATTTCCTCTACCGAGGGCAAGGCGCTCATCAACGGTATTGACATTCTCGACGACCCTATCGAGGCAAAGAAGAATATCGGCTATCTCCCCGAAATTCCTCCTCTCTACCTCGATATGACTGTCAAGGATTACCTCAACTTCATCTATGACCTGAAAAAATGCAAGCTTCCACGTAAGGCTCACCTCGAGGACGTTTGCAATCTGGTTATGATCAAAGACGTATACAACAGAATTATCCGCAACCTCTCCAAAGGTTACAAGCAGAGAGTAGGTCTTGCGCAGGCTCTTATCGGCAACCCGCCTATCCTTATCCTTGACGAGCCTACTGTTGGTCTTGACCCTAAGCAGATTATCGAAATCCGTTCACTTATCAAAAAGCTTGGCAAGAAGCATACGGTAATTCTTTCTTCTCACATTCTCCCTGAAATCCAGGCTGTTTGTGACAGAATCATCATCATCAACGGCGGTAAGATTGCTGCTGACGATACAACCGAAAACCTCACAAAGAACATCTCCACCGACCACAAGCTTATTGCAAGAATTGAAGGTCCTAAGGACGAAATTCTCAAGATGATAAAGAATCTTCCGGGTGTTGTATCCGTTGTTGCGGATATGGAGCGTGAAAAGGGCATCTTCGATTACGAAATCGAGGCAAAGGAAGGCGTTGACATCCGTCGTGAGCTTTTCAAGAGAGTTGTTGCAAGAAACTGGGTAATTCTCGGACTCAAGACAACCGAAATGACTCTTGAAGATATCTTCCTCAAGATTACAATGGGCGATGATGTTGTTATCAACACCAAGAAAAACGATATTGAAGCTAAAGCAGAAGAAGCTGATGCAAAGGCTGAGGAGTACGATGCCAAGGCTGAAGCTGCTGACGAAAAGGCTGAAGAATATGACAAGCTTGCCGAAAAGGCAGATGAAGCTTCTGCTGAAGCTGTTGATGAAAAGGAGGGTGAGGAATAATGGGCGCTATTTTCAGACGTGAGCTGAAGGCTTACTTCACCTCACCTATCGCTTATATTTTCATTGCCGTGTTCCACGCTTACACAGCAATATCCTTTATCAGCGGAAATCTTCTTATGGGTTCAACTGATATGGCTTATGTTTTCACAAGTACATTCACAATCCTTATGTTCCTTATTCCGCTGCTGACAATGAGAGTGTTCACAGAAGAACGCCGTCAGCGTACTGACCAGTGTCTACTGACCGCACCTGTAAATCTTTTCTCCATTGTTGCGGGCAAGTTCCTTGCCTCCGTATGTGTATTCCTTTGCGCAATGGCAATCTACATCGTATACATTCTCATTCTTATGTACCTTGCAGGCGGTGTTGCGTGGGCAACTGTTCTCGGTAACCTCTTTGCCCTTCTCCTTCTCGGCGCAAGCTTTATTGCAATCGGTATCTTCATTTCCACAACAACCGAAAATCAGGTTGTTTCCGCAATTCTCAGCTTCATAACAATTATGGTGTTCTACCTTATTGATATGTATGCGGGACTTGTTCCTGTTGCATGGCTCAGAAGCGTAATGTCCGCACTCGGTTTCTACACAAGATACGCTGAGTTCTCTCAGGGCATTTTCTCAATCCCGAACATTGTGTTCTTCATCAGCACAATTTTCGTGTTCAACTTTCTTACCGTGCGTGTGCTTGAAAAGCGCCGCTGGTCATAATGAAGGAGGAATACTGCTATGAAGATTAACAAGAAAAAGCTTAAATACGGCACAGCCGCAGTTGTTATCACAGCGGTTGTAATCGCTATGGTAGTTCTTCTCAACGTTGTGCTCTCCGTTCTTTCAGAAAGCATCAATATGAACTTCGACATCACACCTAACAGCGACTTCGAAATCAGCGAGGAAACCAAGGATTACCTTGCTTCCTTGAATGAAAACGTTGAAATCTGCACAACTGTTGACGAGCTCGTTTTCAAGACCTCCGAAAACCGTTACTACAGACAGGCTTACGAAGTGATGAAGAAGTACGAATTCAACAGCGACAAGATTACCGTAAACTTCGTCGATATGACCACAAATCCGACATACGTTGAAAAGTACAAGAAATACTACGACGGAACAATCAATGACAGCAGTATCATCATTTTCAATGAGGATACAAAGCGTATCAAGGTCCTTTCCACAAGCGACCTGTTCAATACCGAGGTAAACTACTATTACTTCCAGGAGCAGATTGTTTCTTCAAAGGCTGAACAGACTCTTACATCTGCGATTATGTACATCACAGACCCTGAGCCAAAGACAGCTGTTTACCTCAACGTTATGACACAGAGCGCTGCAGGCGAAAACATTCAGTCAATGCTCAACTCAAACGGCTTTGACCTTCTCACTGTTGACCCGCTCATCGAAGAAATTCCTGCTGACGCTGACCTTATCGTGCTTAATGCACCTATAAACGACCTTTCTCCTGACGTTATCAACAAGCTTTACACATTTATGGAAAACGGCGGTAACTACGGCAAGAATATGATTTACCTCGCAAGTATGGAACAGAACGAAACTCCTAACATAGATGCGTTCCTTGCTGAATGGGGTATCGCTGTAAAGAGCGGCGTCGTCAGCGACAACAACCAGCAGAATCTTGACCCCAACTATTACGGCTACGGCTTCGCTTCCTTCATTGAGGAAAATGACTACACAGCAGGTATTGCTGCCGAAAATATCGAGGCTCCCGTTGTTTCCTACTATGCACGTCCTATCGAACTGCTTTTCGATTTCAGCGGCAACGTAAGCGTTATTTCTCTTCTCAATACTGCTGAAACAGGTATTGCTATTACAACAGAAATGCAGCAGGAATACGCTGAAACAGGCGCTATGCCTGTAATTGAGGAACAGGCTATTCCTATGATTGCCCTTTCCAACAAGTACACCTTCATCGAAAATGAACAGGTGCTTTCCAATCTCGTTGTATTCGGTTCAGACCAGATGCTTCGTTCCGATATCACATCTGCAACCTACTACAACAACGGCGACTACTTTGTTTCTATCCTGAACAAGATTTCAGGCAAGGAAAACGGCATCTATATCGTTGAAAAGGACCTTTCAGGCGATACCTTCCCTCTTACAACATCACAGTTTATCGTTCTTGCAGTTGTAATGTTCGTTATTCCTCTCGCAGTTCTGATAACAGGTATTGTTGTATGGGTAAGACGCCGTCACAAGTAACAGGAAGGAATCTTGAACGATGAAAAAGAATATAAGACTTATTATCATCTGCGCGGTTGTTGTGATAATTCTTGTAGCTGCACTTGTAATCCTGACAACAACAGGATTACTCGGCGGCAATGAGGAAACTCCCGCAGCTGACACCAAAGAGGAAATCACAACCTCTCTCCTTTACAGCAACAAGCTTGATGACCTCAAGGTGCTGACAATCGAAAACGAACACGGCTCCTACAAGGTTGAGCGTGTTGAGCTGAACGGAGAATATCTGTGGACTATCATGGAAATTGCAAACCTTCCACTTAGCAGCACAGTTATCACTTCCCTTGTTGATAACGCAATTTCCGTTACCGCACAGCAGACTGTTGCTGAAAATCCCGAGGATATTTCAATCTACGGTCTTGACAAGCCCCTTGCTACGGTTACTGCAGAATTTACTGACAGCAAGAATACCGTCAGAAAGCTTTATGTGGGCAACAAGACTCCTAAGGGTACAGCCCATTACTTTATGATGGAAGGCGACCCTGCGGTTTACACCGTAAATATCGGTGAAATGAGCCCCTACCTCAACGACAAGTGGAAAGCTGTTGTTATGACAGTTTTTTCCTCTGCAGGTAATGCAGACACAACCATCAACAAGATGGTCATTGACCGTGCTGACCTTGATTACGATATGGTAATTGAGTATGATACACGCCTTGATGATGAAAACAGTATGGTCGCAAACTCATCGCTTTATGTCCTGACAAGTCCTGTTTTCCGTGAGCTTAACCCTGAAAACTGCGATGCTGTCACAAACGGTGTGTTTGGTCTTACTGCAACAGAACTATGTGTTGTTAACCCAAACGAAGAGGATATGAAGAACAGCGGTGTTGCCGCTCCAGCGGTAATTCTCACTGTTGAAGCAAACGGCAACAATAATATGACGTTGAAAATCGGTAATGAATACACTACTGAAAGCGGCGCAAAGGCTCGCTATGTCCATGTTGAGGGTATCGACATTATCTACGGCTTTACAACAGACCTGCTTCCATGGCTTACCGTAAAACCTCTGGACATTACCACATCGATGTTTACAAGCAACTACGTTTACGACCTCACTTCCATTGATATTACAGCAGCCGATAAAAAGTATGACTTTGAAATCACAGGCAGCAGCGCTGACGATTTTGCCGTAACTCTCAATGGTCAGGCAACCGATGCAGATGCATTCAAGAACCTTTACCAGTTTATTCTTCGTGCACCGAGTGCTGACGTTTATTTTGAGGAAACAACTAAAAAGCCGACACTTACTGTTGATATCAAAACCAAAAACGGCGGCGATTTGATTGAATTTATTCCGTCCGATAACAGACAATCCATCATTCGCCTCAACGGCAAGGTGACATATGTTTGTGCAACCGCTTACGTTGAAAGATTTATCTCCAACCTTGAGCTTTATGAAAACGGTCAGGAAATTGTGGCAAGTTGGTAATTGCGACTTTTTCCGCAGCTTAACTATGGTAAAATAAGTATACCGCAACTAATCTGATGAAAATATCGTTTTTTTAATATTTACCCTTGATTTTATGAACAATTTGTGGTATGATGTTAATGAACAATATTTTCAACAACTAAAAGGAGGATATGAGATGGCAGAAAATAACAAGTTTCTCCGTTATAAGGGGTACCCTCTTGTGAGAAAGAAGGATGAAATCTACTACGGAAATATGAGCGACCAGTATGTTGTCTGGATGCAGATTACTGAAAAGACAAAGGTCGGCGATATGGACGTTGCAAGCAAGGTCAAGCTTTATAAAATGGCTACCGACGAAACTCTCAACCCGATTGAACGTGTTGTAAAGCAGAGTGAAAAGAGCAGTCTTTACGAGGCACTTGATATCGCTTATGCTTGGCTTTCAAGAAAATAAGACTGATTACTTCAGATTGATTCTATCGTCATTAAGCACAGTAATTCAAATGAATTGCTGTGCTTTTTGTTTTAAAATGTCATCAAATTAACTATTTGTTTATATTTTTTACATACACTCTACATTATTTCATGCGTTGGATTATGATATACTTTAAGTGTATATATTATAGAAAGGAGAACGGACTATGAAAATTATTGCTTTGATTTCCTGCAGCACAGATGATTCTTATCACAGCCCGCTGGTGCAAAGCTTTATTGACAGATGCTCAGAAAAGGACTGCCGTGTATTGTGGTTTCAGTCCCTCTCCGATAATAATGATGATACCGCTCATAACAGGGGCGAGCATAATATATTCAATCTGATAAACTACGATATTCTTGACGCAGTTGTGATTATGTCACTCACTGTTCTTGATAAAAATATCAGGGAACAGATTATCAGTAATGCACGCAAGCACAATCTTCCTATCATCTCCATTGACGGATATATTGAAGGTGCTTATAATATTTACCTCGGCTACGTTGACGCACTGGAAGAAATGGTTCGTCATGTTATTACCGAACATGGTGCAAAGGACATCAAGTTTCTCGGCGGTGCAAAAGATAATGAGGAATCTGACGCAAGAGAAAACGTTTTCCGAAAAGTTATGGCAGAATATAACCTTGAGGTAACAGATGATAATGTCGATTACGGATACTTCTGGTGGGCTGCTGCCGCAGACGCTGTACAAAGACATTATGATAAACATAAGGCAATGCCTGACGCATTTGTATGTGCAAATGACTCAATGGCTATAGGTGTATGCGGAAAGCTTACCGAACTTGGTTACAAGGTGCCTGACGATGTGATTGTAACGGGCATTGACGGAATAACCGAGGGCAATAGCTACTCTCCTTCAATTACAACACTTATGCTTGATATCAAATCAGCAGGTACAACCGCTGCAGAACGTACTGCGGAAATTCTTTACGGTATGATTTCCCCTGTCGGCAGTGAAAAGGTTGAAGGAACTATCCTTTACCGCGAATCCTGCGGCTGCGAACCTGCAAGACTTTCCTCTGATGATAATGCCCTGAAGCATGAGCTTTATAACAGACTTGACCTATGGAACAGCGTAGCAAACGGATTTATCCTTATGGCTGAAGCTGTCACAAACAGCGGCTCATTTGAAGATACACTTGAAAACATAAAGCCATTCCTTTCCTCAGCTTGGGCAAAGGAATGCTGGCTTTGTATCTGTGATGACTACGTTTCAAATGATGCGGATGAAGCTACCCGCTCTGTTGATAATTACCGCAGAACAGGCTATAGCAAGATTATGAAATATGTTGTTCACGGTGTTGACGATAAGGAATTCGATATCCTTGGCTCCTTTGAGTCGGCAGAGCTTGTTCCTGACTTTGAAAACATATTGAAAAAGTACAATAACCTTATGTTTCTTCCGCTTAATTTCAGCGATAGAACAATCGGTTATTTTGCGATAGAGTTCACCAATACAATGCGTAATTATCATATCCTCCGTTCTTTTATAAGCAATATCAGCCGCGTTCTTGAAAATGCAAGAATACAGTCCGAGCTGAAATCAGTTGTAAACCGCCTTGAGGATATGTACATTCACGATTCAATGACATCTCTCTATAACCGCAGAGGTTTCTATCGTCTTGTACCTGAAATCTACAACAAGTGTCGTGCCGAGCAGACTGAATTTATGGTTATTTCCATCGATATGGACAACCTCAAAGGTATCAATGATACCTTTGGTCACGCTGAGGGCGACAATGCTCTTACCACGATTGCAAACGCCCTTCTCGACGCTTCCTGCAATGGCGAAATCGTCGCACGCTTCGGCGGTGATGAATACATTGCTGCAGGTGCCTGTCCGTACAAGGACTATGCAGCCGAATTTATGGAAAAATTAAACAGCAGCCTTGCTGAGTACAATGCAGACTCAGGAAAACCGTATAAGGTCGGTGCAAGCTGTGGTATGTACTCAGTTGTGCCGCCTGCCGACACAAGTCTGGACGAATTTATCAAGTCAGCCGACAAGCTAATGTACAGCGAAAAGGCTACCCATCGTATGCACGGTTACAGCCGTGGAAGAATGTAAAACAAAAGCCGTACCATCAGGTACGGCTTTCTTCTGTTTAATTAGCTTTGTAAGGCTCAACCATATAGTAAATTTTCTTGTCAACAACTGCATCAATCAGCGTACCTTCAGCAAGATACTCCTCGGAAAGTATCTTTCCATCTATACGGATAGTATTGATTATGCTTGTTTTGTCGTATGGTATAATAAATTTGCCGCGAACCGAAGTTTCGGGAAGATTTCTCGCAATGCAGTCAAGCAGGTCATCAAAGCCCTTTTTCTGCTTAGCGGAAATTTTTACGGTACGCTCATCACACTTGATATTCTCCGCCTCAGGCAGAAGGTCACACTTGTTCAGCACGTCAATTCTCGGAATACCGTCACAGCCCAAATCCTTCAGCACCTCAGCCGTAACCTCAGCCTGCTCGTAGCCGTCATCAGCACTGATGTCAACAAGATTGATGATAATATCAGCGGAAGCCGCTTCTTCAAGGGTACTCTTGAAAGCTTCCACAAGATTATGCGGCAGACGTCGGATAAGTCCTACCGTGTCGATAAGCAGCACACTTCTTCCGTCGGGAAGCTCAATTGAACGTGATGTAATATCAAGTGTTGCAAACAGCTTGTTTTCGGCAAGTACACCCGCATCTGTAAGTGCATTGAGAAGCGTGGACTTGCCGACGTTGGTGTAACCAACAATCGCCGCCGAAAGCACGTTGTCCTTCTTGCGTCGTGCACGGTGAAGCTCACGTCTGCGCTCCAGCTCTTTCAGCTCAGCCTCAAGTGACTCAATACGTCTGCGGATGTGACGCTTGTCCGTTTCCAGCTTGGACTCACCAGGACCACGTGTACCGATACCACCGCCAAGACGTGACAGCTCAATACCCTTGCCCGCGAGACGCGGCAGACGATACTTCTGCTGTGCAAGCTCAACCTGCAGACGGCCTTCCTTGGTCAGCGCACGCTGTGCGAAAATGTCAAGGATAAGAGTGGTGCGGTCTATAACACGGATATCAAGAATACGCTCAATGTTACGGGTCTGATTTGCGGTAAGCTCACAGTCGAAAATGATGAGGTTTGTCTGTAAAGCCTCAGCTTCTTCCACAAGCTGTTCCAGACGTCCCGAGCCGATAACGGTAGCGCTGTCGCAGGCTGGACGTTTCTGAATAACCCTGCCCACAACCTCAACTCCCGCCGTTGCAGAAAGCTCCTCAAGCTCATCAAGGGAACGTTCCGCATCAAACTCCCCCGTGTCAGCGGAAACCAACACCGCACGGGTGATGATTTCGGTTGTATTTTCAGTCATAAATTTCACTTCCTCTCAGAAACCACTCGCCACAAAAATTCGGGCGACCAAATAATGGGTTTCCAAAGGGTGTGCGCACCCTTTGGTGGGGTTTTCAGGGGCAAAGCCCCTGAATCGCCGTCCGCAGACGGCGAAACTCTCCTTATCATTCCAAAACGGAGAGTGGGGTGAGGAATGCGACAGCATTCCGAGGGGCGGCGAACAAGACCGCCGCCCCTTGTTGTAAATCTTAATAATCTTTTCTCCCAAACGTGCCAGTGGCACGTTTGGGACGTAATAACCATAATTATTTCTTTGTAACCTTAGTGCCTTCACGGGTTTCAGTGATAACATAACCCATCTCAGCAATCTTATCACGGATTTCGTCAGCAAGCGCAAAGTTCTTAGCCTTTCTTGCTTCCTTACGCTCCTCGATAAGCTTTGTGATTTCCTCAGGAATGTCATCATTTGCGGAAGAATTGCTTTCAGCAAGCTTCTTTGCCGCATCAACAAGACCGATAGAAAGCACCTTGTCAAAGTCCTCGATAAGAGCAAGCTTTGTTGCGTTTGTTGTGTCAGCCTTAAGTACATCGTAAACCGCTGTTACAGCAAGAGCGGTGTTAAGGTCGTTGTCCATAGCCTCTGTAAAACCAGCCTTTAAGCTGTCGAATGCAGCCTTATCAACAGCGCTGTTATCGAAAAGTGCTGCAACCTTTGCAGCAAGTTTGTTGTACGCAACAGCTGCATTGTCGAGGTTTTCATAGCTGAAAACAAGTGACTTGCGGTAGTGGGACTGGAGGCAGAAGAAACGGTAAACAAGCGGATTGTAGCCCTTTTCTTCAAGAAGGGAAACTGTCAGGAACTCGCCCTTGGACTTGCTCATCTTGCCGCCCTCGGTGTTCAGATGATGGACATGGAACCAGTAGTTGCACCACTTGTGTCCCAAGTAGCTCTCGGACTGGGCAATTTCATTGGTATGGTGGGGGAAGGCATTGTCGATGCCGCCGGCGTGGATAT
>CALATN010000121.1 GCA_937891895.1 uncultured Clostridia bacterium
AGCATTGATTGAGCCAACCGTGCCGATAAGATGAGGTGCAACGTCACCCGCCGCATAAATTCGGACAGCCTCCTCGACAATGTCCATACCCTCAAGAGTATATGCCGCTTCCTTCAGCTTTACAACCGTATCCATAGGAATATCCTCGGCGTAGGTATAACGGTTGGAAAGAGAAAAACTTCGCATAATCATTTCGTAGCGTACACCCGCAATAATACGCTTCTGCTTGTCTGTATAGCCTTCATCAATTTCGTACTGCTTGTACATTTCGATCAGACATTCCTCGGCAGTAGCGTAGTGCTGAACACCGATAGTCTTTCTCAGCTTTACAATATCGCTGTCGCGTGCTTCGAGGTAGGTGTATGGCTTTTCCATAGAGATAGGGAGAGTGTCAATCCACTCAACACCGTCCTCGTCAAGAATTTCGGCAATGCCGCAGATAATTCTGTTCATCTCTGCCTTGTCGCTTGGGAAGAAAGCCTTTTCTATAACAACATTGAAGCCTGTCTTGTTGCTTACGATTTCGTTGCCGTTGATGTCCACGATTTCGCCTCTCGGAGATGAGATAACCTGACTTGCCTGACTTGTGGTCTTTGACCTTTCAAGGTATTCCGCCCCGTCAACAATCTGAATTTTCATCAGGTCGATTGCACAAAGAGCAAACATTGCAAGTATCACAACAAAAAAGAAAGCAGCTCTTAATCTTTCAAAAATCTTATGCACGGTTATCCCTCCTTTTTATTTTTAGTTTGGAGTGTGAAGAGTGGAGTGTAGAACTTTGAATTAACACACAAATCACGGCGTTTTGCGAAGCAAAACCCGTAGCTGAAAAATGCTTTGCATTTTTCAGGTTATTCTCTTACTATATCGTCGGACTTTTCCTCGATGCAGTTTTCTACAATTATACCAAATCTCTTTACGAGAAATCTTATTACAAAGAAAAACGGAATTACAGCAATCGCTGTGTAAATCATAACAGGCAGAAATCTGTCAAGGAAAATCTGTCCGTTCTTGTCGTATTCCCATATTGCGTAGAAGAAAAAGTAATGGAGTATGCCCTGACCAAGCGATGCAGCAGCGTTGAGCATAACAATGTTGACGATATGCCGTCTCATAAAAAAATGGAACAGCAGTGACGTGCCAAGACAGCACCACAGCATAACAACACCGCTGAAGCCGATAAGCGTGCCCTGCGCCGTGTCAAGAAGCAGGCCTGCCACACATCCTACAATTGCCGAATCAAAAGGCTCCTCGTACATTGAAATACACATCACAATGGGAATAACGAAAAGCGGCGTTCTGAGAGTCAGCGGCGCCGTTGTCATATATATATAGGAAATCGCCATAAGCAGTCCGTAGATGCACCATCTTATGACGGAATTCCTTTTTTCCTTCTTTCGTTTTAAATCAATATTCATCGGACAACACCATTTATTCCGCTTCCGTTTCCTCGTCAGTACCGCCCTGACCGTTGAAGCTTGTAATAACAAAAACAGTTGATACGTCATCAGGATTTATCGCAGGTTTGATTACAGCGTACTGAGAAAGGCCGCTGTCCTCCATACCGAACTCCTCAATCGTGCCGAGAAGCTGATTTGCAGGGAAGGTTTCGCTTCCCGATGTAACAACAATGTCACCGACTGCGAGGTCAGCGGTTTTGCTGATGTAGTTCATACGGCAGAAGCCGTCCTCGGTAAGCTCGTAGTCACCTTCAATGATTCCTGTGGCCTTTGAACGTACAATGGTTGCACCCACAGCAGTTTTCGGAGAATAAAGTGTACGCACCTTGCTTGTGCTTCGTGACACGTCATAGCAGATACCCACAAGTCCCGATGAAGTTATAACAGGGTCGTAAGGCTCAATGCCGTCCTTGCTGCCCTTGTCGATTGTGAATGAGTGATACGGGTCATTTGTGGTACGTGCAATAACCGTACACGGCGGGGAGAACTGATAATCGTCGTACTCCTCTTTGAGTCCCAGCAAAACACGGAGCTGTTCATTCTCACGGGTAACCTGGTCGTAGTCGATAATATCGTTGTAGACCTCGTTCAGCTTTTCACGGAGCTCGATGTTTTCCTTGTAGTATTTTTCAGCGTTGAACATCATATCAAGGGTAGATGTGACCTTGTCGGAAATATCGGTGGAGAGCTTCTGGAACGGCTCAAAGATGATGCTGAACACGGAAGAACTGTCAGAAGCGTAACCGCCCGTTGTAACGGAATAAATCATAATGCCCAGTATCAGCGCCATAACAGCCACAAGCACCTTGAATTTGGTTGTTCTGAAAAAGTCCTTCATAAAGCTCTCTCCTTTCATTTAAGATATAAGGTACATAATACCATTAAAAATATATGCGCAAGCCAATACACCAAAACAAATCAAAGTCGCAAGCAGTGACGACAGAAGCACCTTTTTGCGCCCTGAATATTTTTGCGAGGAATAAACTTTGTATGTTCCGAATATGCAGAGTAAAACAATTGCGATTTTAATCAATGCAAGAATCAAAAAGAATATACTGTTTTTAATCAAATCAGCATCTGTAATCGGCACATATTTCCTGTCACTGTACAAAAGCTGAAGACCGTATATGCTGAAAAATGCCCAGAACAGCAAAACGAACTGTGCCGCTCCCAATGCCCGTGAGCGTGCGATGTCAGGTGTATCATCTTCGTGATAAGCACAATAAAACAGCACAAAGCCAATCACCATTGCCGCAGGATATACCAATAATGTAAGCGTATCTTCGTTTGTAAAAGACAAACCCGCAAATGCAAGTATATTAAGCAGAAATGAAAGCGCCATACCCTTGAAAAAAGTTCTGACAGAAGCCTTCTTTTTACGCTTCAGAACGATAAGCATAACCGCAGGAGTGAGATAGCATATTCTCCATAAAAACTGCGTTATAGTAATTACAATTTCGGTCATAGCTGTCCACCTCAATAATCACGTCCAGATTATAAACATTTCAATCGGAATACACATTATCGTCGAAATCAGCGCAGAAAATGCCGCCTGCTTAAACTCTGAAAGCTTTTCCGACGTGCTGATTTTTCTTATTGCAAATGTCATAAGGCAGACAATTACTGCTCTTACCAGTGCGGAAATAATATATTGTTCCGCTGAGCCGAGTTCGCCTCGTGTTTCGTAGTAGCAATCACAATGTTCACCGTACCCTTCGCTTAATTCAGCGAGTGATATAAGTGAAAGTGCTGTACATATCAAAGACGCAAACTGCATTGTTCCGAGATAAAAAGAAACAGTTTGAACAGATTCGTAAAATTCACATCTGTACGCATTATGCAGACACAACAGCAATGCCAACAGAAAAATCAATATATAATTAAAGCCGCCGCCAATTGGCAGAACAAACAACGTAATCAGACAAATACCCAAGCATATACCAAGCCCTGCAAAAAACGGTTTGATTTCAGATATACGCTTACGCACCTTGCCAACAACAAGCACCGCCGCAGGAACAATCATACATATTACACAGATAATCTGTGCCGCTGTAATCATAAATCTGTCCATAAACTTTATACCCCTTGGGCAAGATGTTTTATGATTTGAAAGCTTGCTTTCAAGTTGAAAAGGGCGAACAGCCATAGTTCGCCCGTAAATGTTGAAAATTATGATCAATAATACTTGGAGTCGTCGTTGAGAACCTCGCGGAGCTTTTCGATTTCTTCAAGTACCTTACCTGTACCGTCAGCAACGCAGTCAAGCGGTGAGTCAGCAACGTATACAGGCATACCTGTTTCCTTGTTGATAAGCTTGTCAAGACCTCTGATGTTTGCGCCGCCGCCTGCAAGTGTGATACCCTGATCGATGATATCAGCCGCAAGCTCAGGAGGTGTCTTTTCGAGAGTAACCTTGATAGCTTCGATTACATTGGAAAGAGGCTCAGCAAGTGCCTCACGGATTTCAGCGGATGTTACGCGGATATTTTCAGGCAGGCCGTTCAGGAGGTTACGTCCCTTGATTTCCATTTCAGTTTCCTGCTCCATAGGGAAAGCAGAGCCGATAGCAATCTTTACATTTTCAGCAGTACGTTCACCGATGAGGAGGTTGTACTTCTTCTTGATGTAGTTGATGATTGCAGCGTCGAATGCGTCACCTGCGCAGCGAACGGAACGGGAAGTAACAATACCGCCGAGAGAAATAACAGCAACCTCAGAAGTACCGCCGCCGATGTCTACAATCATAGAGCCCTGCGGCTCGGAAACAGGAAGACCTGCACCGATTGCAGCAGCCATTGGTTCTTCGATGATGTTAACCTTCTTTGCGCCTGCGTTTTCAGCAGCTTCCTTTACAGCACGTCTTTCAACAGCTGTTACGCCTGAAGGAATACAGATTACAACGTGAGCCTTAGAGAAAAGAGAGCCCTTGAGAGCCTTTTTGATAAATTCTTGAAGCATAGTTGTTGTGATTTCAAAGTCAGCAATAACGCCGTCCTTGAGCGGTCTTACAGCAACGATAGAGCCCGGAGTACGTCCGATAACGTCCTTAGCTTCCTGACCAACGTATTTTGCACGGTCAGTTCTTGTATCAACAGCAACAACGGAAGGCTCACGGATAATGATTCCCTTTCCTCTCATATAAACCAGAGTATTCGCAGTACCGAGGTCGATACCGATTTCTTTTGTAAACATCTTAAAACAATCCTTTCTGACGATTTATTTAAACAAACTTAATTTGAAAAATGCTACCTTAATATTATATCACTTTAAAGCGCAGTCTACAAGTAATTTTTCAATTTTTTCACCAATTTGTAAATTTTGTTTTTTTGAGTAAAAAAAGCACGGCTACTTCCGTGCTTTTCGTACAATTTTTTTGAGTTAGGAGTGTGGAGAGTGAAGAGTGGAGTGAGGAGTAAAAAAACATAGACTTACACATCAACTCCACACTCCACTCTCCTAACTCCACACTCAAATCACAATCCCTTACAGGTCTTATTATAAATCAGAAGTGCTGCAATGATGCAGATAATCTGTGCCGTGTTGACAGTAAGAGAGAAACCGAATGCAACCTTGAACACGATTAAATCCAGCACCAATGGGGACGCTGTGTCAAGTCCCACGGACATTGAATATGCAAGCCAGGAAAGAAAGGATACTCCC
This sequence comes from uncultured Clostridia bacterium, assembly GCA_937891895.1. Taxonomy (GTDB): domain Bacteria; phylum Bacillota; class Clostridia; order Oscillospirales; family Ruminococcaceae; genus RGIG8773. The sequence continues at coordinate 5,121 of CALATN010000121.1, forward strand.
TCACAGAGTCTGCCGAGAATTGTTCCCAGAATAATTCCTGCCAGCAGAAACACAAGAAATGCTATCGTCTTTTTGAAATCCTTTGCCATTCAATCAATCCCTTTCCTATTCAATGCCCCTGTAGTAAAGTCCACGGGTAAAGCCGCTGTCAGCAAGCTTTCTGCCCTCACGGTAGCAGTCAATCACTCGCTTTATCTCCGCCGCGGTTTCGTCGGTAAAATCAAGTTCAACAAAATCCGCGCAGATTTCGTCCATACGGTCACTCATCATCAGCAGGTCGCTGTTGAGAATTTCGCTTGATATGCCGTCGCACTTTACCCTGAATTCACGTCCTGTCCTGTCGGTAAGCCTGCCCGTGCAGTTCTTGCAGCCGCCAACCGCCTGCTTTACGGGACAGTTTCTTGTCAGCATAACAGGCAGATAGCCGTAGCCGATTATTCCCACAGGAATGTTGCCGCAGATTTTCGGCAGCTGTGAAGCCTTCATCTCAAAGCTTGCAGTAACGTCCGCAAGTCCCAGCTGTCGTGCCGTTTTCACGGAATACGGACTTACAATATTGAGTCCGAAGCCGCCGTGCAGAGTAAATCCAAGTGCCTTGCCAAGCTGAACGTGGGCAAGGTTTGTGCAAAGAATGTGGGTAAATCCGCTTTCCTTTACAGCCTCAAGCTGTTTTGCCAGTCTGCCTTCATCGTCAACAAATCTTGGCAGTTCAACAATTATATTTTCCGCCGCCTGTACTTTGCCGCAAAGCTTCAGCGGTACAACAACTTCATCAGCTTCAGCCGAAGCTGCAAGCTGTTCCGCAGAAGAAATTTTAACACGTATTTTTGCTGGGTAGCGGTTTTCACGTCTGAAATCAATGTCAACCCCGCAGATGCGTTGTTCAGGCTTTGCCGCCGCAATCCGTGCCGCGTCCATTTTTTCAACAGCTTCACGTCTCAAAGCGTTGATTGCAGACGCGGGCAGCATTAACCCCTCGTCGATTTCGGCGCTAATATTACCAATAGTATAAATTGTGTCACCCAACTTATCAAGCTGACGGGCAATATAATCTCTGTCAGCAGGACGATTTTTCGCAATTTCGGGAACAGCGCCCTCCGCTGTAACCGTTATTCCGCTGCAGGTCATTTCAAGCCGTGACGGCTCGCCGTTCTTTATATATGCACAAAAGTCAGCTGTCGCCGCCTTTGTTTCTTTTCTGTATTTTTCACGCAGTTCGGGCAGAACAGCCTCCGCCGAAACCACGTCCTCTTTTCTTCGGTAGCCGAACATTTCCGTGCCGAGTCTGTTCGTAAGATAACCGTCGGTAAAGCCGCTTCGGGAGAAAACCGCCCTAAGCGTGTCAAGGTCAGGCTCGTTGCCGTCAAGCGCCGCACGGCAAGCCGTAACCGCCGCCGCAACGTACTCCGCACGCTTCATACGACCCTCGATTTTCAGTGAAGCAACACCGATTTCACTCAGCTTGTCAATCTGCGGAATACCGCACAAATCCTTCAGTGAAAGGTCATAACGCTCCTTGCTTCCCATTGCTGAAAACGGAAGTCTGCAGGCCTGTGCACACATACCGCGATTAGCACTTCGTGAACCTATCATTGCGCTCATAAAGCACTGTCCCGAAACGGACATACAAAGCGCA
>CALATN010000122.1 GCA_937891895.1 uncultured Clostridia bacterium
CCTTATTATGTGCATTGCACAGATTACTGTTCTTATATCCTTGCGTGAGGTTTACGCTGTTTCGCCAAATACTGATGTGCCACTTGGCAAGAGGCTGCTTTCCTGCTTCAGGGAAAGCTTTGCGTTTATAAAGGAAGTGCGTAAGGCAATCGGTTTGATGCTTTGCAATTCGTTTGTTGGTGCGGTCGATATTCTGCTGTTGTTTTTCTTACAAGCTAAACTCCCCGAAAAAGGTATTCCCGAATGGGGTCTGGGAATTGCGCTGTTATTTATGGAAATGGGAGGAATTGTCGGGTCAAGGCTGATACTGAAATTGCCAAAAATCAGCTACAAATGTATATTTGCGATTTCAACATCACTGGTGCTGATGGGATTTATTGCAGAACACTCCCCACTTTACTGGATTATGGCGCTGGGCGGATTTATTGCAGCTGTGGGTGATGACGCATTGCAGGTACGTACAAACGCAATTTTACAGGATATGTTCCCCTCGGAACAGCGTGCGACGCTCACTTCCGTTGAGTCGTTCAGCTTTTCGGTAATTATGATAGTATTGTCGCCCCTTGCAGGATTTGTTTTCACATATTGGTAATGGAGTGAATATCATATTTTGTCAGCAAAAAATCTAAAAATTGCTATTGATTTTTTGATTTAGTTGTGCTATACTACTATCAGAAAAGAGATTTCTGCCTTGTTCGATGAAGTGTGATTTTATAATCCAACACATTATATTAGGGATTTGTCCTCCGTCAGCGGATTGCAGACCTCCCGCCGCATTAGATGTGCGGAGTAACGGACGCAGGGAGCGCGAAACTGAAGGGGCATTGCCCACCTGCCAGAGTGCGGGTTTTATGCTTCACATGGCGGCAAGGCGGTTTTTCTTTATATCAGAAACAAAGGGTATCGGATTTGTTCCGATACCCTGTTTTTATTGTTCAACAAGAAGATTTTTTTCTGCAAATATATCTATCGCACGATGGTTGTTCTTTATTGTCACATTGCGGCAGTTACCTCCGAATTCACCGTCAAGCGTCCAGGGTAGATCGTTGTCCGAATGGAATGTAACCTCGGAAGCCTTGAAGCAGCGGAAGCATTTTGCATCAAGCTCGTGCTTCATAAGGGCATTGATTGCAAACTGAAATTCCTGGAGATTTTTCGGTGCTTTAATGAGGAACACCTCAAACACGCCGTCGTCAAGCAGGATATCATCTCCGCCAAAGCCCTTTATTCCGCCTACTGACGAGGAGTTTGACACCATACCATATATATACTCATCCTCAGTTGTTACACCGTCGTGTGTAACACTTACCTTATAGGTTTTTGCCATATTGAAACGCTTCATACCTTCCATAATGTAAGCAAGACTTCCGAACATATTCTTCATCTGCTGCGGAGTTTCGTAGCTTACGTCTGTAAACATTCCGAATGCGGCAATATATGTGAAATACTCCTGATTGAAAGAGCCTATATCAACGGTAATAATATTGTTGTCAATGATTTTCTGAGCCGCCGCGGGCATATCCTTCGGTATACCGATTGCAGAAGCAAAATCATTCATTGTTCCTGATGGAATGTAGCCTATGGGCATTCTGTTTCCGTTTGTCATTACAGCTTTGATAGTTTCGTTAAGTGTGCCGTCACCGCCGCTGCATACGACAACATCGAAATTCTCACTGCGTGACGTGATTTTTTCATAAGCATCATTTCTGCACTGAGTCGGGTGAATAGTTACCTCATAGCCACCCTTTACAAATGTATCGACAATAGTCATAAGGTGCTGTTTTATAAGTCCTTTACCGGAATGGGGATTAAATACAAATAAAAGCTTTTTCATTTTGCTTCGCCTCCTGAAGCGGTTTACTAAAATAAATTATATCAAATCATTTTCTGATTTTCAAGCGTGCACTGTAAAGTTTCACCATATTTTCATTTTCGTAATTTACATAATATACTTGAATTGTAAACTGATTTCTGATATAATTGTAAAAAATTACAGGAGGGTATTCTATGAAACTCAAAAAAATTCTTGCAGTCCTTATGGCAGCTCTCATTTGTATTTCTGCTATGGCTGTAAACGTTTCCGCATCTTCTAAGAAAAGCGTGAAGCTCAACAAATCTAAAATCACTCTTGAGGTCGGTGACAGCTATACGCTCAAGAAAACTGTAACAGGCTTCTCAAAATATACTGTTCAGTGGAGCAGCTCGGACAAATCTGTTGCTACGATAAAAAGCGGCGGTAAGGTTACTGCAAAAAAAGCCGGTACTGCTACCATTACAATGAAAATCAAAGACACAAAATACAAGGCTACCTGCAAGGTCACTGTAAAGAAAGCAAGTTCTTCCAAGAAGACTGCAACAACGGCAACCACCCAAAATCCCACGACAACTACCACCAAAAAGAAAACCTCATCCTCAGGTTCCGCTCAGGCTATTATTGACAAGATGACAATTGGTTGGAATCTCGGCAATACAATGGACTGCTATAACTGTTCCTGGCTCAGCAACAAAATGGATTGCGAAACAGCCTGGGGTAACCCTAAGACCACAAAGGCAATGATTGACGCTGTCAAGAAGGCTGGCTTTAATACAGTACGTATCCCTGTTTCCTGGAATGACCACATTGATTCCAACGGCAAGATTGATGCTGAATGGCTTGACCGTGTTCAGGAAATCGTTGACTACGCTTACGATAACAATATGTACATTATCCTCAACACACACCACGAAAACAACTGGGTAAAGCTTGACGCTTCCAAGGAAAAGGATGTAAAGAAAAAGCTTAATTACGTGTGGAAACAGATTGCTGTACGTTTCAAGGATTACGACGAAAAGCTCCTTTTTGAAATACTTAACGAACCAAGAACAGAGGGCTCCGCTCAGGAATGGAATGGTGGCACATCGGCTGAAAGAGAAGTTCTCAACAGCCTGTATCAGGGTGCTGTTGATACAATCCGTTCAACAGGCGGAAACAACAAGACACGTGTTATAATCCTTACTCCATATGGCGCAAACAGCGGCAAGTCCGCACTTTCTGACCTTTGGCTTCCTGAAGATGACAACAGAATTGCAGTTTCCGTTCACGCATACTCTCCGTACAATGTTGCGCTGAACAGATACTCCTCCGAAACAAAGCTTACAGAAAACGGCAAAAAAGAAATCGACAACAATTTCTCCAATATCAATTCTGTAATGCTCAGCAAGGATATTCCAGTTATTATGGATGAATTCGGAACAATTAACAAATCCAATACTGATGATAGAATTGAAGTTGCAAAGTATTATCTTTCCGTTTCTGAAAAATACGGTGTTCCTTGTGTCTGGTGGGACAACGGAACAAACTGTGGTCCTAAGGACGGTGAAGGCTTCGGACTTCTCAACAGAAATACTCTCAAGTGGAATTATCCCGACCTCGTAAAGGCACTTACAAGTTCTGTAAAATAACTTATTCGGTACCGTTCATTGATTTGAACGGTACCTTTATTTATACGCTATTCACAAATTCAAGTGAGAATTAGTGTGCAAATTGTCCCACAAAAAATGCAATTCATATCATATTAACGTCATTTTGACGATTGCTTTATTTGGTGTGCTATGCTATACTATGTGATGAAAAATAAAGCTATAACTTGATTTGAGAGGATTATGTCTATGTCGTGGACAAAGATTAAACCGTATTTTAATAAACTGCATGATTACTTGAATACGCACCCATTTGTATTTTGTATATACACCTCTGTTATTCTCAACACAGTAGTTGAGATGCTCAGCAGAAGAAGTGTTTTCGGAGGGCTTGAAGCATTTACGGTACACCCGATTATGTTTATCTACAACTCCTTCATTATCTTTATGACACTTGGTGTATGTACGCTTTTCAGAAAGCGCATCTTCGTTTTCACCTTTGTTGCCATTGTATGGCTTGCCTGTGGAATTACAAACTGCGTTCTGCTCGGCTTCAGGACGACCCCATTCTCGGCAGTTGACCTTCAGATTTTAAGTTCAGTAATTGACATCATAAATGTTTATCTCAACAACTTTGAGCTTGCGCTGGTTATCCTTGCAATTCTTACTGCAGTAATCGGACTTATTATTCTGTTTTTCAAGACACCAAAAACCAAAGGACAAATGCACTATCTGAGAACCTGCTCTTTCCTCTGCGCATTTATGGCTTCCGCTTTGATTGTAAACGATGCTGCAATTGCCGCTGAAAGTGATTCCTCAAACTTTCCTAATATTGCTGACGCTTATGAGGACTACGGCTTTGTTTACTGCTTCTCTAACAGCATCATTGATACGGGTATTGATGAGCCTGAGGAATACACGGCTGAAGCTATGGACTACGTTGCTGCTGAAATCGGTAACGACCGCGGTCAGCACACTCCAGATGTTCAGCCGAATGTTGTAATGGTACAACTGGAATCTTTCTTCGATGTAAACCTGCTGAACAATAAAAAGTTTACTGAAAATCCTGTACCAAACTTTACAGCACTCAAGGAAAAATGTCCGACGGGCTTGCTTACAGTACCTTCAATCGGTGCAGGAACTGCTAACACCGAATTTGAAATTCTCACAGGCATAAGCCTTGATTTCTTTGGTGCAAGCGAATACCCGTTCAAGACCGTGCTGAAGGAAATGCCCTGTGAAAGTATTGCGTACAACCTTGCAGATTACGGCTACTCTGCACACGCTATCCACAACAACGACGGCACATTCTACGACAGACACATTGTTTACTCACAGCTTGGTTTTGATACCTTTACTCCTATTGAATATATGCACGACGTCAAGCTCAACGCTAAGAACTGGGCGGACGACTGAGTACTTGTACCCTGCATTACCGATGCATTGAATTATTCCGACAGCCGTGACTTTGTATTTGCAGTTTCTGTTCAGCCGCACGGCAGATATCCAAGTGAAATGCCTGAGGGTTCACCTCACGTTATCAAGCTTGCACAGTACGAGGAAGAAATGGAAGAGGGCGACGTAATTGCCTTTGAGTATTACATAAACCAGCTTCACGAAACCGATGCATTCATTGGTGAACTTATGGCGGCTCTTGAAGAATTTGACGAGCCGACTGTGCTTGTTCTTTATGGTGACCATCTGCCTAACCTCAGCATTGAAAATGAGGATGTTGCAAACGGAAATATTCTCCAGACGGAATATGTTATCTGGAGCAACTACGAACAGTTACCTGCTGAAAAGAAGGACATCCCTGCTTATCAGCTTTCCGCAAAGGTGAGCGACCTGCTCGGCTTCGGCGGCGGTTATATCAGCTACTACAACCGCAATTTTGCCGATACAGCTGATTACCCCGCAAAAATGCAGGATATCGGTTACGATATGCTTTTCGGAGAGCAGTACACTTTTGGTAATTACACTTCTACCGATATGAAAATCGGCGTAAAGGATGTTGTTGTCAATGACTATATCTTTGCTGAGTCCCCTGACGGAGATTTTATTACGGTGTACGGCGAAAACTTCACCGAGTTCATGGTGGGGCTGAACTTCCTCACTCGCTCCAAGAGGAATTTACCAATCAGCAAAAATCTATCAAAAACATTCAAGAAAAAAAGCTAGTTGCTCAAAAAGCAGCAGAAATGATTTCAAATGATGAAGTTATTTTTGTGGATGCAGGAACAACCAACGAATTATTATTAGGCTATTTAAATCAGGATAATTTAACGGTTGTAACGAATTCAATTCACCACGCTGCTAAGTTGGTTGATAAAAACGTCAAGACCATCATTATTGGTGGTCATGTAAAAAAATCAACTGATGCAAGTATCGGAGTAGCAGCTTACGATCAAATTCGACAGTTGAATTTTGATAAAGCTTTCTTAGGTATTAATGGAATTGATGAAAAATTCCTAACAACACCTGACGTAGAGGAAGCGGTTATTAAAAGGACAGTTATCGAGAATGCCAGAAAGACTTATGTAGTCACTGACTCATCAAAGATTGGTCGTATTTCTTTTGCAAAGGTTGAAAAGATTGAAAATGTTACAATCATTACCAATCAATCTAGCGGAGCACTGATGAAAAAAATAAAAGAAAATACGAGGGTAATTGAAGTATGATTTACACAGTAACTCTGAATCCATCAATCGACTTTATCGTCCGCTTGGATAACTTAGTACTTGACAGTGTTAACCGTATGTCTAGCGATGATAAGTTTGCTGGTGGTAAAGGAATTAACGTTAGTCGTATCTTACAACGATTGGATATCGATAATACTGCAACTGGTTTTATCGGTGGTTTCACTGGACGTTTTGTTGCTGATAGCTTAGTAGCTGAAGGTATTAAAACAGACTTTGTTCTGAAGATACACGTATTAACGTTAAAATCAAAGCTGGTGAAGAAACTGAAATTAATGGTGCTGGTCCAAAAATTTCAGATGAAAAATTAGAAGAATTGAAATCAATTCTTGCTGGTTTGTCTAGCGAAGATACTGTTGTTTTTGCGGGTTCAGCTCCAAGCAGCCTTGGAAACCAAGTTTACAACACTTTGATTCCAATTGCTAAAAAAGCTGGTGCTGAAGTAGTGTGTGACTTTGAAGGACAAACTCTTCTTGACTCACTAAACTACCAACCGCTTTTAGTAAAACCAAATAATCACGAATTGGCTGATATCTTTGGTGTAGAGTTGAACGGTCTAGCTGATATTGAAAAATACGCTCGTGAAATTCTTGCTAAAGGTGCTAAAAACGTTATTATTTCAATGGCTGGAGATGGCGCATTGCTTGTAACTCCAGAAGCAGCATACTTTGCAAAACCAATTAAAGGTACAGTTAAAAACTCTGTAGGTGCTGGTGACTCAATGGTAGCTGGTTTTACTGGAGAATACGTTAAATCTGGTGACCCTGTTGAAGCTCTTAAATGGGGTGTCGCTTGTGGAACAGCAACTACATTCTCAGATGACTTAGCAACAGCTGAATTCATCAAAGAAACATATCAAAAAGTAGAGGTAGAAAAACTATGAAAATTCAAGACTTGCTTAAAAAAGAAGTCATGATTCTTGATTTGAAAGCAACTTCAAAAGAAGCTGTTATCGATGAAATGATCGGCAGCGAAGACTTCTCCGTTGTTACCATCGTTGAATTGATTGCAGCACTCGGCATCCCCGTAG
>CALATN010000123.1 GCA_937891895.1 uncultured Clostridia bacterium
TTTCCTTAACAGTATTCTTGACAATTTCAATCAGCTCCATAAGCTGACCAAAATCCGCATTACCCTTGTTGATAACAAATCCGCTGTGCTTTGTACTTACTTCAGCATCACCAACGTGAACACCCTTCAGTCCGCATTGATCAATCAGTAGCGAAGCATAACTTCCCTCAGGACGTTTGAACATACTTCCCGCACTGGGATATTCAAGCGGCTGCTTACTGCATCTGCGTTCCATTAGGTCATCCATCTGAGCCTTGATTTGCTTCCTGTCACCCTTTTCAAGCTTTATAACAGCCGAAAGAATAATTTCACCGCTTTCAGTGAAACGGCTGTGACGATAGGAGAAGTCAAGCTTATCAGCTGTGTATTCGGAAATCAAACCTGTAACGTCCATGACCTTTACACTTGTCACAACATCCTTCATCTCTCCGCCGTAAGCGCCTGCGTTCATAAATACCGCACCACCAAGACTTCCTGGGATACCATAAGCAAATTCAAGCCCTGTAAGTTCATTTTCAAGCGCAAACTTGCAAAGATTTGAAAGGGCAGTACCTGCTGTGCAAAGAATGGTTGTGTCATCAATAAGCTTTATTTCAGCATAATCCTTGCCAGAAACAAAAACAACACCCGTTATTCCGTCCGAGTCAACAATAAGGTTAGAACCCTTGCCGAAAATGTAGTAAGGAATATCAAGCTTTTCGGCAAGCGGAATAAGCTTTACAAAACTTTCTTCACCGTTAAGCTTTACCAGTAAATCACACCTGCCGCCGATTTTGAATGTGGTGTAATCCTTGAGAACTGCGCCCTTTTCTATATAGCATCCAAGTGCCACAGCTTCCGCGGTAATCTGTTCAATTTTTTTATCTAAGCAACCCATAACGTTACCGCCCTTGTTTTTTTATAATTCTATGCCAATTAACCGAAAATATTGCCTCTCTTGGCAGCAATGAAAGAATACAGCCTGTCCCAATCTGCATTGACAATCAGCTTTTGTGGGAAATCCTGCTCATTCAGCAAACGAATTGCATTGTCAAAATGTCCCACAAGCGTGCAGAAATGAGCATCCGAGTTGACAACAACAGGAACTTCATATTTCTTGCAAACACGAATAACCTCACGGAAATTGCTCTCTGTGTTCTTCCATATAATCGAGCTTTCGTTTATCTCAACAAGCTTGCCGCATTCCTTGAATTTCTTCAGGCATTTTTCATAATCAAATTCATATCCTACAGTAGCACAGTGCCCGATAACATCAACATAAGGGTTTTCCGCAACACCAAGGTAAAGCTTTGTTATTTCCTCAGGTGAAGCCTTGGCAAGCTGATTTCTGTGAATTGAAGCAATAATCCAATCCAGCGCTTTACATTCACTTTCTGGGAAATCAATGTTTCCATCGTAATCAATAATACTCGATTCAGCACCGAAAATAAGCTTTACACCACAAAGCTCACGAGGAAGCGCCTTGTGTAAATTATGAAAATGCCATATGTGAGGACCGTCTGTAGAATTTGGTGTATGGTCAGTAATTGCCAGCGCTTCAAGTCCCGCTTTTTCAGCAAACTGTGCCATTTCAAGTACAGTCGAATAAGCGTGTGTCGAAGCAACCGTATGTGTATGTGTATCTGCAATAATTCGCAAAGGGGGTATCCTCCAATCAATAAATATCCCACTTCTTGATAGTTTCCTTGCGGTCCATATCAAGTCCGAGATTGTCAAGAAGCTCCTGAGCAGCGTTGTAGCCCATCTTCTTCTGACGGTTGTTCATAGCAGCAACCTCAAGAATAACAGCAAGGTTACGGCCGGGCTTTACAGGAATAGTTGTGCAAGGTACCTTTACACCAAGAATAGAAGTGTATTCGTTGTCAACGCCCATTCTGTCGTAAACCTTCTCGCTGTCCCATGGCTCAAGTTCAACAATCATATCAATCTTTTCAGTAACCTTTACCGCACCCATACCGAACAGACGACGTGCGTTTACAATGCCAATACCACGGATTTCAAGGAAGTGACGGATGTTTTCAGGTGAAGAACCAACAAGACTGATGCTGGAAACACGTCTGATTTCAACAGCGTCATCCGCAACAAGTCTGTGACCTCTCTTGATAAGCTCAACTGCAGTTTCACTCTTACCAACACCGCTTTCACCAAGAATAAGCATACCTTCACCGTATACTTCAATAAGTACACCATGACGTGTAATTCTCGGAGCAAGATGCAGGTTGAGGAAAGCAATCAGTGCCGCCATAAAGCTGGATGTGCTGTCCTTGCTGCGAAGCAGAGGAACATTGTATTTCTGAGCCATATCAACCATTTCAGGGAAATACGGAAGCTCTCTTGAAATAATAAGTGCAGGAATGTGCTGTGCAAAAAGCATATCAAGACGGTTGAAGCGTGTTTCTTCGTCAATTGTTGCAAGGTAAGCAAACTCCATCTTGCCGAGAATCTGGATACGCTCGTTGTTGAAATATTCATAAAAGCCCATAAGCTGAAGTCCCGGACGGTTAAGGTCAGTTTCCTTTATCATAAGCTTTGAAGCGTCTTCTGGAAGATAAATTGTTTCAAGGTGGAATTCATCAATAATATTTTTAAGTGCAACGGTAAACTTTTTTTCAGCCATAAAAATCATTCCTTTACTTTTTACTGTTTTTAAAAAAGCGTAAAAACATACTTAATTTAATTATACATAATTTCAGAAAAATATCAAGTAGTAACGTCCTATTTGTTTCAAAAAAGAAAAAAATAAATTTATTGTCAAATATAAAAAAAGCTTGCTATTTTGTACAATTTGTAGTATACTGTTTAATATGTATTTTAATTTGCTGTTGAAAGGACGATGATTTATGACAACAGTAGGATTTATCGGCGCAGGCAATATGGGCTTTGCAATTATCAAGGGTATAGTCGGAAGCGGCCTGTGCGGTGATGTGAAAATGTATGCATCATCAAGAACAATCAGTTTATATGCTTATGACCCTAACAATGAAATGATAGAAAGATTAAATCAGTTCGGCGTTGAGCCTTGCGCAAGCGAAAATGAACTCGTGCAGAAGTGCGACTATGTTTTCCTTGCTGTAAAACCACAGCAGCTTGACAGCGTGCTTGATAAGGTCGGCGGTGATTTTACAAAGGATAAAATCATTATCTCAATCTGTGCAGGTATTACAGCCGAGTATCTCCAGTCAAAAACTCTGGAAAATGCAAAGGTTGTTCTCGTAATGCCTAATACACCGCTTCTTCTCGGAGAGGGTGCATCTGCACTTTCAAGAAACGCAAATGTAACGGATGAGGAATTTGAGTTTGTAAAGAATATTTTTGGTTCCTGCGGTAAGGCAGAGGTCGTGCCACAGGATAAAATGAAGGAAATTATTGCTGTAAACGGCAGCAGCCCTGCATTTATCTACCTCTTTGCAAAGGCTTTCGTTGACTACGCAAAATCAGTTGATATCGATGAAGAAACCGCAAAGAGACTTTTCTCACAGGCACTTATCGGTTCGGCAAAAATGATTACCGATTCGGGATATACTATTGATGAGCTTATCAAAATGGTATCAAGTCCCGGAGGAACAACGCTTGAAGGTCTTAAAGAACTTTACGACGGCAACCTGACAGAAACCGTGAACAAGGCTTGCGAAAGCTGCACAAGAAGAGCATACGAACTTTCAAAATAGTTCTGAAAAATAATTATCCGCATATACTTTACTAAAAAAGTAAAGGACGGTTATATATGTCGGATAGAAATACCACTCGAAACAAAAACAGACTTATCGGAATTGTGTTGCTGTATTTTGCAGGGATTGCTGCAGGTGTATTTTTATATTGTTTTCCTCCTGACGGACAATCTGAGCGTTTTAGTATATTTGCTGAAAGCTTTATATCCGGCAGATTGGACAAGCAGTTTGCGGAAATACTTGTTAATTCCTTTTGTGAGCCGTTTGTAATGCTGGTTATATGCTTTTGGCTTGGATTCAGTGCTATTGCTCATCCTGCCGAATATCTTATAGCTGTATTTCATGCTTTAGGTACAGGAATAACCCTTGCAGGTATTTACGATATATACGGTATAAACGGCATAGGAATGTCTGCGGTGATGATAATTCCGTGGACGGTTATCTCATCATTTGCAGTAATAATTGCTGTAAGGGAAGCACTGAATATGTCAACGGACGTTTATTCTTCCGTCTTCGGTAAAAGTCCTGTGAGTGCAAAAATAGATTTCAGGTTGTTTTTTACAAAATATGTAATTCTTTGTGCGATGGTTGTTTTTGCAGCTCTGGCTGAAAGTGCAGCTTCAATTTTATTTTCGGATATGTGGAAGATTTAATGAAAAACAAAAACAAAGGAGTTGTAAAATTGGGATTATTCAGTAATAATTATGAAAAAGCAGGCCGAGGCGTTGCTAAGGATGCACCAAAAAAGAAAGCGTTTTTTGAATTCTGTGAGCTCTATTTCAGATATTGGTGGAAGCTTGTGAAGCTTAATCTTATTACTTTTGTTTTTTGTTTGCCAATTATAACAATCGGACCTGCAATTGCTGGAATGACAAGGGTGCTCCGTAATATGTCGATGGATAAAAATACTTTTGTTTTCCACGATTTCTGGAAAGGCTTCAGTCAGAACTGGAAGCAGGCTTTGCCTGTAGGAATTGCCGATACTATTTTTCTCATTTCCGCATTGCTTGGGCTTGAAATTTATCCTCAGCTGAGAGATGCAGCAGAGTCAGGAGGAACAATATATATGGTAATGTGTGTAATTTCAATCAGTTTTGCTTTGACAATCTTTATGATGAATTTTTATATTTTTCCAATGATTGTTTCAACAAATCTTTCGTTGAAGAATATTATCAAAAATGGATTTTATCTCGCTTGTCTTGAACTCAAAAAGAATTTCATTACACTGGTAATAGTAATGGCAATTATTTCGGTAATTGTTGCAATGATTTTTGTAACTCCTGTTACATTGATTCTTATACCAATATGGGCAATTTCCTTTATAGGCTTCATTATTATGTTCAACTCTTACCCTAAGGTTCAGAAATATGTCATCAACCCATATTACGAGGAGAGAGGGATGGACAATCCTGAGTATGACTATCTCAAGCCTCTTTCTGCAGAAGACAGTGTGTTTACTGATATGGGCGGACAGGAAACTCCTATTGAAGGAAAAAAGAAAAAAGGAAAAATTATTTCCTGAAACCCCTTTACAAATCAATTTTTGTGTGTTATAATTTATGAGTTGTGTTTTAAGATACAACATAAGTCCGTCTACTTGGTTTGCGGAGTAAGCCGCTTGCGGAATAATGCCTGCCGCTTACTATGTTGCGGATAATATTAAGAAAGAGGTGTTTTGGCTATGATGCTGAAAGAAGAAAAGACAGCGATTATCGCTGCAAACAAGACAAGCGAAAACGACACAGGTTCACCTGAAGTACAGATTGCTATTCTCACAAAGAGAATCAACGATCTTACTGAACACCTGAAGGTTCACAAGAAGGACCACCACTCCAGAAGAGGTCTTCTCAAGATGGTAGGTCACAGACGTAACCTCCTCAACTACCTTGCTAAAAAGGATATCAACAGATATCGTGCAATCGTAGAAAAGCTCGGTCTTCGTAAGTAATAATGTTTTGAGGGCAGTAAGTAAAGGCGTAAGCCTTTACCCTGCCTTTAATACGTTAAAAAGGCAAATCGTAGGGAGCAGTTGTTTAGCATTAAATCGTGCCCGATTTGGAAATAGCAGGCAGGATTTATTGCTAAAACTGCGACCTGAAAAATTATTAAGGAGGCAGTTAAAATGTTTGAAAACCACAGAATTTTTAAAACAACCTATGCAGGCAGAGAGCTTACTGTAGAAACAGGTAAGACCTGTGAACTCTCCAATGGTTCCTGTTGGGTTAAGTACGGCGAAACAGTTGTTATGGCAAACGTAACAGCAAGTGTTAAGCCAAGAGAGGGAATCGACTTTTTCCCACTTTCCGTTGACTATGAAGAAAGACTTTACGCAGTAGGCCGTATCCCTGGCTCTTTCATGAAGAGAGAGGGTAAGCCAAGCGAAAAGGCTATCCTTACTTCCCGTGTTGTAGACAGACCAATCCGTCCTCTTTTCCCCAAGGATATGAGAAACGACGTTTCTGTTGTAATGACAGTTCTCGCAGTTGACCCTGACAATTCACCTGAAATCTGCGGTATGATTGCAACATCCATCGCAATCTCCATTTCCGATATTCCTTGGAACGGTCCAATCGGCGGTATCAGCGTTGGTCTTGTTGACGGCGAAATCGTACTCAACCCAACTCTTGAACAGCGCGAAAAGACAGACCTCAACCTCACAGTTGCAGGTACAATGGAAAAGATTGTAATGATCGAGGCTGGTGCAAACGAAGTTGACGACGACACAATGCTCGAAGCAATCCTCAAGGGCCACGAAGAAATCAAGAAGATTGTAACATTCATTTCCGACATTCAGAAGGAAATCGGCAAGAAGAAGTTTGAATTCGAATCCCAGGAAGTTGATCACGATATGTTCGACGCTATCGAAGCTCTCGTTGGTGAAAAGGTTAAGGTTGCTCTCGATACAAACGATAAGAACATCCGTGAAGAAAGACTCAATCCTATCAAGGACGAAGTTCACGCAACATTCGACGAGCAGTATCCTGAGAAGATTGCTATGATCGACGAATGTATCTATAAGCTTCAGAAGAAGATTGTTAGAAACTGGCTCTATGAGGGCAAGCGTGTTGACGGCAGAGGCATCGACGAAATCCGTCCTCTCGCTGCTGAAGTAGGCGTGCTTCCAAGAGTACACGGCTCAGGTCTCTTCACAAGAGGTCAGACACAGGTACTTACAATCGCAACTCTCGGTCCTGTAAGCGACTCCCAGAGAATTGACGGTCTCGACGAGGAAGATACAAAGAGATATATGCACCACTACAACTTCCCATCCTACTCTGTTGGCGAAACAAAGCCAAGCAGAGGTCCTGGACGTCGTGAAATCGGTCACGGCGCACTGGCTGAAAGAGCTATCGAACCCATGCTTCCCTCTGAAGAAGAATTCCCCTATGCGATCCGTGCGGTATCCGAAGTTATCAGCTCCAACGGTTCCACATCGCAGGGCAGCATC
>CALATN010000124.1 GCA_937891895.1 uncultured Clostridia bacterium
TGCCCCCTTGACCCCTACCAAAGGGAGCACCGCTCCCTTTGGAAACCCGAGGCTTGGTGCTACAACTGCTCTATAAATTCCAATTTATCAGAAACTTGAATTCTGTGTGCAGGCGATTGCGTAAATCTCAATTGTCTTTCCTGCACTGTCAGCGGTAGGAACAATCTCAATCTCCATATCCTTCACACTCTGCCACTTGATTACCTGGAATGCCCAGGGGTCACCCCAGCCGTCCTTGTGGTTTGTGTTGATTGTTGCGGCTTTTTCGCCGTTGATATAAACATCAAACTTACCCATTTCAGGCTTATTGTTTCTCTTGCATACAAGGAAGAAGCTGTTGCCCTTGATATTCATTTTCAACGGGTCTGTCCCCTCGCCGTTGTAAACCCACGCACCCTTTGTGAAGCCTGCAATCCCCCTGCCGTCAAGAGTAAAGCTTCCCGTTTCGCCGATTGTAATATTTTCGTTTGAGTTATCATAATCAGCCTCGACCATAAATGCGTTATCGTAAGCATTGCTGAATTTTCCGATTGGCTTCATTTTGTATTCAGACTCAACAGCGTCACGTGCTTTCAGCTGTTCAAACCAGTTGGAAATAAACTCCGCAACAAGTGCGTGTCCGTCAGTATTAGGATGAGAACCGTCATCGGAGTAATCATCCCATACCATTCTTCCTGCCTCAAATTCAGGCTGGATTGCATCAGGCACACTTATCATCGGCAATTCGTAATACTCACCTACCTGCTTCATCTGTTCCTGACAGGTGTGACCCGTTTCGGTAACCGTGAAAAGCAGAATTACCGCAGGCTCATTTTCCTGCATAAGAATTGTTCTGACCAGCGACTCAAAGGAGTCCTTGTAAATCTGGTCGCCGCCGTCGTTTACCGCAAATTCGATAAATACAATATCAGCATTTTTGTCAAGCACGTCCCTTTCCACACGGAGATTGCCAAGAATTGAAGGTGTGCCGCTTATACCCGCATTGACATATTTCACGTTGTCGCCCGTACCGAAATTTTCAGCAATGTAATTGTAGGAAAGCTTTGCGTAGCAGCCATCGGCACCACCACCGATACCCTCGGTAATAGAGCCGCCTATGTATGCAACAGTCATCTCCTCGCCGCTTGACGCCTTTGCAAGCTTTGCTTCAATTCGGTGCGTGTTGCCGAACTGCACGAAGGAACGCTGTACCATATCATAATGAATTTGCTCCTCGGGGGAAAGTGCAGCGGTAGCTGCTGTAGTTGCGGTTGTTTCGCTAACTGTTACCACATCATCGCTTTTTTCGCAAGCAGTCATCCCTGCCGCCATAGCTACCGCACAGGCAACTGCTGTAATCTTTTTTATATTCATAGTAAAATTCCTTTCTTTAATAACCAACATCAATAATATTCAGAAAAATTCCGTTTTCAAGCACGTCAACGAAGGCATATGAAGGCTTGTTGCCATCCCTTGGGCTTGAACAGCTTCCCGGGTTAAGAATGTCAATTCCGTCCTCACGGGCAATGTAACGCTCGTGTGTGTGACCGAAAAATGCCGCCGCACAGCCGTTGTCCCTTGCAATCGAGCGGAGCAGCTCCGTGCCTGATTTTACACCGTAGCGGTGACCGTGACAGCAGAAGATTTTAGCCGTGCCGCAGTCAACAACCATAAAATCGGGAGAATCCTTGCTCCAGTCGCAGTTGCCGCGCACACTTCGGAAGTCTATATCGGGATATTTTATTTTCATCTGTGCAACTTCGCTTTCGCCGTCGCCGAGATGAATGAACATATCCGCCTCGGGATTAGCGTGTATGATTTTTTCAACCTGAGCACTGTAGCCGTGGGAGTCGGACATCACGATTATTCTCACCAAAACCGCCTCGTTTCATATACTGATAATAGTTCTTTTTAAAGCTATTATAACATATACTTGAAAAGAATAAAAGACTTATTCGGTAAATTATAATTTAGCGAGGAGCCGATAATCAAAGCTATGGGTTTCCAAAGGGGACGGTGTCCCCTTTGGTGGGGTTTTTAGGGGCAACGCCCCTAAATCGCTCTCTGCAGAGAGCGAAATCCCTGCTTGCGCCAATGTTTTGCGCAGCAAAACTTGGAAACAAAAGCTTGCTTTTGTTTTTCGCAGAACGCGCCTTAAAAGCGCTCTGGAGAGGGAATTTTGAAGCGACAGCTTCAAAAGGG
>CALATN010000125.1 GCA_937891895.1 uncultured Clostridia bacterium
TGACAGTAGAGAAGGACGGAAGCTCCGTTATGGCAAAGAGTGTCCGATTTTTCGGAAATATGGGTGGTACCGCGGATAAAATTCGTCCCTTGCATAGGTTTTATATGCAAGGGATTTTCTTATGTGCGAACCTTATATTGCAACGCTATTTGAGGTCTGCTTATGAGAGCATAGGCTTTAACAACGAAAGGAGAACATGATGAACGCAAATTTGGAACAGATTAAAGCAGAGATTCTTGCGGGAGCAGAAGAACTTACTTCTTCCAAAGAAGTATATGAATTCAAGAAAAAATTCTTAGACGGTAAAACCGGTAAAATCGGACTCTTAATGCGTGAGATGAAAAACATTGCGCCGGAAGAAAGAGCTGCTTACGGTAAAGGTGTGAATGAATTAAAGGAATGGGCTTTAGAGTTCCTTGGCGGTTTGGATGAAAAGATGAAAGCCAAAGAATTACAGGCTCGTTATGAAGCTGAAAAGATTGATATTTCCCTTCCTGCAGTAACGGTAAAAGAAGGTAATTTACATCCCATTACTTTGGTTCGTAACCAGATTATTGATATTTTTGCAGGTATGGGCTTTGCGGCACTTTTCAAATTCATCATTGACGGTCTCAAGCTTGTTTCAGGTGAAATCTCTTTCAGAGTTAAGGGCTTTGCAGGTGAAATCGGTACACAGATTTACCCGGCTGTAATGAGCGTAGGCTATATCTGTGGCTTCAGAATTTCTTCTTATATGTTCGCAGGCGGCGTGCTCAGCTGGCTCGTACTTATCCCACTCATCGTAATGTTCGGTGAAAACGCTGTTATATACCCAAGCGACGGAGCAACAATCGGTGAGATTTTTGCAGCTGACGGCGCAAGCGGTATCTGGGGCAGCTACATCCGTTACATAGGCGCAGGCGCACTTGCAGCAGGCGGTATTATCAGCCTTATCAAGTCCCTCCCGCTTATTATCCGTACATTCAAGGATGCTCTCAAGAGCATAAACGTGAAGGACGCAGCAGCTGCAAGCGTTGAAAGAACATCAAATGACCTCAATATGAAGGTTGTTCTCATCGCAATCGCAATCCTTACACTTGCTGTATGGCTTATCCCTGCAATCCCTGTTAACCTTCTCGGCGCACTTATCATCGTAATTTTCGGCTTCTTCTTTGCAACTGTTTCTTCAAGAATGGTTGGCCTCGTAGGAAGCAGTAACAACCCAGTTTCTGGTATGGCTATCGCAACACTCCTTATCGCTACACTTATCCTCAAGTTTACAGGCGCAAGCGGTGCAGAGGGTATGGCAGCAGCTATCGCAATCGGTTCTATTATCTGTATCGTAGCAGCTATCTCAGGCGATACATCCCAGGACCTCAAGACAGGTTATCTCCTTGGTTCTACACCTAAGAAGCAGCAGATTGGCGAAATTATCGGTGTATGTGCAGCAGCACTTGCTATCGGCGGTACACTTTACCTCCTCGACAGCGCTTGGGGCTTTGGTTCCGCAGAACTCGGCGCACCACAGGCTACACTTATGAAGATGATTATCGAAGGCGTAATGAGCGCAGAGCTTCCTTGGAATCTCGTATTCGTAGGCGTATTCATTGCAGTTCTCGTTGAAGTAATCGGTATCCCTGTTCTTCCTTTCGCAATCGGTGTTTACCTCCCTGTACAGCTTAACGCTTGTATCCTCATTGGCGGTATCGTTCGTCTCGTATTCGATAAGATGAAGAAGAAGGAAGAAGAAGAAAAGAAGGAAATCATCAACGACGGTATCCTTTTCTGCTCAGGTATGATTGCAGGTGAAGGTCTTGTAGGTATCGTGCTTGCTCTCCTCGCAGTATTCGGCGTGGACAAGGTTCTCGATATCTCCGGCAAGCTCAACCTTCCACCTGTTGTATCAAGTATCGGCAGTCTCGTAGTATTCGGTCTTATCATTTGTACACTCCTTAAGTTCTCCATCTGGAAGAAGAGAAAGAAAGCTGATGTGAAGAATGAAGCATAAGCAGAAACCCGAAGAAAATTATCTTGAAAAATGCCCGAAGCGTCCCGAACATATTGGCTGGACAACGGACGAAAACGGCATTGTTACCCTTGAAATTGAAAACAAGGGCATAATGAACAGGATAATGCAGAAAATCGCTAAAAAGCCGAAAATTTCGTATATCCACCTCGATGAAATCGGAAGCTTCGTGTGGCCGATGATTGATGGTGAAAGAAAAATTGCGGATATGGGTGAACCGATGGAAGAACACTTCGGTGAAAAAGCCCACCCCACTTATGAAAGACTTGCAAAATTCTTTCAGATACTCGAAAGCTACGGCTTTGTAGAATGGAAATGATTAAATCCCTGACTGGCTTCAGTCAGGGATTTTTTATCGATTATGATAAAACTAAAAGACTGCTGTTTATAAACAAAACACCGCAAAAGCCAAAGCCTTCGCGGTGTTTGAACAATATAAATTACTGAGCCTTTTCGCTTTCGAGATACTTGTATACAACAGCTGCGAGTGCTGCGCCAACAAGTGGACCAACAATGAATACCCATACGCAAGCGATAGCGCCTGTGTTGCCTGTGATTGCTGCAACAATTGCTAAGTAAACTTGGAAACAATTGCAGGGCCGATGCTTCTTGCTGGGTTAACGGATGTACCTGTAAGACCGATACCGAGGATGTGAACGAGTGTAAGTGTAAATCCGATTACAACACCTGCAAATGAGCCGTGACCAGCCTTCTTGGATGTTACACCAAGGATTGTAAGAACAAAAATGAATGTGAGAACAATCTCAACAAGAAGGCCTGCAACAGCGCTTCCGTTTACGTTTGCAAGACCGTTTGAGCCGAAGCCGCCTGTCTTGTCCTCAACGCCGCCAAGTGAAAAGATTGCAGCGAGAACACCTGAGCCTGCAAGTGCACCAAGGCACTGGGAAACAACGTAGCCGACAAAGTCCTTGCTTGTCATTCCGCCGCTCATAAGAACGCCGAGGGAAACAGCAGGATTGATGTGACAGCCTGAGATATTGCCCACACAGTAAGCCATACCTACAATTACAAGGCCGAATGCAAATGCGGTAAGGATATATCCACCGCCGTTAACAGCGTCACAGCCAACAAGCATTGCTGTTCCGCAGCCGAGAATTACCAGTACCATTGTGCCGATAAATTCTGCTATGTACTTCTTCATATAAAATTCCTCCCAATAATTACTTCAGACAGATATTTCCTGCCTTGTTACAATTATACTACAAAATATTATCATATACAACAGCAAATTGTTACTATTTCATAAATATTACAGAATAATTCAAAAAGCGTGAATACCATTTCGGTTTTCACGCTTTTCTTTTGCTCTGTTGTAAGCCTTCGGATTATCGGGACAGCGTGTCACGGGTGACATTCCGCCCCAATCCTTACGATGCATTTTATGGTATTCACGCTGAGCTTTCTTGCTCATTTTTTCAAGTGGTATATAGTTTTTCATAGTAAACCTCCAATCAACCCGTAAAACTCGCATATCCCGCTTCCATTGTGAAAGCTTCACGGAAACCTGCTCTGTAGCAGATATGCTCTGACGGGCCTGCCCACTGCCAGCACACAGGGAACTCATTTCCCTTGCAGTATTCAATCATAAAGCTTAACAGCTCGCTTGCATAGCCGTTTCCACGGCGCTCCTTAGCTGTGACAATATAATCAAAACGTGTGTTGCCGTGCTCCGACTTGTGGATATCGGAGTATACAACAGCTCTGCCGTCAAGATAACCCACAAAAAGATACGTTCCGTCCTGTTCTGTACGTTTCCTGGTAACCTCAATCTCCCACGGCTCGCCGCTTGGAATAAGAATATCAGTTGCAACACGCTCATCCCAGCTGTTCAGAACACGGATATCCAGCCTTTTCGGAGCAGCAATGCTGTTCTCCGCTGTCAGAAGCATAACCCTGTGATCATCCTCAGCAGTATAGGTGTAACCGTGTGCTTTCAGCGTTTCAAGGTTGTTGCTGAAATAGTCCTTTTCAAACGGGTGATATATCGACGCCTTGATACCAAGCTTTTTATAGAACTCAGTAATCTCGTCAAGAACTGCACCTAAATCCGTGATTTTATCAGGGTATATGCAAGCGTGATTTCCGTCATAGGAGTCCTTGTTATCCGTCATATAGAAAAGTATTCCGTACTCCTTTTCTTCGTATAAAGCAAAACGTTTCGGAAAGTCGATTTCTTCCTGTTTTATTCCGTTTGTAAGGGTTGTTATGTTCATATTACGCTTCCTCCTCTGCTCCTGCCTTGAAGTTGTAAATCGGCTTGATAATATCCACAATTTCAGCGGTATCTCCGATATTGCTCACGATATCCTCCATACCCTTATATGCCATCGGGCACTCGTCAAGTGTGCCCCTGCCGATTGAGGTGCTGTAAATTCCCTTCATCTGCTTTTTGAACTCGCTTACGGTGAAACTTTCCTTTGCTTCGCCGCGGCTCATAAGCCTGCCTGCGCCGTGTGGTGCGGAACAATTCCAGTCGGGGTTGCCCTTGCCAACGCAAATCAGACTTCCGTCACGCATATTGATTGGGATAATCAGCTTCTCTCCAGCCTGCGCCGAAACTGCCCCCTTACGCAAAATCATATTTTCGGTATCGATATAGTTGTGAATTGTTGTAAACTGTTCAACAACCGTCAGCTTCATCCCCTTTACGATTTCGTCCATCATTGCCTTACGATTGAGTGCGGCATAACGCTGAACGATTTTCATATCGTGGATATAGTCGTCAAAAAGCTGCTCGCTGACGTAGGCAAGGTGCTTAGGTACGGCTGTACGCTTTGTATTTTCAAGCTTTTTCAGCTCACGGCGGATTTCCGTATCACGTCCCTGCGCCTTCAGGTCGGCGATAAGCTGATTGACAGCGTCCTTTCCTGCATTGTTAAGCTGCTTATATCCCTCATTCTGATAATACTTTGCAACCTCAACACCCAAATGACGTGAACCTGAGTGGATTACAATATAAACGCTTCCATCACTTCCCTTGTCAGCTTCAATAAAGTGATTTCCGCCGCCAAGCGTACCCAGCGACCTCTCCGCACGGCGCAAGTCAATCTTGTCAGCACATCTGAGTTTACAGATGTCGATTTCGTCATTATACTTGTGGGGCTTACTGCGGATTGCAAAGCCTGAGGGAATATTGCTGTAAATAAGCTTGTCAAGCTGCATAAGCTCGATATGCTTTTCCTTGATTTTTACAGTTTCCATACCGCAGCCGATATCGTCACCAACGAGATTCGGCACGATTTTATCGGAAATAGTCATCGTTGTGCCGATTACGCAGCCCATACCTGCGTGAACATCGGGCATCATACAGATTTTCTGTCCGATAGTGAATTCCTGACTGCAAAGCTCGATAATCTGAGAGATTGACGCCTGGTCAATCACGTCCGTATAGACCTTTGCAGAGTTATACTTTCCTGTTAATTCAATCATATTCTGTCCTTTCTTTGTACGCGTCAGAGCACAATACGTCCGCACAGGAAAACAAAAAACGCACCCGTACAGACGGATGCGCATACATTGACACGGATAGTTTGTATACTGAGAATTACTCCTGTGACGAAAGTCCGGGCGGACAAGTCACAAGCAGCCGTCTTGATATTTTATTTTCGGATTTATATATAAAGAATATTGTCACGGCTTCCGCCCTCCTTTCAGATTATTTTTTCAAAGATATCTTTTCAGCTTCAAAGCTTGTTGATTAGATTAACACACTTTTTTCTGTTTGTCAAGTCTTTTTTTAAAATTAACAAAAAATTGCCGCAGGAGATATACTCCTGCGGCAATATGTAATCAAGCAAAATTACTTGGATTCGTTGTCGTTGATCTTCTTTTCAACCTTTTCAAGTGTATTTGCAGCAAATGTTCTGCCGCCGATACCGAATGCGATTGCGAATGCAATACATACAGCAGCGATGATGAAGATAAATGTGCTTTCAACGATAACTGTTGCAACGCCAAGCTGGCTGAGGCAAAGGAAGCCTGTTACAACGTAGATTGCAATCTTAGCGATAAGAGCGCCGCCCTTTGCTTCAGGGAACTTCTTGGAGATTGCAGATTCAGCTGTGTTGCCTGCGAAGATGCCGATTGCAATGATAAGGATTGCACTTACAGCAGCAGGAACATAACCGAGAACGATTGCGCCGATTTCTGTGAGAACAGGAAGTTCGAGAACGTTAACGCCCTGAACGAGGAAGATTACAACGAGGATGTACTTAACAGCCTGAGCGATAACCTTGGAAAGAACGAGTTTCTTGGAAGGTGTGCCTGTAACCTTTTCAACGAGTGTATCTGCGCCAACGCCAGCAAGGAGGTTTTCGAGGAGACCTGCAACAAGGCCTGCGATGAAGATACCAACTGCGATGATTACGATTGCGCCGAGGATGTTAGGAATAATAGCAAAGATTGCGGAAACAATCTGGCTTGCAGGGTTGGAGATTGCAGCAATACCGAGCTGTTCGAGAGCTGCTGTTACAACAAAAAGAATTACAAGACCATAGATAACATTAACGATAATGTTGGAGAATGTTGTCTTTTCTGTAGCCTGTACCCCTGTCTTTTCCTGGAGCTTGTCAACCTTTGTAGCCTTAACAAGCGGAAGGAGAAGGTCCTTGAGAATCTTTGCAATAAAGAAACCAACAACAATAATGATAGCAGCTGCAATAAGCTTAGGAATAAAGTTGAGGAATGTGTTTGCAAGATTTTCGATAGGTGCGGAAACGCTGTTCATACCGAGCTTATCGAGAACGCCGGGGAGGAAGAGAAGGAATACTACGAAATAAACAAGCTTAGCAATAAATGCCTTTGCACTGTCGAGGGATTCCTGCTTCATACCTGTCTTTTCAGTGATTTTTTCGCCCTTGATAAGACCAAGAAGTTTTGTCACAAGCTTCTGTGCAATCTTTGCTGCTATAAATGCAACAACAAGAAGAAGGATTGCAAAAATTACGTCAGGTACTCTGTTGAGCAATGAGCTCAGAAATGATTTTAATGTATCCATTTTTCAGATACCTCCTATAAATTTTTCCGTCACTATAGGTACATCCCGCCTGCTCTGACGGATAAAGCAGCAGACTTTTCGCACACTAAAGTGCTTATAACTGTATTGTATCATATTTGTCAAACCTTGTCAATAACGTGAATTATTGTAAACGGTTACTACTCATTTCCTTTCATAACATCTCTAAGCATATCAAGATATTGCTGTTTTACATCAGATGGACGAACAATACCTGCATTTGCTCCGAACTGAAACAGCCAGCCATAAAACGGTGCACCGAGGCGTACCTTTACGCTTACGGTAAAATGCTCATCGCCATCGGGGATAATTATTACAGATTTACCGAAGCGGTCAAGCACAGCATTGATAAGGAAGTTGCGGAAGCGAAGCTTCACGTCCCTTATTTCGCCGCTGAACATTGAAAAAGTAGAGTTCATATACTCAGACAGAGAAAAATCATTCGGTACCTTTGCAACCTTATCATCAAGAATTTTGATTTCCTCCATTCTGTCAATTCGGAAGTTGGTGTAATTATCCGGTCGTTTAGGATAAAAAGCTACAAGGTAATATCGCTCGTCATCCCACGTAAGCGCAAATGGAGATGCCACACGCAATCCGTCACGGTAATGCTTCTTCTTTTCAAGATCGTAATCAAAATATTTGAATGAAATCTGTTTCTTCTCATTTATAGCACGGTGTATGATATCAACATTGATATAAATGCGCTCATTCATTGATTTCACACGATTTGCAACATACACCTGACGGTTAATCTGCTTACCCTCGTAAACGCTTGCAAGGTCCTCTATTTTACGCAGCAATTCACGGGATTTCTTGTCAGTCAGAAAACGAGATGATGCGACAGCGTCAGCAAGCAGCTTCAGTTCGGGAAGCTCAAAATCACGGCTTGCAAGATAGTATGAATACTGTTTTCCGTTATTCATAACGATATCAAGGCCGAATTCCTTCAACAGCTGAATATCGTTATACAGCGTTTTTCTTTCCGCAGAAACGCCGTATTCTGCAAGCATTTCAATGATTTCAGCTATTGTCAGGGAATGCTCCTCATCGGTATACTTCATAAAAATATTGTAAAGATACAGCATTTTAAGTTTTTGCTTTGAGCTTTTTTCAGGCATATTATTCTCCCCTTTCTTTTACTCAGTATAACACAGGATTTTTCCAATTTCAAGCATTTTTGACAAAAGCAGTACATTTTTTTGTACATCAAACGCTGGACAATGGATTTATACAATGCTATAATAAAGATGTTCTGAATGTTTTGTTTATAATTCCGCTTGGAAGCCCGTACTGAATGGTATGGGCCATTTTTTTGCCACGATTTACACCAATAGTTGCACGATGATAAAATGCAACTTTTGCACCTCCATACAAATTTGCTCCGCAAATATTGCAAATGCCGTAAAAAACAATATACTGAAATTATGGGAACAATTCCGCACCTCTGTTTGAATGGTGCGGAATAATTATTTTTAAGGAGGTTTTTATGGAGCTTAAAGGTATTGATGTTTCTCATCATAATGGTGTGATTGACTGGGACAAGGTCAAGGCTGACGGGATTGAATTTGCAATCCTGCGCTCTGGTTTCGGCAGAAAGAATGTAAGGCAGATTGACAGACAATTTGAATGGAATTACCGAGAATGCAAGCGTGTGGGAATTCCCGTGGGAGTGTACCATTACAGCTATGCTAAAAATGCTGTTGATGCACGTCTTGAAGCGGATTTTATGCTTGAACTGATTGAGGGTAAGCAATTTGAATATCCTGTGATTTTTGACATTGAAGACAAATGCCAGGAAGCATACAGCAAAGACGTGCTGACTGAAATCGCTGTTGCATTCTGCGAAAAAATTGAAATGGCGGGATACTATGTATCAATTTACAGTAATGCTGACTGGTTCACGAACAAGCTTGACCTTAAAAAGCTGAAGCCCTATGACAAGTGGCTTGCCCATTGGGTCAAGTCGCCTAAATGGGACAACAGCTTCGGCGGTTTATGGCAGTACACTGACAGCGGCAGGGTTGACGGAATTGAAACAAAGGTTGATATGAACATTTCCTATCGTGATTACCCGTCAATTATCAAGCGTGCTGGTTTGAATGGTTACGGGAGGAAATTTATTGTTACAGCTGAAAAAAACGGAATTTCATCTATTGAAGCTGACGCGCTTGAAAAGGAGCTTTACGAGCTTGGCATGACTGTTTTAACAAGGAGGTCGGATGATTGAAATGAATGATTTTTTCAAAGCTGTGACAGCTTTTTTCTGCACAGCTTTCAGTTTTGTTTTCGGTAATATGGACGGTATGTTCATTGCGCTTATTGCTCTGATTGTGCTGGACTACATTTCGGGTGTAATTGCGGCAATTGCTGAGAAAAATCTCTCCTCGGCTGTCGGTGCAAAGGGTATCGCAAAGAAGCTTTTTATGCTGCTGATTGTGGCGGTGGCGAACATTGTTGATATCAACGTAATCGGTGAGGGGCACGTACTCCGCACGGTTACAACAATTTTCTACATTGCCAACGAATGCATAAGTCTTATCGAAAATGCGGGACGGCTTGGCGTACCCGTACCAAAAAAGCTTATGGATGTACTTGAACAGCTGAAAAACAAAGACGACAAATAACAAAATGCTCGGAGAGGACTTGCCTTTCCGAGCATTTGTTTTTATAAATTTACCATGGCTGAACTGTGCCTACGATGTCCTGAAGGCTGTTCAGGTTATTGTCTGCAACATACTTTTCAAGTCCCTCAATAATCTCAACAGGAGCCATCGGGTTGGAGAAAAGTGCTGCACCAATCTGTACTGTCTGTGCGCCTGCCATCATCATTTCAACAACGTCCTCCCAGCGTGAAATACCGCCCATACCGCATACAGGGATATTTACAGCATTGGCAACCTGCCATACCATTCTTACTGCAACAGGGAAAATTGCAGGACCAGAAAGTCCGCCCACGTTGTTATGGAGAATAGGTCTGCGGGTCTTGATGTCGATACGCATACCGAGAAGTGTGTTGATAAGGGAAACAGCGTCAGCACCCTCAGCTTCAACTGCCTTTGCAATTTCGGCAATATTTGTAACGTTTGGTGAAAGCTTCATCATAACAGGCTTGCTTGTTGCAGCTCTTACGATTTTTGTGATAGAAGCCGCACCCTCACAGCTTACGCCGAAAGCAGCGCCGCCTGCCTTTACGTTAGGGCAGGAAATGTTTACTTCAATCATATCAACATCAGTGCTGTCAAGCTTTTCAGCAATTTCGCGGTACTCGTCAGCTGTTGAGCCTGCGATGTTTGCGATAACAACCGTATCCTTTGTCTTGAGGTTAGGAAGCTCAACTGCGATAAAGTGGTCAACACCAGGGTTCTGTAGTCCTACGCTGTTGAGCATACCGCTTGGAGTTTCAGCAATTCTTGGTGGAAGGTTACCTGTACGCTGTCTTGGTGTTGTGCCCTTTACGGAGATACCGCCGAGGGTTGACAGTGGGTAGAAGTGCTCAAATTCACGTCCGTAGCCGAATGCACCCGAAGCAGGGATAATCGGATTTTTGAAGTCAACGCCGCAGAAATTCACGGCAAGCTTGTTTGAATTACTCATCGAAAAGCACCTCCTCAGCATTGAAAACAGGGCCGTCCTTGCAGACGTGAGCGTAATACTCGTTGCCGTCACGGATTGTTCTGCAAGCACAAACGAGGCAAGCTCCAACACCGCAGCCCATTCTTTCTTCAAGGGAAACCTGACACTTTACGCCGTTTTCCTTTGCAATTTCAATAATTCTGCGGAGCATCACGTTTGGTCCGCAAGCATAGATTACGTCAGGCTTTTTGGAAGCAAGAACTTCCTTGAGAGCGTCTGTTACGAAGCCCTTTCTGCCTGCTGAACCGTCATCTGTGCAGAGGATTGTTTCTGCGCCTGTTGCGGCGAAATCTTCCTGCAGGATTACAGCGGAAGCGTTTCTGTAGCCGCTGATAACAGTAGCGTTCTTGCCGAAGTTTTCAGCAACCGCAAGCATTGGAGGGTTACCGATACCGCCGCCGATGATGACAGCAGTTTCGTGGCCGTCCATTTCAAAGCCGCGTCCGCCGAGAGGTGAAACAATATCAATCATTGCACCCTCTGCAAGCTGGGACATAACCTTTGTGCCCTCGCCTCTTACCTCGAAGATAATGCGGAGAGTACCCTTGTTCTTGTCAATTGAGCAGATGGAAATCGGACGGCGGAGCATAAAGCCGTCAACCTTGACGTTGACAAACTGACCTGCCACAGCCGCTTCTGCAACGTCGGGGCAGAGAATTGTCAGGTCGTAGATTTCCTTTGCAAGTGTTTTCTTTGAGAGGATAAGATATTTACCCTGTGTGTATTTCATTGGGAGTCCTCCAATTCAATCATATTTCCGTAATATCAATCATTTCCATATCGTCGATGTTCTTGCCCATCATAAGAATGTCAGCAACAGCGTTTGCTGTGTCGATTGCTGTCAGACAGCAGATGGAACGTTCAACGGTCTTACGGCGGATTTTTACGCTGTCAAATGCAGGGATACGACCCTTTGCGGAGGTGGAAATTACATAGTCAATCTTGCCGCTGTCAAGGAGAGTCATAACGTTTGGCGCTTCCTCTGATGCACGTCTTGTAACGCTTGCGGCAACCATATTTCTGTTCAGCATTGAAGCTGTTCCGCTTGTTGCGTAAACATCAAAGCCGAGGTGCTCGAACTTTTCAGCAACGTAGATGATTTCCTGCTTGTCAGTGTCACGAACTGTAATCAGTACACCGCCGCCCTGCTTCTTTTCAAGGCTGTAGCCTGCACCGACAAGTCCCTTGTAGAGCGCGTCCTCGAAGCTTCTTGCGATACCGAGGCACTCACCTGTTGACTTCATTTCAGGGCCAAGTGCTGTATCAACATCGTGAAGCTTTTCAAAGCTGAACACAGGAACCTTTACAGCGATAAAGTCAGCTTCCTTGTATAAGCCGCTGGTGTAACCCTGGTCCTTAAGGCTTTCGCCAAGCATAATCTTTGTTGCAACGTCAACCATCGGCACGCCTGTTACCTTGGAAATGTAAGGAACAGTTCTTGAAGAACGTGGGTTAACCTCGATAACGTAAACCTCATCGTTGTAAACAACGTACTGAATGTTTACAAGACCGATTACCTTGAGTTCCATAGCAAGTCTGCGTGTGTACTCAATAATTGTTTCACGGATTTTCTTTGTGAGAGTAAGTGCAGGATATACGGAAATTGAGTCACCTGAGTGGATACCTGCACGCTCAATGTGTTCCATAATACCTGGGATAACGTAGTCTGTACCGTCACAGATTGCGTCAACCTCGACTTCCTTACCCATCATATACTTGTCAATGAGAACAGGATTTTCAAGACCACCGCGCATAATGATTTCCATATACTCGATGATATCCTGATTGGAGTGAGCAATAATCATATTCTGACCGCCGAGAACGTAGGAAGGACGCATAAGAACAGGGTAG
>CALATN010000126.1 GCA_937891895.1 uncultured Clostridia bacterium
ATATGAAATGAAAAAGAATATGTACTGTGCTGTTTTTCCCCAGTTCATAGGAATTGCAAAGCAAGCTACAAGTGAAATTGAGCAACCGATATATGGCCAGAGCATCCAAGGACGTGCTTTACCCATTTTTGAATGAGTTTTATCAATCATTCTTCCGAAGAAGAAGTCTGATACACCATCAAAAATCTTTGAAACAGCAATTAAGGTGCTTACAATACCCATACTCAATCCGACTGTATCAGTCAGATAAATCATCATAAAAGCTGTTAATAGTGCATACACGCAGTTTCCTGCAACGTCGCCGGAACCATATCCGACTTTGTGATACCATTTTAAGTATTTTTTCTGTTCCATAATTTTTCCCCTTTTCTTTTGTGATAACCACAAATTTATTTTGTAATTTCATTATAAACTATGAAAAATACACAAACAATAAATAAAATTAACCAAAATATGCACAAAATCACTTTACCATATATTGATTATGATATGATTTTACTATATAATATAAACATAATCACATTAGGAGGAGTTTGCTTGTATATTAACGTAGCCTATGTTGACGACGAAAATCCTAACTTAGAAGATTTAACTGTGCCTATCAAAGTAAACAACTGTGGTTATTACCGTGTTCATACAACCCCTGTCATTGAGACACCTCACCC
The DNA here is from genome assembly GCA_937891895.1 of uncultured Clostridia bacterium. Classification (GTDB taxonomy): domain Bacteria; phylum Bacillota; class Clostridia; order Oscillospirales; family Ruminococcaceae; genus RGIG8773. The sequence continues at coordinate 666 of CALATN010000126.1, forward strand.
CGAAGGAAGAAATGATTATCAGTTATTATATATTGCGTCAGGAAAAGGTTATTTCTATTTTAAGGGTAGCAAAGAACCCACCGTTGTTACAAAAGGTAATATGGTTTTGTTTAGGCCCAAAGAACCACAAGTGTATTATTACTATGCAGTAGATAAAACAGAAGTTTATTGGGTTCACTTCACTGGTTGGAAAGTAGAAGAATACCTTGAACGCTATGAATTACCAAAAGAAGAAAATGTTTTCTTTACCGGAGTTTCACCAGACTATCCTTGGATATATAATCAAATTATCAGAGAGTTACAGTTGCAGCGTGAGAATTATGAGGATATGATACGACTGTTTCTTCGCCACATCTTTTTAACAATAAACAGATACATTAAAGAAGGTAAACAAACAAAAAACGATACAATTAACGATATTGAAAGAGCAGTACACTATTTCAATGAAAACTACAGTAAGCCAATTTCCATAGAACAATACGCTAGTGAACACCTTATGAGTGTGAATTGGTTTATTCATAACTTTAAAAATGTTATGAAAGTACCACCAATGCAGTACATTGTTTCTTTAAGAATTACCGCAGCAAAAGGATATCTGGAAAACAGCAATAAAAATATAACTGAGATTGCTAACACAATCGGTTATGATAATGCATTGTATTTCAGTCGATTATTTAGAAAATACACGGGAGTGACACCGTCAGAATACAGAAAGCGAAGTAAAATAATAGCAGAAAATCAGAAAAATGAATAACTCTGTATAATATTTCAAATGAAATATTATACTGGTGAAAAAAATTTAGAGGACATTGGTTTCAATGTCCTCTTTTTATATAGAAATTACATTAAAGTATAGCTTTGCACATAGAATAATCAAATACAAAGAAAAGTTAATCGGAAGAATTATTTAACTATTGACACGGCATCTGATATTGTTTTTTCAAACGCTTCTCTACCGTAATCATCTACTTGAGCTTTATTCTTTTCACCGTGAGTAAGACATCCTGCACCACCGATACAACCGCCGACACAAGCCATACCTTCAATGAAGTTTGCATCAAGAACATTCTTACTTTTTTTAAGAAGTGCTACCTTACAAGCTTCAATGCCATCACATACGGCAGGTTTAACTGCAAAGTCAATCTTCTGTTCATTAAGTGCTTGTTTAACTGCATCTGAAAGACCGCCTGAACGAGCAAAAATTCTGCCGAAATATGATGCGTTATCAAGTACATCTTCTTCGAGAGTTGTAATGTCAATATCTTTACTGTCAAAGAGTGCCTGAAGCTCTTCAAATGTAAGAACACTGTCAACATAAGGTTTAACGGATTCAAGCTGTGCCTCAGCTTTTTTAGCCGTACAAGGTCCTATGAACACAACCTTTGCATTTTCACTTGTTTCCTTTATGTACTTTGCAAGCATTGCCATAGGAGACAAATTATGTGAAACGTGAGGTAAAAGTGCAGGGAATGATGACTTTATGTATTGTACAAATGCTGGACAACATGAACTTGTAAGAAATCCCTTTTCACTAAGTTCCTTTGACTCTTCCATTGCAACCATATCAGCACCAAGAGCTGCTTCAACAACAGCATAAAAACCAAGTTCTTTAAGTCCGCTGATTACCTGACCCAGCTTCGCATAAGTAAACTGGCTGGAAATTGAAGGAGCAACAACTGCATAAACCTTATACTTTTCATTATTCTGACTCTTTTTAAGAATATCAATAACATTAAGAATATATGATTTGTCGCTGATTGCACCGAACGGACACTGATATACACAGGCACCACATTGAATACATTTATTATTATCAATCGCCGCCGAATTATTGTCATTGATAGAAATTGCCTTTACCTTACAAGCATTTTGACAAGGACGCTTACGATTTACAATAGCAGCAAAAGGACAAACCTTTGCACAGATTCCACAGCCTTTGCAGTGGTCATAATCAAATTCCTGTCTCTCACTGTTTACAACAGGAATCGAGCAGTCCGGACAAACAGGTGCACATAATAAACACTGCTTGCACTTCTCCTTATCAAAAATCGGAGTTGCAGTTCTCCACTCCCCTGTACAAAACTCTCTTGATGTGGCAGACTCATAAATCTTATTTCCTTTCGTAATATCCTGCCAAGGGCTTCTCTCGTTGATATCTATACTTTTCATTTTTTCAAATCCTTTCTCAGAAGTAGCAATTTACCCGGGAATTGCTTCCAAGGTCATCTCAAGAGCCTTCATATTACCTTCAATAACTTCAGGTTTTTTAGCAAATTTGTGTTTAAAAGAACCTTCCATATCATTTAATAATTCTTCATCTGTCATAATTTTACTAACTTTAACAATAGCAGCTAGCATTGGAGTATTAGGAAAATATTTTCCTAAAGCTTCAATAGAAACTTTTCTAGCATCTATAGTATAGATTTCACCTTTATAATCTTTTAATTTACTTTTTAAACTATTACCATCTTGTGTTGTGTTAA
>CALATN010000127.1 GCA_937891895.1 uncultured Clostridia bacterium
TGGGGAATAACCTTTCCTCAGAAAGGTTTTCCCCAGTGGGTTTCCACAATCCCCGCTAAATTATAATTTGTTTTCTTCCAGTTTTGTCGCAAACTCATACGGTTTTTCCATAATCTGCTCGTGCACAACCTTTTTTCTGTACATAAACGCTATGATTGCGCAGGCGGTATATGTTCCGCAGTAGACAAAGGGGATAAGCCCTATGGGGTTGAAGTCGTTCATGATTTCTCCCAGCATAGAGGGAACACTCATCAGTGCAAACAAGGTTTCGATTGACCCGAGTATCAGGCATACAAGGGCAAAGCGTCCGTTTTTCAGTGAGCATATAAGCCCGAACACACCAAGTACAGCCGTTGCGGCAAATGCAATCATTACTGCTACGATAAGCAGAATAATTACTATTGAGCTCAGTGCACCGAGGAATGCGGTAAATCCGTCGCCGTTATCCTCTGCCAGTTCGAGAATTTCATTCTGCATGACTATTCCCCATATTCCTATGCCGAGCATTGCTACGGAAAATATTATTGAAATAATTGACATTACAAAAAGCGGAACAAGCTGTTTTTTCATATCGGTCACCTCATAAATTGGATTTGTCAGCTATAAATATAGTATATAACAAAAGGTGTTACTTGTAAAGAATTTTGTCAAAAAAATTGACTTGCATAAATCGGAGTAGTATAATAATAGTATGTTTTTTGAAAGGAATATGGCAAATGTATATTGATTTTCACACACACGCGTTCAATGATGTTATCGCTGAACGTGCTATAACAAAGCTTGAGGGTACGCTGATTGAGCAGGGCTATACCAATGATGTTCCTGCCGCTACAAGAGGTACGGTCGGCGAGCTGCTGGAAAGAATGGACGAATGGGGAATTGACAAGGCCGTGGTGCTGAACATTGCCACAAAGCCCTCACAGCAGACTGTTATCAACAACTGGGCAAAGAAAATCCAATCGGACAGAATTTTTTGTTTCGGTTCGGTGCACCCCGATGCCGAGGATGCACTTGACGAGCTTGAGCGTATCAAGGAGCTGGGATTATACGGCGTAAAGCTTCATCCCGATTATCAGGGCTTTATGGTGAACGATGAAAAGCTGATGCCGATTTACAGGAAGTGTGCAGAGCTGTGTCTGCCAGTTGTTTTCCACGCAGGCTTTGACGTTGTTTCACCCGATTGTGTACATTGCCCTCCTGAGCTGAGTTCGCAGGTGCTTGAAATGGTGCCTGAGCTGACGGTTATCCTTGCTCATTTCGGCGGAAACGACCGTTGGGATGATGTTGAAAAGTATCTTGTTGGGAAGAATGTCTATTTTGACATTTCCTACACCGACGGCAACATTTCCGATGAACAGGCGCTGCGTATCATAAGAAATCACGGTGCAGACAAAATCCTTTTCGCTTCGGATTGTCCGTGGCACGCCGCTTCAAGGGAGAAGGCAATGCTTGAAAGATTACCCCTTACAGCTGAGGAAAAGGAGCTTATTTCACATAAAAATGCAGAGAAACTGCTCGGTTTATAAAATGATAACGTTTTGTTCATAAAGTGCACTTTGGAATTTAGATATTTTTATCAATCATGTGTGAATTATCACGAAAAAATTGTTATAATAGTCGAATATTCATTTCGAATTTGTTAAAAATAACATATTGCCAAATTTATAATAAAATGTTATAATATTTAAAGTATCGTGGGAGAGTTATGCCCTATGATAATTTTATCCATATCGGAGGTGTCAAACATTTATGAAGACCTTTATCTATACTGCAACCGACGTTCAGGGCAATACCATAAAGAATGCCAGAATGGTTGCGGAAGACGTAAATGATTTTCTTGAGAAAATAAATGAAAAGGGGCTTTTCTGTTCAAGCTATAAGGAAGCATCCGACAAGAAATCAAATACACTTCATAAATTCAACATGGCAGAGCTGGCATTCAACTGCCGTCAGCTCAGTGCGATGCTTTCATCAGGTCTTACCCTGGTAAGAGCATTGGATATTCTTAGCAAGGAGCAGGAAAAAGAAGCTACCAGGCAGATCTTCAGAGAGGTATATGAGGAAGTTCAGAAGGGTTCGTCCTTTTCTGATGCGCTTAAAATGCAGCAGGGTGCTTTCCCGAACTTCTTTGTGTCTATGGTTCAGGCCGGTGAAGCTTCCGGTTCTCTCGACGTTATCGTAAGAAGACTTGAAGAGTATTACGACAAGCAGAACAAACTGAACAACAAGATCAGAGGTGCCCTGATGTATCCTATTATCCTTGCTGTTCTTTGTATTATCATCGTAATTGCTCTTTTCACCTTTATTCTTCCTACATTTAAGGAACTTCTTACAGAAGAGGATATGAAGGGTCTGACAGGTGCATTGTTTGCTTTCTCTGAAAGTTTGACAAGCAAGTGGTACATATATGTAGGTACTGTTCTGGCAATTATCTTTATTGTAAAATATGCGCTGAAGGTTCCTGCGGTTCGATATAAATTCGATAAATTCATATGTAAGATGCCTAAGATAGGCAGACTTATTGTTAAGGTATATACAGGTAAGTTTGCGAGAACACTTTCTTCGCTTTACTCATCAGGTATTCCGATGGTTGAAGCTCTTGAGCGTTCAGCTGCTATCCTTGGCAACACATTTATCGAGCAGTCCTTCGTTACAGTTGTAAGCGAAGTTAAGCAGGGTGAACAGCTTTCTGTTTCAATTCAGAGAACAGGTATCTTTGAGTCAATGTTCTGTTCCATCATCTTTGTAGGTGAAGAGTCCGGTGCTCTTGATACAATTCTTGAAAAATCCGCAAGCTTCTATGAGGATGAATCTGACTCCGCTATTCAGCGTATCGTTGGTATGATCGAGCCTGTAATGATCATCATCATGGGTGCTGCTATCGGTACAGTAATTGCGGGTATCCTTCCTGCTATTTACAACTCTATGGAGAACATTGCATAAAATTCCAAAAGTACATAAGGAACAGAAAACTGTTCATCAATTATATTAAAAAATTTGTGAGGTGACGAGTATGCTTTCATTTGATATTACTGACAGACACATACGCATTATTCGTGGTACAGAGAATCACGGAAAAATCAAGGTTTCCGACGCTCATACCATCGACGTTGCGGAAGGTCTGATTGTTAATGGTCATATTAAAGATATTCCAAAAATGGCGACAATCATCAATACTGAGCTCAAGAACAAGAAGATGGCTGACAAGGAAGCTGTAATCAGTATTTCTTCCAACCTTATCATCTTCAAGGAGCTCCATATTCCTAAGGCTAAGGGCACTCAGCTTCTTACAATGGTGCAGAACCAGATGCAGCACACAATGGGTATTGCAGAGGACTACTCCATTTCCTATACAATTGCCGGAGAAATCGAAGAAGAAGGCGTTCAGGCAATGAAGGTACTTGCAACAGCTTGTCCTTTTGAAGTGGTTGACAGCTTCAGAAAGGTGTTCTCAATGCTCGGCATTGCGCTCCGTTCTGTAGTAGTATCCTGTAACAGTATCACAAGAATCGTTCTCAGCGATCCTAAGTCCAAGGCTAAGATGCCTATGCTCCTCGTTCAGATTGACCCTAACTTCGTATCTCTCAACCTTTACGAAAACGGTCAGCTGACATTCTCACGTTTCGCTTCTATCGACCCTGAAGACTATGACAACTCTGAAGACTACGTTTTCGAAGCTGTCAATGAAAACATCTTCAGAATGTTCCAGTTCCAGAAGTCCAGAAACGGCGACAATCCAATTCAGAACGTTGTATTCTACGGTGATACATCCGAATATATCCGTCTTACAAACGCGCTTGAGCAGATGGATATCACAACAAGCATTATCGGTGTTCCAAGCTCCGTCGGCGGTTACGAAAACTTCGAATTCAAGGAATACGCTAATGCAATCGGTGCTATGTTCCGTTCCAATAAGGATACAGAACGTATCAACCTTATTGAAGTTGACGCTGCTGCAGGCCGTACAAATGCAGGTGCATCCTTCGCAATGGCTGTACTCGGTTCAGTAGTTATTTCCGCAGCTGTTGTAGGTGCTGTATGGCTCTTCGGTAACATTCAGGAGAACAACTACAAGACAGAAACTGCTGAAATTCAGGCATATCTTGATTCACCTGAGGTAGCTGCACAGATTGCAGCTGTTGATGCTGCACAGAGCAAGCTTGACAGAGTAAATTCAATCAAGGCGGTTGTGGATGCTGCATACGACAATTACAATTCACTTCCAAAATTCAATACTCAGGTTATCAATGATATTGAGGCTAATTTTGAGGGTACAGATGTACGTTGGGTTAACATTGGATATGGCAATGGTGCAATGTCTGTAACATGCAGGGCAAGAAATGTAGATGAACCTTCAACTGTTGTGGAAAACTTCTTCACACAGGATATATTTGACAACATTACATATACTGGTTTTTCTGAATTAGAAGAAGATGGTACGAAGGAATATGAATTCGTAGTAGCATTTGATATCCGTGAAGTTGAATTGGAAACTGAAGAAAACGAAACAGCTACAGATGATGCTGCTGATGTTGCGGCTGCTAACTAAGATTGGAGGGTGATTTAAATGAGTTTAAAGCTTTCATACAGAGATAAAGTAATCTTTATCGTAGTAATGGTTATCCTCGTTCTTGTTGGAGGTTTCTTCCTTTTCATCAAGCCAAAATTCCAGAACGTTGAAACAGCAAAGTATAACCTTGAAACAAAACAGCAGGAAAAGACAGATATTGATACAAAAATCAGCACACTTCCAGGACTTATTCAGTCTATGAAGGATGCAGCTACATCAATTAAGGAAAAGCAGGAAGTATTCCTTCCTGAAGGTCATCCTTACGAAAATGAAAATTACATCAGAGAATTCCTTAATGAACTTAACATTGAAATTAAGGCGATGAACACAGCATACACAGAGGCTTCTCCAATTTCTCGTTATATGGTTTATGATAAGAATATTCTTGTATATGACAATAAGATGAATGCTGATATTTACAAGGAGCTCCCTGAAGAAGTGTACAACAAGTATAATAATGTTCAGAGAGAACAGTATCCTTCTGCTATTATCGGTGCAACAACAATGACTGTTACTTTTAATAGTGATATTCAGTTTGAGGATCTTTATAAGGTTCTTGACAGAATTTCAGATGACGAAAAAACAATTATTCTTAACTCAATTGCGGCAGATGGCACCAAGGTTGACCCTGAAAAGGGTGTAGAAGCAACTGCAAATATTACACTTTACTCCATTTATCCTCTTAACGTTGATAAGATTATGGAGGAAACTGATGAGGTTAAGCCGCTCGAAGAACAACCTGCAGCTTAATATTAGGTTATATACCGGGGCAAACCGATAAATCGGAAATGGTTTATCGGTTTAAGCCGGTTAATGACAATTGATAAAAAATATTTTGAGAGAGAAAAAATCTAACGAAAGGGTGGTTAACAATGACAAAAAGCAAACAGCGTCAGAGTTTGCGTGGTGCAGTATTGATCATGATACTTACTGTAATGGTTGTTCTGATCATTATGCTCATGGCAACATTGACTGTTGTTACAACAGCCGGTCAGCGTATTTATACCAAGTTTGAAGAAAATCAGGCTTATTATTCCGCGCGTTCTGCTCTTGACGTATTTACAAAAGACATGCTTGCCGATAGCGGCTATTATGCTTACGACAACACAGGAATAAGAATGTATGATTACACTGATTATTCCGACCCAGCTAACCCAGTTGTCAAGACTGGTGCAAATGGAGCGAAGATGAAGCAGGGGCTTGCACTTCAGGGTGAATTATACAAGATCAAGTCTCAGGGTGTAGCAACAAAGGAATTCGCTCTGGAGCTTGCTAAAACAGACTCTTCACTCGGCATTACATCTGCAAATGCGGCTGAAGCGCTTAAGTTTGTAGAAAATATGTATGTTTCCGATGATGTTTTCGGAGATGTCGGAGGAACAGATTGTCCTGAAAATACATTCTTTTCTGTAAGTAACACAGCTATTAACTCAGATACTGATACTTCAAAGCAGAAGGATTATATTGAGTATAAGGTTACTCTTCCAAAAACAGGAAACGGTTCGAATCAGTACGGTATGATGGTTGACGTAGATGATACAACAAGCGAGCAGCTTGCAACTATCAGAGTTGAGGTGCTTGACCGTTTCTACCATACAAGTCCCGGATATGACAGAGAAACAGCAATCAAAACTGTTCTCAAGGGTACACCTGCTGAAAAGCAGGCTCTTAAGGATGCTATCAAGGCAGGTGACCGTTCAAAGGATATCATCAAGCTTAAGATTACATCAACTGTTACATTTATGGATACAGAAGGAACAGCAGTTCTTATTTACGATTCCTCTGAGCCAAAAACAGTTGCTTCTTCACGAGCTGTAACATCTCTTAGCGGTACAGCAAGCGGAGACGGTATGTTCCCTATCGGTGGTGTATCAACACTTACTGACATGAAAATCGGCTGGGGTAATGGCTCTGCTGCAACAGGCGCGCTTTACTTCCAGGGCGATTACGATGTCCGTGATACAGAAATGCACCTTGATGATACCTCAATGGTATATGTTAAGGGCAATATGGAAACAAGCAATGGTCTGCCGATTGTTCACGATGCAGGTTCTGCTATTTTTGTTGGAGAAACACTCAACTTCAATAACGTAAACGGTTATCTTGCTGACGCAGGCAAGGAAATCAACGTAATTGCCAAGAGAATCACTGCAAACCAGCAGAATATGGAGGGTATTTACGGTAAGGTTTTCTGTGAAGAGTTTGATGTTACAGCATTCAAGACTACATATGCAGTTTCTCAGGGTGTTCATACAAACTATATTATGGGTGACGCAAACGTTACAAATGATACAGGTACAACTCTTAATGTAGATATTACCCTTCCTACACTTGCAAATTATGGCGGACTTAATCTTACATTCAGTCAGTCAGATGTACTCTGTTACTCAAGGACTGTTACAGGTACAGGCTGGGGCGCAAGAACACAAGCAGAAACACGATATGAAATTCTGTATGATACAGTAACTCAGATGCCAAAATCCTGCACAAAGGTTTACAACGAGCAGGTTTATGACAACACAAATGCACTTGTTTCTGAAACCGAAACAATAACAACATATGCAGGTAATGTTATTTCTGTAGATAATCTTAACGGTGATGTTTCACAGTTCCAAAGCCCGAACAGATCAGGCGATGTTGATATTGATATCACAGACTATACAAACAATCCTGTTGTAAACGGCGAAAGAGAATATGACCTTCCGAGTGCTATTATCGACGGTTTCTATCCTGCAGGCAGCAAGGTTACTATCCCTACACTTGAAACACTTTATGGTGAATACTTCAAATCAGGTACATTTGATACAAATGGTGAGTTTGCTGTATCATATACAAGCACTGACCCTGCAGTAAGACGTACAGAGCTGGATGCATATATTCAGGCTCAGGTTATTACTGCTGAGGATAAGCTCGGTGTTACAACCCTTGACAAATATGCAAGTACTGCTTTTGTAACGGTTGAACCGAGAAATGCTGCAAATGAAGCAACCTATCCTGTGGCTGAGCAGATTCCAGCTGTATTCACAAAGGTAATCACAGGAAGCGGCAGACTTCAGGCTGTTGACAACAATGGTAACGGTCCCGGTCAGTATGGTCTTATTGCTATCGATGCAAGAACAAATCCTGTTGAAATTCAGCTTGGCGGTGACGAATTTACTTCCGAACAGCATTACACAGGCAAGTTCGTTGTATTCGGCGATAAGGATGTTACTTTCTATGTTGCAGGTAATCAGAATGCATGGCTTGGCGGTACAACAGGCTCATGTGTATTTGAGGTTTATTCCAAGGAGCTTTATGACATTACAGAAGCAGGTGGTACAATAGTTGCAGGTCCAAAGGCATCTAACCCGACAAATGCACCTAACATCAACTTCTATGTTGCATCAACTGTTCCTAATCTTGTCACAGGTCATCAGGCATACACATGTGCTTACTTCTATATGCCTAAGACAGTATTTGACTTTGGCGGCGGTGCAAACGGTAAGGTAATCGCAACAACCTACAATGGTCATACTGTTGGTGTAACAAACACACCTGCATATGGTGCTATCGGTTCCATCTTCTGTCAGGCATATAAGTCAAATCAGGACGTTGGTATCTGTTATATTGACAGAGCTGCTTCCAGCAAGCCAATCGGTGATCCAATCCTTGACTGGATTCCAGCAAGATATACAAGAAACTAAGGAGGTAGAACTATGAAAAAGACATTTAAAGGCTTTACTCTTATCGAATGTATTGTAGCTCTTGCTATCCTTGGTGTTGCTTCACTTACAATGGCACAGATTTACGCTCGTGTTGCTGCAAGAAACAGAGAAAATCACCTTGTTAACACAAGCCTCTCAAATCAGATTGCGCATGTTGAACAGTATACTGATCATACTAAGCCTGATGCTGTTGGTATCTATTTTAACAACTCCGCTACTACTCCTGATAACGAGGCAAGTGAATCCAGTACGACAAAATATCCGCCACACAAGAATACTTCTGCTTCCAATATGCCTCAGGTAAAAATTGTAAGCAGCTACGGCAACAATGAATACAGCTACTCTGCAGACGTTTATGTTCTGAAGAGCCGTGATACTTCAGACACAGTCTATGCAGATACAGCTGACAATAAGCATAACCTTCGCTATAAGTACGTTATCGGACATAATAATTAAGGAGGGACAGCTATGAAAAAAGTATTGAAGGGCTTTACCCTTATTGAACTTATTGTAGTAATGGCCATCCTTGTTATCCTTATGGCAGGCATTATGAATATGTTCAAACCAATCCGTGAAACATATGTTGATGCAACTCTTTATGAGGCACAGCGTACAGCACAGAATGGCGTTGTACAGTATATTACCGAGTCAGTGCGTTATGCTACTGACCTCGGCATATACACAAAGGGTACAAATAACGTAAATAATGTTACAAATGCTGTTGAGAATTTTAACAAGGAATACCTCAAGGCAAATGGTATTGATCCGGACGATGCTGCCAATGCAACACTTGTTGCAAACACATTGAAGGAAGTCAAAATGAAGGCGGAAGTAATTATCATTGATAATACTACTGAATATTTCTTTAACGGAGAAAAGTATAAAGGAAGAATTCTTCGTAGAAAGTTTGAAACAGAAACAGTAAGCGGTGTAAAACAGAATAAGCAGCTTACAAACGATGCTGAAGACCCTACAAAGATTGCTGCATGCAGAATAGCACTTGGCGATGCATACTATGGTGCTTCCGATTATACTATTTCTCTCGGTGTAAGCCAGGATGCTTCCAAGGTTGGCGATCCTGAGTCAGGAATCAAGGTTACTGTTGCTTCAAACCCATCTTATGCCAACAGACAGGTTATGTCTGATGACAATGTAGCAGCAGGCACGATCATTTCGAATAGCGGTCTTGTAATGTGCAGAAATCTTCAGTCACCTATAAATGGTATGTTTGATACATTAAGCTATAATTCAACATCATCAACAGGTGACAATACAAAGGTTTATATTGTTTACCTCAATGAAAAGATTGATGTAACTCCGTAAAACAAAAAATTTCAGGGCGTGTCCCGAAGAACACGCCCTGAAATATACTTTTAATTTATCCGATGTAATAATCGGGAACCTGAGGAACTGTAAGATAATCAATATACAGCTCCATAAGCTCTGTTCCGAAGAAAGATGCAAGAATAAGTCCGATTACAAGGAACGGTCCGAAGGCAAATGCCTTAACATCTTCTTCACCGTCATCGCTGTTTCTTGCTTTAAGCTTGAGAATTACTGCATATACAGCAGCGAGGATAATTGCTATAAATGCTGCAACTACAGTTGCTTTCCAGCCGAGCATAAGACCGCCGGCTGCCATAAGAATAATATCACCCATACCGAAGCCGTATAAAGGACCTGTTTCCTTGATTGCTTCAAGGTGTATGTCAAGGGCTTTCTGAAGCTTTTCAGCTTCCTTTTCAGTTAACTTCTCTTTTTTAAGACGACGTTTGATTTTTCTTGCTTTTTTATGATCATCACTGATTATGAAGCAATAAATAAGAGGGGTAATTACAAACCCGAAAACAAGAAACGGTACGCTTACGCAGAACATACCGATTATTCCGTCGATAAGCGAAACTTCATTACCTCGGAATGAGCTTGGAAGAAGTGTTGCACCAATTCTTGCAAAGGCAGCAACCAATGTAAGATAAATGAGTACGCCTAAAGTCATTTCCTGTGTGTCATAATCCTCAAATCCGATTACGATAAGTCCTGCAATGAAAAGACAAAGAACAGCAGGGTAAATCAGACCATCCGAAATTACATCAAAGCGTAAAAAGGTTGTAAAGAAAAGAATACCAGTCAGACTTTCAACGAGAATGTATCTCGGAGAAATCTTTGATTTGCAGGCACGGCATTTTCCGCCGAGAATAAGCCAGCTGAAAACAGGGATAAGGTCATACCATTTAATGTATGCACCGCAGGTCATACAATGCGAATTCTTTTTGGTAAGCGATTCACCGACAGGAAGACGGTAAATGCATACATTAAGAAAGCTTCCGATGGATATTCCGAACAGGAATGTCATTACATAAATTCCTATGTAATAACCCAGAAGTCCGTCGGCGTTTGTCAAATGTTCCATAAAAAAACTCCTTTACTTTAAATTTGAAAATCCGATAGTTATATCTTAACATATATTTATTAAAATTTCAATACTTATTATAATCAAGGTGCTTACATCGTATGATGTTCACATATGTAAACGGCGTATATAATCTGCTTCGGGCAGTTGCTGTTGTGGATTTTGCCGCAGAGAAATCCTTTGTTAATTCAATAATCTGCGGAGAAATGGGGCTTTAGAATGAAAAATATTCCTATTGGTCAGTATATGGTCAATGAGGGCGTTATCACGGAAGAACAGCTTCAGAACGTCCTTGACAAGAAGAAAGAAGAAAATGTACCTGGTAAATTCTTCGGTGACTATGTTGTAGAACTTGGCTATGTAACTGACGCACAGTTTGGTCAGATTCTTGCGAAGAAGCTTAACGTACCTTTTGTGGATCTTGCTGACCCTGAAACTGTTATCAACGTTGAGGCTGTAAAGAAGATTCCTGAGGCCCTTGCAAAGAAGCATACTATTATTGCTATCAAGATTACAGGTAAAAGACTTACTGTTGCAACACATGACCCTGTAAACTTCTACATTTTTGAAGAAATCAAGGTTATCACAGGTATGGACGTTGTACCTGTATTTGCAACAAAGCAGGCTATTGTCAAGGCAATTGGTAAGAATTATTCCATGCAGAATACATCTTCCCTTCTTGACAGCGTTGAAAACCAGTTCGTTGACGACGACGCTTTCGGTATTGACGAAGAATCTGCTGAAAGAATCGATAGTGCACCTATCGTTAAGCTTGCTACAACAATCGTTGAAAACTCCTTCCGTGCTGACGCGACGGATATTCATATCGAGCCGTTCAAGTCCTACACACGTATCCGTATCCGTGTTAATGGTGACCTTATCGAGCTTATGAACATTTCCAACGTTGTTCACAACTCTCTCGTTACACGTCTTAAAATCATCAGCGGTATGAACATCGCTGAAAAGCGTATCCCGCAGGACGGTCGTTTTACGCAGGTTGTTGATGGAACAACACTTGACGTCCGTGTATCTAACCTTCCTACAGTTAACGGTGAAAAGGTCGTTATCCGTATCCTTTCCACAGGTGACGTTGGCGTAAGAAAGATTACTGACCTCGGTATGTCAGCTTACAACTATGAAAGATTTGCTTCTATCCTGAAGGTACCGCAGGGCGTTGTACTTGTAACTGGTCCTACAGGTTCCGGTAAAACAACAACTCTTTACGCTGCTCTCGGTGAAATCGCTAAGCCTCACGTAAACGTAATTACGGTAGAAGACCCTGTCGAAAAGAATATCGAAGGTATCAACCAGTGTCAGGTTAACGCTAAGGCAGGTATGACATTTGCTGCTGCTCTTCGTTCTATCCTCCGTCAGGACCCTGATATCGTAATGATCGGTGAAATGCGTGACCAGGAGACAGCGGAAATCGCTATCAGAGCCGCTATCACAGGTCACTTGGTACTTTCAACACTCCATACAAACGACGCACCTTCAACTGTAACCCGTCTTATCGATATGGGCGTTGCTCCTTATATGGTTGCTACATCTCTTATCGGTATCGTTGCACAGCGACTTGTTAAGAAGATTTGTCCTGAATGCAGAACACCTCGTGTTTCAACGGACGAAGAAGACAGACTGATGGGTGTTACCGAGCATCAGACTGTTTATGATGCTTGCGGTTGTCCTAAGTGTAACAATACTGGTTATACAGGACGTACAGCTATTCACGAAATCCTGCTCTGTACTCCTGAAATGAGTGCACTTATTGCTAACGACGGTAAGGTTGATGCAATCTCCAAGCTCTGTCGTGAGCAGGGTACAAAGCTCCTTCGTGATAACGTTACTGAGCTTGTTCTTGAGGGCAGAACTACTATGGACGAACTCGTAAGAGTTACATACGCTGTTTAATATAGTATAAGTTGAAATAAAATCGAAAGGAAATATGTGCAATGGATATCCAGAACAACCCACAGGAAAAAATCGTTATCAGTATTGATAAAATTCTCGATGAGGCTCGTGTGCTCGGATGCTCCGACGTTCACTTTACAACAAAGATTTCACCTGTTGTAAGACTTCACGGTTCTCTCCGTAAGCTCAGCTCATACCCTGAAATGACTGAAGCTGCAATTATGAAAATCTGTGAACAGATGACAGGCGGACGTAACCTTGAAAACATCAAGAACAAGGTCGACACTGACTTCTCATATGTAACAAGACGCGGTTACCGTCACAGAGTTAACGTTTATCACCAGAGAGGTGATACGGCAATTGCTATCCGTCTTCTTCGTAACGATATTCCTACACTTGAAGACCTTGATATGCCTCCAATTCTCGGTGAATTTGCTCTGCGTCCAAGAGGACTCGTTCTTGTAACAGGTCCTACCGGTTCAGGTAAGTCTACAACACTTGCAGGTATGATTGACTATGTAAATGTCAACCGTTCCGCTCACATTATTACAGTAGAAGACCCAATCGAATACGTTCACGAACATAAGAGATGTATGGTAAACCAGAGAGAAGTAGGCGACGACGTTGAATCCTTCGCGATGTCCCTTCGTGCTGCTCTCCGTGAAGACCCAGACGTTATCCTCGTCGGAGAAATGCGTGACTTCGAAACAATCAATGCTGCTATCACAGCCGCTGAAACAGGTCACCTTGTAATGTCCACACTTCATACAACCTGTGCTGCTGATACAATTAACCGTATCATCGACGTATTCCCTTCTCACCAGCAGTCACAGATCCGTACACAGCTTGCTACAGTTCTTGTAGGCATCATTGCTCAGACACTTATTCCAAAGGCTGACGGTACAGGCCGTATCGCTGCTCTTGAAATTCTTAATGCAACAGACGCTATCAAGGCTATGATCCGTGATAACAAGGTTCACCTTATCCAGACAGCTATCCAGACAGGTAAGAAGGAAGGCATGGTTTGTCTTGACCAGGAGCTTGCGCGTCTGGTTAAGGAAGGTGTTATCACTGAAATGCACGCTCGTGAAAAATCCCTCGATATCAACGAGTTTGAGCGTTACTTCAAGGGTAACGGTGCAAGTCAGAGTCTCAGCGCTATGGCTGGCAGATAAGTTACACAAAATAAGTATTTGCAGTAGAAAAATGATTAGTCGCTTTATACTATTGTACATATTTTAGTCAAAATGCTGAAAAAAATTCATTAAATTATAGGTTTGACGAAAAAATGCACAAATTCATAAAATTAGCGATAAAAATATCATTTTTCTATTGACAAATCAAAAAAATGGATATATAATGTAATTACAGTAAGGAACAACCCATAGGAATGAGGTTGAAACTTATGGGAGGAGAGTCCGATGAATTTAAAGAGGATTGGCTCTAAGGTTAAGGGTTTTACCCTGGTTGAAGTTATTGTCGTTATGGCAATTATTGCAATACTCGCAGGAATCGTTTCGACACTTATTGGTGGCTTCCAGCGTAATGCAAGACTTGAAGACAACAATAATAAGGCTCAGATGGTTTATACAGGTATGCAGAATCAATTGATTCAGTGTGAGATAAATCAGGATCGTTCATTGCTTGACGCTGACGCAAAGGGTGGTAACTCTTCGAACGATAACTATAAAAATGATGATATGGTATACGTTGAGTTGTACTTTGAAATGACTCAAGGTAAGGTTGGCGACCATATCTATGTTGCATCTACATATAAGACACAATCTGCGAAAAAAGATTATGCAGACAGAAATTCAGTAGTAACTTCTGAAATAAAATGGTATGCAGGTCTTGAAGAAATGATTCTTTCTTTTGTAGACAACAGCTTTGAAGGTTTCTGTGCTGTATACATTGATTACGAAGACTATTTAGTCGATTCAGTAATCTATCTTGAACCTGGTGCTTCTCAGGGTGTTGATATGACAAGTTATTCAACATCTTCAAATGGTATTGGTCAGTATATGCATGAGCTCAATCCATATGCACCATATACAAAGGGCACAGGGGAAACCAATAATAATAAACAATACAGAATGCTGACATCTATCGGTGCTCAGGAAAAATGTATGGATACTGAAGGAATTTACTTCGGTGCGTATCCAACTCTCAACGCTAAGGTTGAGTAATTTTCGGAAAAGTGCTTCACAAGAACTTTGTGGTGCTTTTTAATAAAAAATATTTTAATTTTATGAAGGAGGAATTTCCCATGAGAAATTCAAAGGTTAAGGGCTTCACACTTATCGAGCTCATCGTAGTTATCGCTATCATCGGTATTCTTGCTGCTATCCTCGTACCATCTATGCTTGGTTACGTAAGAAACGCTAGAATCTCTTCCGCTAACGCTAACGCTAAGCTCGTACACACATCCGTATCTGCTGCTCTCACACAGTGTTCTATCGCTGGTGGTACAGTATCTGACTCCCCATCCGCTACAGGTAATAACGCTGGCGGTAATACACAGAACCAGACTGAAATTAACATCACTGTTAATCAGGGTCAGCTCGTTCAGACTTGGGGTACATACAAGGCTGACCTCGAAAACTACCTTGGTTCCAACTACACAGGTTTTGGTTCTGCTCGCGTTAACACAAACACATATGCAGTAGAATATGCACTTTGGGGTGCTAAGCAGACTGAATGCGTTCCTGGTACACAGCTCACAGCTGCACAGCAGGAATCCGATGCTAAGAACTCTGGTCTTATCAAGGGTTGTTACCCACTTCTTGCTACATCCTGATTTGTTGAATACTTAACTAAATCAAATAAAAACGGCGGTTTTAAACCGCCGTTTTTTTATAGGTGAATGAAATGGAAAAGAAAACTATAATCGGTGTCATTGGATTTTTCACTGTACTTACCATTGTATTATGCCTGCTTATTCCTGTTGAAGAAAGAAATAAGAGGATTGAAAAGTGGGGTGAGCTTGGTGAAATGTCAGAAACCAATTCAATGGCTGAATTTATAATTGAAAATGAAGAACTCTACACAGAAGACATACTTTCAATATTTTATGATAATAATGAAGAACTTGAATTTGTGTATAATTATGCATTCCATAAGGATGATTACAAAACAATGGCTTTTACAAATTCAGAGCTTAACTCTGAAGATATTCCTGCATTATATATGGATGATACAAGGTGGGCCTACGAAAAAATTTATGATGAATATATCGTAGAAAATGGGTGTGCAACTGTTGCTATCACAATGGCAAACCTTTATCTTAATCATAATAGTGATGTTGATCCTGTTAAGGTTACTGAAAAAGCGAAAGAATTGAATGCTTTTACAATGTTTGAGGCTTTAAGTGCTGTTTATGTTGCAGATATAGTTAACTCATTTGATATGAATGTAGAGGATTTTAATTGTTATGAAAATGATTTGTTAGGTGTTGAACACAATGACCTTATCACTGCACTTGATGAAGAAAATGCTGTTGTTATGGCAAATATGATGTCGGAAACATTCGGCAATCATATGATAATTATTCGCGAATACACGGATGAAGGATATTATATCAATGACCCTGCAGATCCTGAAAAAACTGCTCAGCTCTGGGATTATGAAACAATCGAAAAAGATGTTGCTTATTACTGGATAATAACAAGAAAATGAGAAAAAAATACTTTTTCGTCAAAAAAGCTATTGACAATCATATATATAAAGTATTATAATAATTAGGGAAGAAAAAATATATTTATTTTATATTTGGGGTGTCGAAGATGATGAAGAAGATGAAGGGTTTTACTCTCATTGAGCTGATAGTTGTTATCGCAATTATCGGTATCCTTGCTGCTATCTTAATTCCGAGTATGATGGGGTTTATCAAGGATTCTAAGGCGGCAAGACTTAATGGAAATGCGAAAAGCATTTACAGTGCCGCACAGCTTGCTATCACTGACTATAACAATGGCATATCAGGCGCTAACCAAAATATTGAGCTTGATTGTGTCTACACAGGTTCTGATGATGGTCAGGCGTACCCTGCAACAGGTGGCGATGCTTGTGACCTTACAAAATATCTCGGCGAGAAGTTCGGCGGATATTTTGCGTTCAAGACTGATGCTATGGGTTATGGTTGTGTATATGCATTATGGAGTGACCAACCAATACCTGTGGCAATTGTTGAGCAGTTGTCCGATACTGAGGTTAAGGATACTATGGATACAAGTTTGCCGAGAGGATGTCACCCATTCAGAGTAGAAAGTTAAAAAAACCGTGTAATCTGAGGATTACACGGTTTTTTTTATGGTTTTAATTCTTTTTCGGCATCAAGAGTTGAAATTTCAAGATATCGAGCATTTGTTCCGAAGTTAATCCCATCACGGATTTTGTATACGATATCTCGGTTGCTTTCAAGGGCATCTATGTCAATAAAAACATTTATTTGGTACAGATGCGGACAGTCCTTTAAATCGTTGTATATTTTGCTGTAGGATATGCTTTCGGGTTTGCTGTGGCTGGAGTAGGTAGTAAATTGCTGCTCCTCGATGGAATAGAATTTATATCCCGGGAGATAGGCAGCGATTTGTGATTGCATTGCATCAGAAATAACAAAGACAGAATCCGACGGAAGATTTTCCTTTACATATTCAGCAATTTCCTTACCAGCAGAGAAACTGTTTGTATAATCCTTTACAAGGTAGAATACACCTACGGGCATTGACAGCAAAAGAATTACGGTTAGGCATTTGATATAAGTGCTTTTGAAGTTTATATCGCAATTCTTTATTGCAGTGACAAGCTTTGTGATAAGTTTTGAACTTCCGTTAAGGTTAAGCTTTTTCCATATTTCAGAGCACTTGTTCTGTGGCTCATCTTCGGCAATCCATATTGCAATTACGAAAAACATTACAAAGGTATGTACGCGGTGAGGATTTGCAAACCAGATGATTTCAGATGAGATGATATAGAAAATTACTGATAGAATAAGAGTGATAAGGGGTCTGATTTTGTGGCGGATGAGTATAAGTAATATGATGAAGATTACTGATAATATTCCTGAAAGCAGATATTCGCTACGGATATATGCTCCTAAAAGCATATATGAAATTTTGAAGAAACTTTCGCTTATTGCAGTAAGACAGGATTTGACCGTTATATTACCGCCTGAAGTCATCGAATTTGAATTCAGTGACCCAATAAGCGGGATAATAAGCATAAGAACACCAATTCCTGCAATTGCAAGTCCTGTGAGATTGAGAACGTTTTTTCTTGAAGTATTTGTTTTCCAATCGCTGTAAATATCGTGGAGCATTATCAGCCCCATTGCCCCTATGAAGCCGCTTACACAGATGTGAGTATTGGCAAGCAGGGCAACGAGTGTTCCGAAAATAACGGGATGTTCTTTTCTTTTCGAAAACAGTACAGCAATAAGAACAAGTAAAAGGTTGATAAGACAGTATGTACGTGACATTACTGAATTGAAGAAAAGGAAACCGCCGGAGAATAGAAGAAGTGCTTTAGTGATTGTTGAAAATGGTGATTTAAACATTACAACTGCTGCGGCGAGTCCCGTGAAGAACCAGCTAATAAATGGAATTACATCACAGCTGAATCCAAGATGTGCAAAGATGAAGAGTATTAAATACCATAGAGGAGGATGTCCTTCATAGCGGAGTTGTTCAAAAATTCCGCCGATTGTATTGTCACGGGCGATTGTCCACGCCTGCGCTTCGTCATACCAGATTTCATGCTTTGCCGCACCAATCAATGTCAGCACAGCATAGACAATAAATAAAGCTATACATATGATTTGATTTCTTGATTTATTTTTTTCAGTAGTCATATTTCTCCCTGTTAAGTCTGGCTTTCTTCGGTTGATGTTTCGTGATATTCCTTTTCGGTGTTTACGTTCCACACGTCAGTTCTGTCGCTGCTGCCGCTGATGATCGCTTTTGCAGCGTTCATAGCTGTGAGCATTGAGTGGTCCATATTGTTGTAACGGTGCTGACCGTTTCTGCCGACACAGAAAAGGTTGCTGTAGGAATCAAGGTAATCCTTGACTTTATCAAATTCAGCGTATGTGCCGAAATAAGCGGGATAAGCCTTCTTCACCTTTGTAGTAAAGCTGTCCACGATGTTTTCTTTTTTGATGACACCGATTTTTTCAAGCTCATCCGATGCAAACTTAATGAACTCGTCAGCGGGGGTATTCCACATTTTGTCGCCCTCGTTGCAGAAATATTCAAGTCCGACCCAGACGTGCTTGTTCATATCGTCAACCATATACGGCGACCAGTTGTTGAAAATCTGGAGTCTGCCGATTTTTACGTCACGTTCCTGAATGTAAATCCAGCAATCGGGAACGTTGTCGTTGATAGTTTTCATTTTTGTCTTGTTCTTGATTTCAAGCTTGTCAAGAAGCAGACCAACCGTGATAAAGTCGCGGTATGGGAGCTTTGTTGCAATGTTGTACACATCTTCAGGCACGTCAGGCATAGCTTCAGCCAGGTCCTTGATTGCCATAGAGGAAACGAGGTAGTCGCAGGGAATAACCTCTTCCTTGCCGTAATCAGCGGATTTTTCGTCTGTGTTGCGTACCTTTACGGCTGTTACAACGCCATTTTCAGTTTCGACACCAACAACCTCAAGGTTCATACGAAGCTCGGCACCCATTTCGCAGCACATATCCGCAAGCTTTTCCCAGAGCTGACCAGGGCCGTATTTCGGGTAATAGAACTCCTCGATAAGAGAAGTTTCAACTTTGCCGCCTTTTTTGCGGAAAGGCTTTGAAAGTGCGGAGGTGATAACCTTCCACACGGAAAGTCCCTTTACACGCTGAGCACCCCAATCGGCAGCGATATTTGACGGGTGCACGCCCCACAGCTTTTCGGTGTAGTCCTCGAAGAACATCTGATAAAGAGGCTTACCGAAGCGGTTTATGTAGAAATTTTCGAGAGAGGTTTCGGGGAGTTTATGGAACACGCTTCCCAGATAACCGAAGCCTGCCTTCATTGTGTTGACAAAGCCCATATTTATGAAAGTCTGAGGCTTGAGGGAAATGGGGTAATCGAAAAATCTGCGGCGGTAGTAAATTCTTGAAACGCGTGTACGCGCAAGAAAAACGTCGTCGATTTTCTCAGGGTCGATTTCAGGGTTATCGGAATAGGTATGGGTTCTTCCGAGGACAAGGTCATCCTTTGAGGGAGCGCCCTGAAGAGGAAGAATATCCATCCACATTTTCATTACACGCTTGTCTTTTGAGAAGAAGCGGTGACCGCCGATGTCGATGCGGTTTTCCTTATGGTGAGCGGTACGGGAAATACCGCCGATAAACTCGCTTGCTTCAAGGATAATCGGGTGAAAATCCTTGCTTTCCTTCAGAAGGGTGTATGCCGTGGTAAGTCCAGCAGGGCCTGCACCGATGATAACTACATTTTTCATTGTCAACTATCCTTTCTGCCGAATACGAATATTTTTCTGCCGCAGTAGTTCCATACAAGAACAAGGCCTGCAACGATAATTTTAGTGATGAGGTAATGCCATTTAAGCAGGTAAACTCCTGCATACATACCAAGCTCGGTAAGTCCCAGTCCGATTACTCCGATGATGGCAAAGGTGATGAAGCCCTTTACACTCTTGCCTGAATTATTGTTATCGGAAGCACGGAACACGAATATTATTGAGAGTATGTAATTTACCATCAGACCGATGATAAATCCCGCAGCTGTTGCGGCAAAGAGTTCGGGCTTTGATTCGCCCTTGAAAACAAATTCCTTGGTCAGGAAAAGCGTGCCCCAATCGGCTACGAAGGCTATCCCGCCGACCAAAGCGTAGCGGAAAAATTCCCAGAACAGTTTGATATACTTGTCAAGATTTTCTTTTTTCATTTCAATCACCTTTATTGCAGCTGAGTGTTACGGAAACAATTTCAGGCGGGTTGTTTATACGGATATTTCCAAGTCCGCGGCTTACAACCAGCGAGGAATTGCCGATTTTATATACACCCTCTTTATATTTTGGAAACAGCTTTCTTTCAGGGGAAACCAGTCCCTTTACAATAGGAAGACGGATAAAACCACCGTGTATGTGTCCTCCGAAGGAAATATCAGCGCCCCATTCGGCGTGAACATCGAAATCCAGCGGATTGTGTGCAAGTAACAGGGTAAATTCATCGGGCTGCTTGATGCCGATATAATCAATCATATCCGTAAGCATAAAGGCCTTCCAGCCACGTTTGTACTGACGTACACCACGGTAGTATTCAGCGGTGTAGCAAAGACCGTACAAGCGGATATACTTGTCATCACGGTAAATTTCCGTTGAGGTATTATCCAGACATACCGCACCATATTCCGCAAGAACATTCTGTACGCGTTCAAATTCCTCATCATCAAGGTCGGAAAGCTCGTGGTTTCCGTTGACATAATACACAGGACAAATTTTACAAAGATTATTTACAAGCGTGAGATATTGTTCTGTGTTAGGTGCGTTATGGCTTATCATATCGCCTGTCATAATGATTATATCAGGTTCTTCGGCTTCAATCATAGAGATAAGCCTTGCGTTGTTGTCTGAAAAAACCTTGTTGTGAAGGTCGGAAAGATGAATTGCTTTAAAGCCGTCAAAGCTATCGGGGAGCGTGTCAGAACATATATTGTAATATGAAATATCCGGTGTTGATATTTCTCTGTATGCTTTAGGAAACAATACGCCAAAAGCCGCAGAAGCTGCCAGCAAAGAATTACGGCGGTTCATATCATAATTCCTTTCAGTTTAATAAATATATTATACATCATTATTAAGAAAATATCAACAAAAAAAGAAGGGAATTTTTCTGTTTATATTGCATAACAAAAAATCAGGGACACCAATAAAGGTGCCCCTGATTTTCGGGATATTTAAAATCTGCTTAGAAGGGATTACTGATATATAGCGATTTCCTGGTCAACAACGTTCATAACCTGTTCTCTTGCCTGTACCCAGCTTTCGAACTGTTCGTTTACAAGACCCTCGTAGAGAAGTGTCATAACTTCGGAGTTCATATAGTCGGAAAGACCATAGCCGTAATCATAAGCAAGTGTAAACTTGTCATCATCATAGAAGCTCATAACAATGTCGTACATTTCAGGTGTCCAAGCTGTGTTGTTTGTGAGGAACTTTTCCTTTGTAACGTCTGTGTACTGTGGGTCGTAGTTTACAAGACGGTTAACGTTGAACCAAGCCTTAACGCAGTCAGCGTTTTCAGAGCCCTTAACCCACATATGGGAGAATACTCTCTTGTTCATATAGTATGTTTCATCGTCAGGGTTTCTTGGGAAAGGAACAATCTGGATTACATCTTCAGGCATAGATTCCTGTGCAGCCTGATAAGCCCATGTACCCATGGAGTAGAAGAGGCAGTCGTCATTGATGAATGCCTGAGAGCCGTCAACCCAGCCTCTCTTAACGAGTCCGTTAGCCCAGATATCCTCGATTACGAGCTGAGCCTTTTCAACAGCAGGGCTGTAGAGGTTGTTTGTGAACTTTTCGCCGTCATATGTAACCATTGTATCACCTGATGTGTAAACGAATGCGTTTGCCCACCAGCCTGAGATACCGTACTTTGTGGAGTCGCCGTCCTGGTAAGTCTTCATCATTTCAACGAAGATATCCCAGTCCCATTCTCCCTGTTCGTAGAGCTCATATGGGTCATCCATACCCATATCTTCTACAACAGTCTTATTATACATAAGAATCTGGAAGTCGTTGAAACCGTAGCCGAAAGGAGCAACATAGTGTTCACCCTTCCAAGTGAACATATCAGCCTGATCCTTTACGTCAGCCCACATTGGGTCTTCCCAGTCAACGATGGAGTCGATTGGCTGATACTGACCCTTGTTGATATCATAAGGGAAGGAACGCCAGTCATAAACAAAGATATCAGGGGATGTACCGCCAACGATTGCAGTTGCAAGGTCATCGAACTGAGTAGCGTTTGTTGTAGGAATATATTCAATCTTAGCGCCGTATGTATCCTCAAAGAGAGCAAGCTCTGTGGAACGTTCAGGAGCGTCATTTGTAGGGTTAAGGTCATAGAAGCCCATCCACTTCAGTGTCTGTCCTTCAATGTTAAGGCTTTCATCAACAGCTTCTTCTGCAACAGTTACTTCAATATTATCTCCTGTCCATTCAGTTTTAGCTGTGGTAGTTTCTGTAATAGGTTCATCAGTAGTTGTTCCGTCACCGCCGCAAGCTGTAAGAGAAACAACTGTGGATGCTGCAAGAATTCCAGCAAGAATTTTGCTTGTTGTCTTGTTCATAATATTACCTCCTTAAAATTTAGTTTGCACAAAAAGTCAGATGTTGCAAACGATTACATTTTCCTCAAAAAATAATATACGGCACTCCGTATATGTTAATTGAATTATACCATATCATATTAAAAAAGTCAACAATTTTACGACGAAATTGTCTATACTATACAAAAACAATTGCTCCTTTTAGACATTTTGAAAGGCTCTTGAAAAGCTGTTAAAGTTACGTTATAATAATAGTAACAAATGATAGGCGGTATGGATTATGGTAGTTGAAATATTTACTGACGGTGCCTGCTCGGGTAATCCGGGTCCAGGAGGGTATGGCGCAATTCTCCGTGTTGGGGAGCACGTCAAGGAGCTTTCGGGCGGTGAGGCGAACACGACAAACAACCGTATGGAGCTGATGGGTGTAATTTCTGCACTTTCTGCGTTGAAGTATCCCTGCGATGTGGTGCTGACTACGGACAGCAAATATGTTGTTGACAGTGTGACAAAGGGCTGGGCGAAGGGCTGGAAGGCAAAAGGCTGGATAAAGTCCGACAAGAAGCCTGCGCTTAACGTGGATTTGTGGGAAAAACTGCTGGATCTGCTTGAGGTTCACAACGTAAAGTTTGTGTGGGTCAAGGGGCACGCGGGTCATCCCGAGAATGAACGCTGTGACGAGCTTGCGGTAATGGAACGTGACAAGTTTGCACGATAATTGAGGTTGAAATGGAAAAGAAGCTTATTTATGCGGATTACGCCGCAACGTCGCCCGTTGAGGAAAGGGTGCTGAAGGAAATGCTGCCCTACTTTACGGAAAGCTTCGGCAATCCTTCGGGTGTGCATCGTGCTTCAAGGACGGCGGCAAAAGCTGTTGCTGAGGCAAGGCGGAAAATAGCTGCGGCAATCGGTGCGGATTATTCCGAGATATATTTTACAAGCGGCGGCACGGAGGCCGACAACTGGGCGGTAAACGTGGCAAAGGGAAAGAAAATCGTTACTACGGCTGTTGAACATAAGGCTGTGCTGAACAGCTGCAAGGCGCTGGAAAAGTCGGGCACGGCGGTTACGTATCTTCCTGTTGACAGCGATGGCTTTGTTACGGCGAAGCAGGTTACGGCGGCAATTGACGGCGATACGGCGCTGGTGTCGGTTATGCAGGCAAACAATGAAATCGGTACGGTTATGCCCATTGATGAGATTGCTGAGGTTTGCAGGGCAAAAGGAGTGCTGTTCCACACGGACGCTGTTCAGGCGATTGGAAATCTTCCCGTGAATGCAAGCGGGATTGATATGCTGTCCTGTTCTGGACATAAAATCGGTGCGCCTAAGGGTGTGGGCTTCCTTTATGTGAGAAAGGGAACACCCCTTGAAAGCTTTATTCACGGCGGAAATCAGGAGTTCGGTTTCAGGGCGGGCACGGAAAATGTTCCTGCGATTGTGGGACTTGGCGAGGCTGTGAAGCTTGCCTGTGAGGGTGCACATGACAATGCGGAATACGTCACAAGGCTTCGTGACAAGCTGATTGATGGCTTGCTGGAAATTCCCGATGCACATCTTAATGGCAGCCGTGAGAAGCGGCTTTGCGGGAATGTGAATGTCAGCTTTGCCGACGTGGAAAGTGAGGCTGTGCTGTTGATGCTTGATGCGGCAGGGATATGTGCTTCGGGCGGGTCGGCATGCACAACGGGGGAGAATGAGCCTTCCCACGTACTGACAGCGATTGGTGTTGAAAATGAATTTATCAACGGAACTGTGCGTTTTACACTTTCGCACCAAAACACAGAGGATGAGGTCAATTACATAATCGGTCAGACTACAGAGATTGTTCAGCGTTTGCGAAAGATAAGAATGGCAAACCGTTAGCTATAGCAGCATTTTCCGCAACTATAGGTTGCATTTCGTGAAATTTTAAAAAGCAACTAAAAAATACTTGCATTATAATAATATATGTGATATAATATTGTTGAAGTTGAAATACAACCTATATGAAAGGAAAATGATATATGAATATTGAGATTGCAAACAAGCTTCAGCAAATGAGAAAAAAGAACGGGTTTTCGCAGGAAGAACTTGCTGCAAAGATGGGTGTAACACGTCAGGCGGTTTCAAAGTGGGAGCGTGCAGAGTCTGCACCTGATATGGAAAACCTTATTCTTCTTTCAAAGCTTTACGGGGTAACAATTGATGAACTTCTTAATACAGGCGCTTCACCTGAAACAGTAAGTGCAGGTATTTCTCTTAAAAAGGACGACTACGGGTACACAGATGACCCTATCCGTGAAAAGCGTCCTGACAATTACACCGAGGAGGAGATTTTCCCTAATACTGATTTTAAAGGTGAAAGCTCAATTCCTCAGGGTGCACCATTCGGTGTAGACATTGACGAAGAAGAACAGAAATCGGCAGGCACAAATACTGAAACAGCACAGGACGACCTTGTGAAAAATCTCGAAAAAGCAGGACGTGCAATCGGTGATGCTATAAATGCTGCCGGTCAGAAAATCAATGACGCGGTAAAAAATGCTGAACAGAATAGTGACGGAAAAACTGAGGACTGGGAAGTCAAGTTCGAGCGTGGAATGGAAAAGTTCGGCGAGAAGATGGAACAGTTCGGCGAGAAAATGGAACGCAAATTCGGCGAGGGTTCTGACTTCAGCAATGAGATGCACAAAAAGCACAAGGAGCCTGCAACTCTCCTTGACAAGCTTTTCCCATTGCTTATGGCAATAGTGTTCTGTCTGTCAATTCCGATGGGACTTGCTCACATTGGCTGGCTTGCATTTCTGTTTATCCCTATGTATTACACCACAAAAGAAGCAATCAAGAAGCGTGAACCACTGATTTTCTGCTATCCTGTATTCTGCGTTATAGTTTATGTGGGAGTAGGACTTATTCTGAGCGACATATGGGCGTGGCTTGCAGGTATGTGGTGGGGAACTATGTGGATGCTTTTTGTAACAATTCCGATTTACTATATTGTATTTGCGCATCTCCACGAAAAGAAAAAGCACAAGAACAACTAAAAATTACCGCCTTGGGAATAATCTCAAGGCGGTTTGTTGTTACCAATTCATAAGCTCAGCAATAAACGGTGCAAGCTTATCGGCCATTTTCTGATGTGTCTTTGCGCTTGGGTGGTAGTCAGCGCCGTAACCATCCCTGTAGCCGTTCTGATTTGCAAATTCAAAGGTCGTAATATGGTAATCCCCCGTATTTGCGGAGTAAGCTGCAACCTGTTCCTTTATTTCGGGCATAAGGTCATTCCCCATAGCGCCGAGAGAACAGATTATATATGCGTCAGGATTTTTCTCACGCACCTGACAAATCAGGTCATAATAGGCACTTCCGAATGTATCAACACGCTGGTCAATACCCTTTGTCCAGCTTTTATCATTGGTACCTGCATTGATTACAACAACATCGGGCTGCCATTTGGAAAAGTCCCACTTCTTGCTTGTGTGCATTATATCGGTATTATCGTAAATTCCCGAAACCAGCTTCCATTGACTCGGCTCGTCGCCGCTTGTATAGCAGGAATATACACCGATACCGCTCCAGGCAACAATGTTCACGTCGGCGTCAAGTGCCTTGCCCACAAGTGCGGCATAGGTCTTTGAGCCGTCCTCGGTTTCGGTAGAAAAATCATATCCCTCATTCGGTGCATCAACACCGTAGCCGCAGGTTATGCTGTCGCCTATAAACTCAATTTTACGTTCACGCTCAGGTGTGGGAATTATTCCGTACTCCGTAACAGCGTGAATATTTTTTACGCCAACATAGGAATGGGATTGCTCGGAAAGTTTTACAATTGAAACAATACATTTTTCGGGCACGTCACTTTCGAATACTTTCAATGTAGTTGTCTTATTGGTAAGCATTGTATCTATAGTGCGTTCACCGTTGACAAAAATCCCGACCCTTGCCTTTGAATCCTTGCAGTCACTTGTAAGTGTAACCTCTGCAAGTGTACCAACAAAAGCAAATTCCACGGAAGAATAAGTATTGGAAAGGATAACCGTTCCGCTGCTGTTGGTATAGGTTCTGCCGCTGATTTTTACGTAATCCTCATCTGCGCGGAAGTCCGACTCGTAAAGCTGTCCCGTTGTAATTTCTGCAATGCTTTCGGTTACGATTTCCGTTTCTGTTTCAGTTTCAGGGACAGTTGTGGTTTCAGCCGTAGTTTCAACAGTTGTGGTGGTTGCCTCGGTGGTGGTCGTTTCAGGAGTTGTGGTTGTCGGCTCGGTAGTGGTAGTTGTCATTTCAGTTGTGGTTACCGTTGTTTCCGTTTTTGTTTCCGTAGTAACCGTAGTTGTCACAGCAGTTGTTTCTGCCGTGGTTGTTTCGTCAGCCATACTTACTGTGGTAGTTGTTTCGGGGACATAAAGCTTTTCCATAGGCTCTATATATGTATAGACGGAAGACGCTTCGGGTGCTTCCTCTTCTATGCTTGTACAGCCGCAGAAAAGAATTGCCGCAGACAGACATAGGCTTGCATATAGTTTTTTACGCACAGTTACACCTCCCGAAAACTGAAAATACAAATAGATTTTAGCATAATTACATAGCCTTGTCAACAAATGGAATACTATCTTTCTTTTGCAAAATTTTTAATATATTTACAAATATTTAGCATTTTTTCATATTTAAAATAAGTCAATAATGATATACTCTAATGTGAGTGTTAATATCTTTTGTTTGATTTTATCAACGGAAAGGAGCAAAATGGGTTACATACAAAGCTTTAACCGCCGTGAAACGAAATATCTATTGACAAGTGAACAGGCAGAAGCTTTTTTACGTGAGGCTCAGGGTCTGCTTTCCCGCGATAAGTACGGCGAATATACAATCTGCAATCTTTATCTTGATACGGATGATTTTTATTTCATAGAACATTCCCTTGACAGGCCTGCGTACAAGGAAAAGCTTCGCATAAGAAGCTACGGAAATGCTGACAGAACTGACAAGATTTTCTTTGAGATAAAGAAAAAAGCCAAGGGTGTTGTTTACAAAAGGCGAATTGTTATTCCCTTTGCGGAAGCAGAGGATTATGTTGAGCACGGTACACGTCCCCCAAGTCTGGAAGGCTTCGTGCCAAATCAGATTTTTGAGGAAATTGACTACCTCATAAAGAAATATGACCCCGAACCCAAGCTTTATTTAGCTTATGACCGTGAGGCGTTTTTTATGACGGAACGTCCTGAAATACGTATCACATTTGACAGGAACATACGTGGACGGTGGGACAATATCACCCTTACTTCCGACGAAAATGCTGTTCTTCTTGACACGGGTATAGAAAACTACCGTGTTATGGAAATAAAGTCGGGACGGGCAATTCCTCTTGAGATTACAAAAATTTTATCACATTTGAAAATCTATCCCGTATCATTTTCAAAGTACGGCAGGATTTACACAGCTAAGGTACAGAAAAAAAGAACAGAAACCAGAAAGGAAACAACAGTATGAATATCTTAACACAGGTTAGTATGCTTTCTTCTTTACAGAACGCAGGTACAGGTCTGCTTATTTCATTGCTTTGCGGTGCAATTGTTGCAGTTGTGTACCGAATAGGAACAAACCGCCCTTCCAAGTTCATGCTCATCTCAACTCTGATTATCCCTGCAATTGTTCAGGTTATCATTGTTGTTGTAAACGGTAACATCGGTGCGGGTGTTGCGGCGGCAGGTGCGTTCAGCCTTGTCCGTTTCCGTTCAATCCCAGGCAGCTCCCGCGATATCTGTATGCTGTTCCTTGCAATGGCATCAGGTCTTGTTTGCGGTCTTGGTTTTATGTGGTATGCTCTCATATTCACTGTTATTATCGCAGTTATCATTATGGCTGCGGAAAAGCTTATCCCGCCGAACCGTGCTGCAATGCGTCAGCTGACAATTATTATTCCTGAAGATATGGACTACAACGGCACATTTGATGATGTTTTAAAGGATTACACAACATCCTTTACTCTTGACCACGTAAAGACTATCCGTATGGGTACAATGTACGAACTGACATACATTGTTGCTTTCAAGGCAGGCAAGTCCGAAAAGGAAATGCTGGATAAAATCCGCTGCCGCAACGGTAACCTTTCCATCAGCTTCGGAATGATTCCGAACAGCAAGGATGAACTGTAATAAGGAGTGCTTATGAAAAGAAAAATTGCTTTGATAACAGCGTTTCTTCTTTCCGTTTCTATGATTATGACATCTTGTGCAGAACAGCCTGCCGAGGACGCAGCTTCGGCAGATGTTACTTCTGCTGAAACAACAACTTTGGCTGCTGAAAGCGTGCAGACCGAACCTGCGGAAACACTGCCGTATACAACTGTTACTGAAAATGAAAACGTTGTCATTCCTGACCCTACAACAATAGAATTTTCTTCGGAAAGTGGTTTCTACGCTGAGGAATTCGACCTGACAATCACCTCCTCCGACGAGGGCGAGATTTTCTACACCCTTGACGGAAGTGACCCTGCAACAAGCGAAACAGCAATTGCTTACACCGAACCTGTAAAAATCACATCCGCTGAGGGGCGTGAAAACGTGGTTTCTGCAGTTGACCCCATTCTTTTCTCCGCTAACTACAACAAAGTAAACGACAGCCGTGACGGGTTCGAATGGGAAAAGGAACTGCCGACAAATGAAGATGTTGACAAATGTACGGTAATCCGTGCGGCTGTGAAAAAGTCTGACGGAAGCTTCGGCACTGACAATGCCGCTACTTATTTTATAGGCACACCTGAGGAACACATTCAGGGCATTGCCGAAAGCTGTGATGCGGCGGGAACTTCCCTTGCAGTAATCAGCATCAATATGAATTATGATGACCTTTTCAGCGGCGACAAGGGCATTTACGTGAAGGGCGATATATTTGACAAGGCGCTGGAACAGTATCTTGCTGAGGGCAACCGTCTGCGTGATACTGAGGATGCACGTTCTCTTGATGCCAACTACAAGCAGAGAGGCAGGGACTGGGAACGCAACGCTTCCGTGACAATGCTGGAAGTCACTCCCGAAGGTGCAGAAACGGTTATCAGTCAGAACTGCGGTATCCGCGTTCAGGGCAATTACTCCCGTTCCGACTATCAAAAGGGCTTCCGTCTTTACGCGCGAAAGGAATACGGCGGCAACAATTTCGAGTACGCTGTTTTCGGTGAGGACTATCTCAATGACAACGGAGAGGTAATGGACAAATTCAAGCACCTTGTTCTCCGTGCGGGAGGAAACTGTGCTTTCACAACAAAGTTCAACGACACCTACTGGCAGTCGCTTCTCGGTGATACAGCCTGCGAAACAAAGCAATCCCGTCCCTGCATCGTTTATCTCAACGGTGAATACTGGGGACTCTACGTTCTTGAAGAGGACTACAGCGATGACTTTTTTGAGGACGTACACGGCGTAAACAAGGACGATGTTGTTGTTTACAAGGGCGATGCTGAAATGTACGGCAGGGGCTATGCACTTGACGAGGGTACAATTCCCGACGGCGAAAAGGAAAGCTATTATTACAAGGAACTGTACGATTTCTTCAAGAGTCACTCCGACCTGAAGTCACAAGAGGACTATGACGAGTTCGTGAAGCTTGTTGACCCTGACTCTGTAATGGACTATTTTGCGGTGCAAAGCTGGATAAACAACAAATGGGACTGGCCCGGCAAGAACTGGTCTATGTGGAAGACTATCAATGTTGACGAAAGTAATCCTTATGCTGACGGCAGATGGCGCTTTATGTTCTATGATATGGAATTCGGCGGCGTATGCGGTGCAGGTGATATCAGGAACAACACTATCAAGGATGCAAATTACAGACCAAATGGCCTGCTTGATATGGACACGGAAAATCCTGCGGTGCTCTGCTTTGCGTATCTTATGACAAATGAAGGCTTCCGCACAGCGTTCTACGACCGTCTTACAGGACTTTCCGAGGGATACTTTGAAAAGACTGCGGCAACAGAAAGACTGTTGGAATTCGTTGCTGTATATTCACCGCTGTATGAACAGTTCTTCAACCGTTATCCCGACATAAGTGATGCTGAGGAAGCAATCGGCGGCGGATATGCAACTGCGCAGTGCATCAATGACTTTCTTGAGGGACGATATAATTACATTCAGCCGATGATTGATTACTGCGAAAAAGTTCTTAACTGATTTATGGCAGATACACAATTGATGTTGTGTATCTGTCTTTTTTGTTAAATCTGCGACTTAGTGTTTGTGTAAAAACAACAATTTGAAATGTTGATTTAACAATATTATTGACAATTTATCACAAAAGTGGTATAATAAACAATAAAAATAGTTAGAAATTTAACAATTATTACATCAGATTAGTAGAATATACAGAAAAGAGTGTTTTTATGATCAATGTAATCGCAAACAAATGTATAGGCTGTAACGCTTGTATAAGAGTCTGTCCCGTGCCGAATGCAAATATTTCAGACGGAAAGGTTGTAACGGTAAATACTGACCAGTGCATTCGCTGCGGCGAATGTGTTAAGAACTGTCAGCACGGCGCACGTTATTACACAGATGACCTTGAACGACTCCTTGAGCTTGTGAAGACCAACAGTGTATCGCTTGTTGTTGCCCCTGCTATCAAAACTGCTATGGACGGCAAGTGGCGTCACGTTCTTCAGTGGCTGAAGGATATAGGCGTACACGAAATTTACGACGCTTCCTTCGGTGCTGATATATGTACATATCTTCATCTTGAATATGTGAAGAAAAATCCGGGTGAAAAGATTATTTCCCAGCCTTGTGCTGCAATCGTGAACTATGCCGAAAAGCATAAGCCTGAGCTTCTTCCTAAGCTTTCCCCTGTTCATTCACCGCTTATGTGTACGGCTGTCTATGTACGCAAGTATCTTGGAAGCAATGACATTATCTTTGGCCTGACACCTTGTATTGCCAAGGGTGATGAGTTCAGCAATACAGGCATTGTTGACGGTAATGTTACCTTCCGCCGTCTTGCTGAATATATCGAAAAGAACAACATTCCTCTCGCTACAGGTCACAGCCCATTTGAATTTACCAAGGCAAGAGGCTTTGACGGCGCATTCTACCCTATCCCTGGCGGTCTGAAGGAATGTCTGAAGGTGTTTGCACCTGACCTTTCCGTTGCAACCTCCGAGGGTGTTCAGAAGGTTTATGAGGACTTCGAAACATATCTTGAAACCGACCCTGCAAAGCTGCCTGTTGTTTACGACGTACTCTCCTGTGAGTTCGGCTGTAACTCGGGTGCGGGTGCAACAGAAAAGTTCGATATGTTCAATTCCTATGATATTATGATGAAGGTAAAGGGCTTTGCAAGCAAGCGCAAGAAGAATGAGCGTTTCCACACAAAGCTGTTCAAGCAGCTGAAGCTCGAAGACTTTATCCGCCGTTACCAGAACCGCTGCACAGAAACTATGCCTACTATGGCTCAGCTTGAAAGCGTGTTCAACAGTATGGGCAAATTTACCGAAGCAGACCGTCATATCGATTGTCACGCTTGCGGCTACAAGAGCTGTAAGCATATGGCTATGACAATTTATGCGGGCAATAATACTCCGGCTAACTGTATCATGTATGAAAAGAAGAAAACTGCTGAGCTCAAGGAAAACCTTGAAAAGCGTCATACAAGTCTTCAGAGTGCTGTTGCGCAAATCCACAGCTCACTTGAAATTCTGACAGGCAAAATCCAGCCTATTGCTGAAAATACTGCTGAGAATACAGCTCAGAATGAGAGTATCAAGAAGGATATGGGTGTTATCAGCAGAGATATTACCAGTGTTTCTGACCGTGCAGACGGAATTGCAAATGCAGTTGACAGCATCAGTGAGGGTATTGATGAATACACAAAAATTCTTGAAAAGATTTCTGCAATTGCAGGTCAGACCAATATTCTTGCTATTAACGCTTCAATTGAAGCAGCAAGAGCGGGGCAGCACGGCAAGGGCTTTGCAGTTGTTGCCGATGAGGTAAGAACTCTTGCAATCAAATCCGCTGAAACTCTTAACGAGGCAGAAGCACATACAAGTGCAATTCTTGAAAGTGTAAGAAAAATCAAGTCCTCCTCCGATGCAATTATCGGTGAGGTTACTGAAACAAAGGAGAATGTTGTCAACACCGACAAGGCTGTTGAAATTCTCAACAGCAGCTCACAGCTTATCAGCAGCAGTATTTCCGATATTACCGCTGTAATCGAGGAGCTTAACGCAATTGCCGCTGACCTTATTGAACAGTAAAAAATAAAAAAAGCGTGAGATTGATTCTCACGCTTTTTGTTTATATTTAGTTTTCTTCCTTGGCACTTGCAACGGACTGCATAAATGCGTCGTTTGCTGCTGTGGGCTGTGCAGGAGGAACAATATCACCCTTCATTCTGTAAGCGAAGATGAATGCTGCTGCGCCGATTGCGAGGGCGATTACGCCTGCAACGAGTGCGTTAGTGATAACAGATGTGATAATGCTTGCTACGCCGATACCGCCGATTGAAATAAGTGTACCGATCATAGCCTGCTTTTTGATAACGAAAAGCATGATTATAATTGCTGCTGCAACCATAAGTAATGCTGTACCTACTGCTGCAAGAACCTGTGCGATTGCGTCCATTGCGCTGAATTCGAGATAAACAGCCTTCATTTCAGCAACCATTTCCTTTGTGATGACACCCATATCAACGGACATTGCATAAATCTGGTCGAATGCGCCGCTGTTAATCTGGGAGAATGTAAGGTACATACTTACGAGGCTGAATGCGATTGTGAGAAGCTGTGGGATAGCAAAGCCGAGCCCTGCGGAAGCAGCAGCCTTGAAGGTGCGTGTCTTCATACAGTTTCTGATGAGGATAAGCATTGCGAAGCCGATTACTACAGCAGAAATAAGGGAAACTGCGATCAACTGCCACATAGGAGGCTCTGCTGTAAGGCTTGCAGACTCTGGTGTCATTGCTGTTGGTATTGTCACAATAATTGTTCCGATACCGCTTACGATTGCTGCAATCAAGAATGCAAGTACGCCTGCCCAGAAGCTTGAGCCCTTGATTTTGCCCATTGCGAGAAGTGCAATGCCGCCGATAAGCGGAACAACACCTGTTAAGACGATACCGATAAGTACGCTGTAAATTACTGCTTGTGAAATCATAAGTAAAACTCCTTTGTATTATTTGATTAGTACAATATGATAATAACACAGCTTTTGCGACTTGTCAAGGGGTTATTGAAAAAATTTTTTTATATGGTATAATATTTTTGAAAAAATTTTTTCTGGGTGAAAAATTTTGCCCTTCTGAGTTGTATTTATAGTGAAAGACTTAATACAAACTATTTCGGCAAAAGTAATTACTGCCATTGGGGGAAATAAAATGTATTCTGAAAAAACTGTCAGCTATGGAACTGACGGTTACATTCAGTATGTTCTTGATAAATATTCTCAGACACTGATAAGGCTGTGCTATACATATGTACGGAATATTTGTGATGCTGAGGATATTACACAGGATGTGCTTGTGTCCCTGCTGAAAAGGGGCAAAGGCTTTGAAAGCGAGGAGCACGAAAAGGCATGGCTGCTGAGGACTGCTATAAATAAGAGCAAGAATCATCTCAGGTCGGGATGGGTAAAACGCACAGTGCCGCTGAATGAAGCCGATACGTCGGAGATAGATGACTCGATGAATGAAAAAAATCAGGTTATGGAGGCTGTTCTGTCCCTTCCTGAAAAGTACAGGACAGTTATTCACCTGTTTTATTATAACGGCTACTCCATTAAAGAAATTGCGGATATTGTCGGCAAGAAGCCTGCAACTGTCGGCACACTTCTTGCACGTGGACGCACGCTTCTTAAAAATATGATGATAGGAGGTTTTGATGAAGATGAGCAAGTCAATTAAAGACTATAAGGACGCTATGGATAGCGTAAAAATATCAGACAGCTTTTACAAGCGTACCGAAGTTCTTCTCAGCGAAAGCTCCGAAATTGAGGTTGTGAAAAGCAGTCCCTCAAAAATAAGATTATTTACTCACGCGGCGATGGCTGCGGCGGCGTGTCTGCTTGTTGCTTTCGGTGTGAAAACCGCAATTGATAATCGTACCGAAGGTGATGTTGCTGTTGTTACAGAAATTATTACACAGGAAACAACGGTTGTAACAGTTCCTGTAACTGTTACTGAAACAGCTTCACCTGTGATAGACCGCATTGAAGAAGGCGGCGGATTTATCAACGATTCAGGTGTAGTTGTGGGAAATATGCCTGAGATTCCTGAAAGCGAGCCGGAAACAGCAGTTGAAGTTGATGATAGTGCGGATGAAACCGTTGCGGTAAATCCAACGGTTGCTGATACTGAAAATAAGCTTACATCGGATACTGACGACATTCCTACAGTTGAAGAAGAAGAAATCGAAGAAGCCGCACCGATTGCACCTGCCGAAACCACGGTTACAACAACCGCAAGAGAGGGCTATCCAGAAATGGCAGAGCCTCAGGGCGCGGCGGATATTCCTCCTCTCAGCGAGATGGCGAAAGGAAATGTAAGCGTAAAAATTACGCCGTACTTTGACCTTGGTGCAATAAAGTCGGGGGAAAATCCCGTTACAAAGTCGGGAAGCGAGTTCAGTAAGCTTATTTCCACGATTTCGGCGGTAGTAAATGTCAGCCCGACAGGCGAAAATGAGTCCTTCAAGTCGCTGTTCCTTATCCAGCTTTCCGACAGCACCAGCGGAATAACTTACTACAGTATTTATGTAACCGACACGTCAACACTTGTTGTAACACGTCACGATATTGACAATCAGAAGCGCTTTACTTACGGGTTGAGCAAATCTGATTATGACGCTGTTCTGCGTCAGCTTTATGTTCAGTTCGGCAACGAGAACGAATATGATTTCTTCCGCAGTTCCGAAACTTCTGAATAATGCCCGAAGTGCTGTTTCCCCAGACAGCATTCAAAACTGACCAATGGTCAGATACTTATCCAAAGCAAGAAACCTCCCGAAGCGTAATGCCACGGGAGGTTTCTTGTATTGTTGGGGTAGGTTGTAGGAATTATTTTTTTAAGCTGACCTGTTCTTCCTCACGTTCTCTTGCGGTGCAGAGCTTGTAGTAGTCGCCCTTCTTTGCCATAAGTTCATCGTGAGTGCCGCACTCGGTTATGCCCTGATTTGCAACATACATAATCTTGTCGCAGCCTCGGATAGTGGACAGACGGTGGGCGATGATAAAGGATGTTCTGCCTTCAAGGAGGCGGTCAAGACCTTCCTGGAGGAGCTTTTCCGTTTTAGCGTCAATTGACGATGTAGCCTCGTCAAGAACAAGGATTTTCGGGTCGCTGATGAGAGTTCTTGCAAAGGCGATAAGCTGGCGCTGACCCTGTGAAAGAGTTGAACCGCCCTCGGTGATTTCAGTATCGTAGCCCTTGGGGAACTCATTGATGAATTCGTCGGCACGTACTGTCTTACAAGCCGCAACGATTTCGTCCATAGTAGCGTCAAGCTTGCCGTAACGGATGTTGTCAGCAATTGTGCCACTGAACACAACGCTGTCCTGAAGCATGATACCCATCTGTGAACGGAGTGATTTCAGTGTTACGTCGGCAACATCGTGCCCGTCAATTTTTACAGCACCGTCGTTTACGTCATAGAAACGGGAGATGAGGTTTACGATAGTTGTCTTGCCCGCACCTGTAGGACCTACAAGTGCCACGCTTTCGCCCTGCTTTACACTGAATGAAAGGTCCTTGAGGATTGTCTTGCTTTCATCGTAAGCGAAAGTAACATTTTCAAAATCAACATTGCCCTTGATTGGCGGGAGTGTTTCAGCGTTTTCCTTGTCGTCAACCTTGACAGGCTCGTCAAGGGTTTCGAAAATTCTTTCAAGGTAGGAAACCGCATTTACAAAGTTGTTGAACATATTTGCAAGGGTCATAATCGGCTGCCAGAAGCGTCCTGCGTAGCCCGACATAGCAACAATTGTACCGAGGGATACGGATGCGGGGCCGAGTACAAGCAGACCCACGAGGTAGATGCAGGCGCTTACGGTTGCTGAAATCGAGTCAACGGTAGGCCAGAGCAGGTTGTTGTAGGTAACAGCCTTCATCCACTTTTCACGGTACGCTTCGGAAAGTCCGCTGAAGATTTCAGCATTTTCGTCTTCACGTACAAAAAGCTGCGTAACCTTTACTCCGACGATGCCTTCGTGAAGGTAGGCATTGAGGTTGGAACTCTTGTTGGAAACCTGCTGCCAAGCCTTACGCTGTCTGTTCTTGATGAACATAATGAATGCCATAAGGAACGGCACACCTGCAAGAACAACAAGCGCCATCTGCCAGTGCATTGCGAACATAAATATTACAATGAAAACGATGTTGAACAGTTCAAGGATAAAGGTGATGATACCATTGGAAAGGGTATCGGAAACGCTGTTTACATAGTTGATGATACGAACGAGGATTTTGCCGTGCGGACGGCTGTCGTAGTATTCAAAGGAAAGCTTCTGAAGGTGTGCGTACAGGTCGGAACGGATATCAAAGATGATGTCCTGACCGACCTTTGTCATGATACGGGAACGTATCGTGGCGAGGATGATGTTTACAACAATAGTAGCGAGGAGAAGTCCTGCCCACATAAGAAGCAGAGGAATATCCTTGCTTGGAATGACAACGTCGATTGCGTGCTGTGTGATAACGGGAGCGAAAAGTCCGATTACAACAGCAAGTGCACTCAGGGAAAGGGAGAGTATCATTCTCCATTTGTAGCGTCCCACATAAACCATAGCACGTTTCAGGTGTCGTATGTCAAAGGGGGATTCAAGATTTTCGTCAACGTCAAATTTATTTCTTGCCATTCAAACCGCCCCCTTCTTATTCAATATTTCCCTGCTGGAGATTATAGATTTCGGTGTAGTAACCGTCCTTGTTCTTCAGCAGTTCGTCATGTGTACCCATTTCGGAGATTTTACCATCCTTGAGGATGATGATTTTGTCGGCATCCTTTGCAGAGGAAATACGCTGGGCAATGATAATTTTTGTACAGCTGAAATCCAGATTTGCAAGGTTTTCCTGAATGTGCTTTTCTGTTTCAAGGTCAACAGCGGATGTCGTATCGTCAAGGATGAGGATTGACGGACGGATTGCCAATGCTCTCGCAAGGGAGATACGCTGCTTCTGACCGCCCGAAAGACCAACACCGCGCTCACCTACGATAGTGTCATAGCCGTCGGAAAGGTTTGCGACAAAGCCTGCTGCATCGGCAGCCTTTGCGAAGGTTTCGATGTCCTCTTCAGGCATATCGCTGTCACCGAAAGCAATGTTTCCGTCGATTGTATCAGACCAGAGGAGCACGTCCTGCATAGCCATACCTATATTCTTACGGAGAGTGTTCAGCTTCATCATACGCACGTTTACGCCGTCAACAAGCACCTCACCGCCGTTTACATCGTAAAGACGGGGGATAAGGTTGATGAGGGTTGTCTTGCCCGAACCTGTTTCGCCCATGATTGCCACGGTTTCGCCTGCGCCGATTTTAAAGCTGATATCCTTCAGCACTTCGGTTTCGCCGTAGCTGAAGCTTACGTTCTTAAATTCGATTTCGCCGTTAAGACGTTCAGGCATTTCCTTAGCGTCAGCACGGTCAACAACAATCGGACGTGAGTAGTAAACCTCAATAATCTTTGAAGCGGAAGCAAGAAATCTCTGAAGGTCATTGATGAGTGCGCCAACGTTTCTCATCGGGTTGGAAAGCGTCCAGATAAGACCGCTGAAGGCAACGTATTCACCCATTGTGAGTCTGCCTGTGATAACGAAGATACCGCCTGCGATAAGGTGAACGATTGTGAGTCCCTGTGCGGTCGTTTCGATAAACGGGAAGTATTTGAGCCAGGTAAGGGATGCGGTCTTGTTTGCTTCGGAGTAGTCAGCATTCTTTTCCTGGAAGCGTTCGATTTCGTAATCCTCACGTGCAAAGGCACGTACAACCCTGTTGCCTGCGATGTTTTCCTGAGCCTGAGTGTTGAGCTGGGAAAGTCTTTCACGAAGGTCAACGAACTTCGGACCTACTTCCTTACGGAGCATACCGGATATAATGAAAATCAGCGGTGTAAGGGCAAGCAGGCAGAGTGCCATGAGCGGGTCAAGGATAAAGAAGAAAATTGTTGTTGAGAAGAAAAGCACAAGGCTTTCCAGCAGGGTTTTGATAATCCATGCAACGCTGTGACGTACCATATCAAGGTCGCCCGAAAGACGTGTCATGATATCGCCTGTGCGGTAGCGGTCATAGTAGGTCATATCCTGCTTCTGCACGTTGGCAAAGAGGTAGTTTCTTATTCTTGAAAGCATACCCTGAGAACATTTTTCGTACAGCATATTTGCGTTGAACTGGATGGTTGTTCTTATAATAGTGAACAGCACCATTCCGCAGCAGAGCATTATCAGCAGTTCCTTTTTGTTTTCAAGGTTTTCGGCAGCGTTGTCGCTGTAAATAAATGTGTCAACGATATTCTGGCTGAAAATCGGGCTTGTCAGGTACATTGCCTGTCCGATTACTGTCATGAACAGTGCAAGTATGTATTTTCCGCGGTAGCCTTTCAGGTTTTCCCATATCCATTTTATCTGAAACATAAACGACCTCCTTTATGTACGGCTCAGACCTAAAGTTACTTTTCAAATTATGCAAAACTTATTATAACAGATTATAATAAAAAAGGAAGAGGTTTAGCTGATTTTCTTTATGACGTATATGACGAAATTTAAGCTGAGGTTAAACGGTTGCGTAGGTAATAATCGACATAAAGTGTACTTTATGCACACTAAAATATGGGATTTTAAACGTTTAAGCTGCACAAACTAAAAATCAAATATGTACGAATTTTTGTGTAAATTTTTCCGTAAAATTAAGATGAAAACAACCCTCTTGACATAAAGTGCACTTTAGGATATAAAATAAGTATCAGGTAAAAAAATGCAAAGGAGAATGATAGTTGGAGAACAAGACATATACCATAAAAGAAGTTGCAGAGAAAACAAATTTAACAATTCCTACCATAAGATATTACGAAACAGAGGGTGTACTTCCTCCCGTTGAAAGAAGCGACAGCGGCAACAGAGTGTTTACAGACAGCGATATTGGCTGGCTTGACCTTATCTGCTGCCTGAGAGGAACAGGTATGCCTATAAAGAAAATAAAGCAGTTCGTGCAGTGGTGTCTTGAGGGAGATGATACCATCGACGACAGAATTGAAATGCTTATCGAGCACGGCAAGACTGTTGATGAACAGCTGCAGGTGCTGACCAACTATAAAGCAGCTATAGAGTGGAAAATCAACTACCACAGAGAAATGAAGATGCAGATTGACGCAAGACGCAATGCTGCACGCATTATGGAACAGCAGGACTTGAAAAACTGATGTGTTTGTGATATACTGTAACATAAAGTTACTTTATGGAGGAAATACGCTATGAAAACAATTCTTGCTTCCGCTTCGCCAAGAAGACAGGAACTTTTGGGATACATAACACCTGAATTCGAAGTTATGCCTGCGGACGTTGACGAAACGCTTCCTGAGGGTGTTCCAGCAGAGGAGTCAGCGGAGTTTCTTGCGGTGAGAAAGGCTGTTCACGTTGCACAGACTTGTCCCGACAGCGTGGTAATCGGGAGTGACACGGTGGTAATCATTGACGGTGAAATCCTCGGCAAGCCCGCTGATGAGGCAGATGCGGAGCGTATGCTGAAAAAGCTTTCGGGCAGGGTGCACAAGGTTATCACAGGTGTGTGCATTGCCTGTGGAAAGAAAACATTCAGCTTTTCTGAGGCAACGGACGTGAA
Organism: uncultured Clostridia bacterium; assembly: GCA_937891895.1. Lineage (GTDB taxonomy): Bacteria > Bacillota > Clostridia > Oscillospirales > Ruminococcaceae > RGIG8773. Next base: position 40,667 of record CALATN010000127.1, read on the forward strand.
GTTCTACAAGCTGTCCGACGAGGAAATCCGTGAGTATATCGCTACGGGTGACCCGATGGATAAGGCGGGCGCTTACGGTATACAGAGCGAGGGCTGCGTGCTGGTGGAGAAAATCGACGGCGATTTCTTTGCGGTAATGGGACTTCCTGTGGCAAGGCTGAAGCGCGCATTGAAGATGTTTGTTGACAGCATATAATAAATAGTATGGAAAAGACTGCGGTTTCCGCGGTCTTTTTATTTTTTTCGGAAAGCACTTGACATTTTCGGCTGAACGTGTATAATAATATTAAACACGTTTAATAAATGAGGTGGTAAGATGTCTGAAAAAACAAAGCGTGACATTGAGGTAACAAAAAAAGCCCTTCTTGAAGCGGCGGAAAAGCTTATGATGAAGTGCAGCGACCCTGCTGAGGTTACATCGAGAGCTATCGCTAAGGAAAGCGGCGCAAACCTTGCGATGATAAACTATTGCTTCGGTTCGCGTGAACGGCTGCTGTATGAGGTGTTTCAGAAGCTGCTGGCGGGTGTGCAGATGAAGGATACGAAATTCCTTGAGATTATGTCCTCGGGCTTGCCGCCTAAGCGTAAGCTTGCCGAGCTGCACTATAAGATGATGAAGCTTATGCTTGAGAATTACAACTACTCGCAGGCTGTTACAAAATACATACTGCTCAACCGCAGTGAGGATTTAGGTATGGAAAGCCTGCCGTTTATTGAGGAGCATTACAAGGGTAAGAAAAGCACTGAGGAGTGCCGCTTGATTGCTTTTGAGCTGACAAGTCTGCACGAGCTTGCCGTACTTCGTTACGAGGAGCTGAAAAAGTCCTGCGGTATGAACCTTACCGATGACAAGACACTAAAAAAGTACGTGTTCCAGAACATAAACAGATTTCTTGATTAGGGGGATAAATATGTCGGACAAAAAAGCGCTCGTGGTTATAGATATGCAGAATGATTACCTCTGGGACAAGCGTAAGAAGATGTTTTCGTACGATACAACCGAGCTGGTCGCTGCTGTAAACGGACTTGTTCATGAGTACAGCGAGCGGGGTGATGACGTAATCTACATCGGTCAGGTGTTCCCTAATATTGTCACGAACAAGTGGTTTATCGGCTTTTCGATAAAGGGTACAGAAGGTGCTGGAATTTATCCTGACGTTGATATTGTGACCGATTATTACTTCGAGAAAAATCTTCCCGACAGCTTTACTGCACGAAGCTTCAGGGAGTTTATGGCTGAAAGAAATTACACGGAAATCACGGTGTGCGGACTTGACCTTTGCGGTTGTGTCGGTGCAACGGCGAAGGGTGCTGTGAAAACGGGCGCAAGGGTAAAGCTGTCGTTGGCAGCTACAGGCTGCAGATTTGACAGGGAAAAGGCTGAGAAAATGAAAAGCACGCTCACGGCTATGGGCGTGGAAATAGTATAAATAAAACCGCTTTTGATTTTACTTCAAAAGCGGTTTTGATTTTAGATATCATAAAGTCTGTCAAGCATTACTGTGCGGTTTTTGTGCTGGTAAATGCCGATAACAATTACTGTGATAAGTCCCACAAGTGAAACGATGATACCAAGCTTCATTCCCTCAGGGAAGAACTTCATCTCGATTGTGTGTGTGCCTGCGGTGAGCGGCACGCCGATAAGCGCGTCAACAAGCTTCACAGGCTCGGTTTTTACGCCGTCAACGTAAATTGTCCAGCCCGGCTCCCAGGCAATTGATGTGAACATAATTCCGTCCTCGTCGGCGGTGATTGTACCCTTGAGGTGGTCTTCCTCGAAATGCTCCAGCTCAAGCGGATTTTGCTTCAGCACGTCGATTGCGTCAGCAAACATTTCCTCATCGAGGTAGTAGAAATATGTGTCACGGTAAAGCACCTCATTGTTGTCCTCGGTGATGGTCATAATGAAGGACTGCTGCTCATCGGGAGTGAAGTGACCGAGAGGCTGAATACACATCTTTCCGCCCTCGTAGTAGTAATCCACGAAGTCCTTGTTGAGCCAGAGATTTACCTCACGCTCATACTGTGACGGGAAGTACATATAGACCATATCGTCGGTCGGTGCTGTGAAAAGAAACTCAATATGTGAGTTGTTGCCTTCAATTCTCGGAACATACTTTGTGTGTGTGCCGTAGGTTGAGGGCTTTGCGTTTTCGGGAAGCACCTCGTCAACATCGATACGCTTGTAGAATTCCTGCTCGTTATCGGAAATAAGAGCAGAGAACATCATATTCTGGTTTTCAAACGGGTTGTACCAGTTTTCGAAAGTCACGTCGGCAATTGAACTGTCAGCCATAAATCCGATTGGAAGCGCGTACGGATTTTCGTATACGTACATGATTTCCTGGCTGTCGCCGTTGGCAAGAACAAGGTTGTCATTGTAGTGCTTGGATGGCTCAACCTCAGGTGTGTCAGCCTTATCGCCGTTTTCGTCAACGGTTACTGCACCGCCCTTTTCCATAACATATTTGATACCGAAAATAGCGTCGGTAATATAGGTTGCACCCTTATACTTGATGTAATGGCCGCCGTAGGAGAAGCCGAGGTTTCTCAGCAGCTGGATAGGTGCAGCGTTAAGGGTTGAGCTTGAGTGAGAAAGACCGAATGTGCCGAATGCCATAGGGTCATTTACAGTACGATGGAAATTCTTTTCGATACGGTAAACGGGAGCGTCATCCATATCGTAAATCTTTTCAACGGTGTTACGTCCGAGAGTGATGTATCTGTTGTAGGAGTCATAGTTGGAGTAAACAACGTCCTTGTCGATTTTGTACATCGTGTAGGTGGACGTGATTGTAAGCTCAATGATAAGAAATGCAACAATTGCAATAGGAATTGGCTTTATCTTGTAATACTTCTTGTGAGCATACAGAAGCAGAGCGAAGATTGCGCTTGCAATAACAGTAAACCAGACTGCCGCGATAATGTCAAGACGGCCGTCAGCGTCGTGCTTGTCCAGATAGAAGACGTACACCGCAAGTGCAAAGAACACACCGCCGATTTCCTTGTAGGTAATTCCCTCAATGCGCTCAAAGGCCTGAGCCGCCATTATCAGAAGCAGGAAGCTTACTGTAAATGAGTAGCGGTAAGGCAGCCAGTTAGGTACCTGGAAGCCGTGCCAAACAAGGTCGATTGTTGACATATACATAGAGAGCACGATTGTCACAGCAATGAGTGCGTAACCGATTTTGTGCTTGAGCCTGATGTTGTCGTTCATAAAGAACAGCGGTACAAGCATGAGTGTCATTACTCCGCAATATACAACAGGTGAGCCCTCAGGACGGCAGGTATCGTACACGTTGGGGAGAAGATTTACAAAGAAGTCGATGAAATCAAATTGTGTCTTGAAATCGTAGTTAGGCTCGGAAAATTCAAACTTACCGAGGCTGAGGCTATAATAAAGCGGGAGAAGCAGCCAAGCGGAAAGTGCCGCCGCAATAAAGCCGCCGCTTGCAAATTTAAGACCGCTGATAACAAGGTGCTTGAACTTGAATGGGGAGGTTTCTTCAGAAATAAAGAAATAATGTGCAAGGAAAAAGAAACAGCAGAAAATCGCAATCATCCAGCCAATGTAGAAGTTTGCGATGAACATCAGCGCAAGCGGGATGATGAACAGCAGCCAGCCCTTGTCGTCGATAAGCTTTTCAATTCCGCGGCAGATTATTGGAAGATAAATGAGTCCGTCCAGCCACATCGGGTCCATAAGCTGAACAATCATATAGCCCATAAGGCTGTACATAAGCCCGAAAATCAAAGCCGTGTACGGCGCAGTTTTCTTTGAGTTGAGCAGGTACCAGCAGAAGGTTACTGCTGCCGTGCCCACCTTGAGCATCTGCATAATCAGCAGGGACGTGGTCATCATCGAACGTGGCAGCAGCATTACAACCAGCGTAAACGGGCTGGCAAGGTAGTAAGCGTACATACCGACAATTTCGCCCGTTAGGTTACGGCTCCAGCTGTTCAGGAAGCTGCCGTTGCCCCAGAAGGCATCACGGAGATTTTCAAAGTAGTAGACGTACTGACCGTTAAGGTCAAGTACCAGCACCGACTCCTTACCAAAGGGATATATACCAAAAATGCAGTAAGAAACCAACAATATTATCATTGAAGCAAAGAAAGCGAGGATGTAAATCCGCTTGCTGAGGAAAAATGTTTTAGGTGTCGGTTTCAGAGAAATCTGTGTATTTTCCAAAATAATCCTCCATTACAAACAATATATATTTTTATGATAAATTCCGTAAAATGAACATACATATTATATTATATCTGTTTTCACATTCCTTTACAATAGCTTTAGGAAATTTTTTTGCAAAAAAATAAGAAAAAATACCAGCAAACCCCTTGTTAAAACAGAATATATGTGCTATAATATTTTTAAAAACAGAACATTTGTTGTGCGTTTTTACATATATTTCCACAAAGGAGAGTCATTATGCATCTTTTTGAAAAAACAGTAGAATCCGAACTTATTTTTGACGGTAAAATTATTACAGTAAAAAAGGATAAGGCAGAGCTTGAAAACGGCGAAATCGTAAACCGTGAGCTTGTTATTCATCCGGGCGGAGTCTGCGTCGTTCCGATAAATGAAAACGGGGAAGTGCTTATGGTAAAGCAGTTCAGATATCCGTTCCAGGAGGCGCTGGTTGAAGTTCCTGCGGGCAAGCTTGAATTCGGAGAGGACCACCGTGAGGCTGGTCTGCGTGAGCTTCGTGAGGAAACGGGTGCAGTCTGCGAAAAGTTCGAGTATCTTGGCGTGTGCTATCCGTCTGTTGCGTACCTTACAGAAAAAATCCATATGTATCTTGCAACAGGTCTTACCTTTGAAAATCAGGACCTTGACGATGATGAGTTCCTTGACGTTATAAAAATCAAGCTTGAGGACGCTGTTGAAATGGTTATGAACAACGAGCTTCCTGATGCTAAGACACAGTGTGCAATTCTCAAGGCTGCGAGAATTCTCGGCAAGTAAAAAAATCAGCAGCCCCAAATCCCCCGAGGCTGCTGATAAAATCATCTCTCCTATTATGACCTGAAACGATTACAAATGCGGATTAAAGACCAGCTTCTTCAGCTTCAGCCTCTGCCTGCATCTGTTCAATGTGGCGTGTGTAAGCGTCAAGAATCTGATCCTCAACAAGCTTACGAGCGTCAGGAGAAATCGGATGTACGATATCTCTGAAAATGCCGCTTTCGTCCTTTCTGCTTGGCATTGCTACGAATAATCTCTCGTCGCCCTGTACAACCTTGATATCATGTACAGCGAGCATGTTGTCAATTGTGATAGAGATTACTGCGCGGAGTCTGCCTTCTGGGATAATTTTTCTGATTTTGATGTCGGTGATGTTCATTTAGTAACGTCCTCCTTGGTAAATGCTTTATATGTGATATATTGCTTACAAGAATATTATTTGCCATATTTAGAAAAAATATACAGCATAAAAAATAAAATTTTGTTAATATTATATATCACAATAATTATTATAACATATTATTCTGAACGAAATTCATAAAAAAAATTTGCGGGGTGTATTTTTTGAATAAAGAAATTATTAACATTAGCAAACATATCCATTTTATTGGTATTGGTGGAAGCGGTATGTATCCTCTTGCACAGATACTTCACAGCAGAGGCTGTTACCTTACAGGCTCTGACAATAATGAAACTGAAACCCTGCAGGCTGTACGCGAAATGGGTATTCCTGTTTATCTTGGACAGCGTGCTGAAAATATTGAGGGCGCTGACCTTATCGTGCACACGGCGGCAATTCTTCCTGACAATCCTGAGCTTATTGCCGCAAAGGCAAGCGGCGTGACAGTAATGGAGAGAAGTGAGCTGCTGGGGCTTATTACAGAAGAATTCGGCAACGCAATCTGTGTCAGTGGCACCCACGGAAAGACCACGGTAACATCTATGATTACGCAGATTCTTGTTGAAAAGGGTCTTGATATCAGCGCAGTAATCGGCGGAAAGCTTCCGATTATCCACGGCAGCGGACGTGCGGGTAAGAGTGAGGTTATGGTTTGCGAGGCATGCGAATTTCAGGATCATTTCCTTAATCTTGCGGTTGATACGGCAGTTATTCTTAACGTTGATGAGGATCACCTTGATTATTTCAAGAACCTTGACAATATTATAAAATCTTTCCGTCAGTTCTGTGAGAATACCACAAAGACTATCATTATAAACGGTGACGACGAGAATTCAATGAAGGCTGTTGACGGCATTGAGGGCAAGGAAATTATTACCTTCGGTTTTGGCAAGGATAACGACTACTATGCAGAAAACATCGTGCTGAAGGGGCTTGTTACGGACTTTGAAGCTTATCGCAATGGCGAATGTCTTGGAAGGGTTACGCTGAACGTTGCGGGAAAGCACAACGTGCTTAACGCACTTGCGGCGATTGCGGCGGCTGAAAGCGTTGATGTGCCGTTTGGTGATATTAAGAGTGCGCTTTTCAATTTTCGCGGTGCAGGCAGACGCTTTGAAAAGTATGGCGAGGCAAAGGGTATTACCGTTGTTGATGACTACGCTCATCATCCTGCTGAAATTGCGGTAACACTCAATTCCGCTGTAAAGCTTGGCTACAACAAGGTATGGGCGGTGCATCAACCGTTTACTTTCTCACGAACATCACTTCTGCTTGATGATTTTGCAGAAGCACTTGCGATTGCTGACAGAGTTGTGCTTGCGGCAATTATGGGCGGCCGTGAGAAGAACACGATTGGAATACACACGAAGTCCCTTGCTGAAAAAATTGAAGGAAGCATTTGGTTTGAGGAAGAAGAACACGATGCAAATTTCGAGCTTGTTGCACAGTATGTTGCGGAAAATGCCGAGGATGGCGACCTTGTCGTTACACTTGGCTGTGGCGATGTTAACAAGGTTGCACGAAGAATATTGAAGCTTTTGGAGAATAAATAATTCAAACAGAAGGGAGAATGAAAAATGAACGAAAAGGAAAAGAGAGTATTTGAATATGTAAAGGGCAGAATTGAGGATGGTTATGCACCGTCTATCCGCGAAATCTGTTCGGCACTCAATATCCGTTCCACATCTACTGCGGCAAGGTATGTAAATACTCTTGTTGCAGAAGGATATCTTGACAAGGTTGACGGATGTAACCGTGCTATCAAGCTTGCGGGAAAGGGAGCAACAAAAATTCCGCTTGTCGGTACGATTACCGCTGGTCAGCCTATTACTGCGGTTGAAGATATCACTGACTACATAAATTTCCACGAAACAAAAAATTATTCGGGTGAATTGTTTGCTTTGAAGGTAAGAGGCGAAAGTATGATCAATGCCGCAATTCTTGATGGTGATATTGTTGTTGTTGAAGAATGTTCCACTGCACGCAATGGCGAGATTGTTGCTGCAATGGTAAACGGCGAGGAGGCTACTGTAAAGACCTTCTATAAGGAGAACGGTCACTACAGACTTCAGCCTGAAAACGACACAATGGATCCGATTATCGTTGATGAATGCGAGATTATCGGACGTATTGTTGCGGTTATAAGATATATGTAAACAAGGAGAATGACAAAATGAATTACACTACACCTCCACAGATGTACTACCCACAGGATTTTACACCTGACAGGGAGGAAAAGAAAAAAATTCGCAGGAATTACAACACGGTTGGGCTGGTCTTGCTGGTGCTGAATGTACTGACGATTGTTATTTGTACGATCTGTTATGATATTTTCTGTCCCGAAATTGTTTATGATGATTACGGAATGACAGTAATGGGATTTAAGGAAATGATTATAGGCGGCTGTTTTCCTGCTATAATTGCAATGCTGACATTCGGAGGATATTGCTTATTTACAAGATATAGTCCATCTGAGCTTTTCCGCACGGATAAGGTCAAGGGCGGCGAAGTAATCCGCTATGTGCTGATAATTCTTATGTTTCAGCAGGTTTCGTTTTTCTGTACTATTATTATGTCCAATGGGCTTTACGCAATGGGACTTGAAGTTCCTGATGTAAATATGGTATACGAGCATAAGCCGTCTGTGTACGCTGTTGATGTAATTGCTTCGGTTATTCTTGCGCCGATAGGCGAGGAATTGATTTACAGGGGAATTGTTCTGAGAAGCTGTGCAAAGGTAAGCCAGCGTTTTGCAATTTTCTTTTCGGCATTTGTTTTCGGAATTATGCACGGTAATCCATATCAGTTCCTGCTGGGTTTTCTGCTTGGCATTCCGCTTGCAATAATCACAATCAGGACAGGCTCTCTTATTCCTGCAATAATATGTCATATGGCGAACAATGCGTTTGCATCTATACCTACTGTTGTGGAGTATTTTAATGCAGATGCTGCAATGATTATAAATATATTGTACATACCGCTTTTCCTGCTTGTAGGTATTTTTGCATTTGTACCTGAAATAGTTTCTGGCAGGATGAAGATTCCTGAATATACTGAATATCACCGTAAGCGCACACTTCCGATTATGGTTACATCGTGGAGTGTAATTATTGCTATGGTAATTTTTTTGTGGGAGCTGATAACAAGCATACAGCCTATTGCTGAAGCAGCTGAAGAGATGATGTAAAGGAAATGTGTTATGGAAAATAAGATCAAGAATAACAACGAGGACGTGCTTTCAAATACAAACGGCGACAAGCATAATCTGCTTCCTGATGAAAGCTTCTGGGCTGAGGATGCCAAGGAGGAGATGGAGGAATATATTGAGTCACAGGGTATTCATATCAGACAGTGATTTTACCATTGTGCCTGAAACTTTTAAAAAACTATTTACAATTGTTAATAAATATGTTATAATGTATTTCAAGAAGTTAGTATGTTTTTGTAAAAATACAGTTTGAAAGGAATGGTACAGAATGTCAAAAACTATGTTGGTTACAGGCGGCGCGGCAAGCGGCAAGACAAGATGGGCAGTGTCCTACTTTTCTGCTTGTGACTATGTTCTCTACCTTTGCGTGACAGATGCGGTTGACAATGATACAATGAACAGAATTGAATACGGCAACAAGCAGAACTTTGTTGAGTGGGATATCAAGACCAATGCAAACTGCAATCTTGCTGATTATGTTACTGACCACAAGTTTGTAATCCTTGACAACCTCGCGGCGTATGTTTCAAAGGTTATCGACAAGATGTGTCCTGACCCTGAGGATATGACCGTTGAGCTTAAAAAGGAAATTGAAAAGAAAATCATTCAGGATATAAGTGATATTTACGACCAGGTTATGGTTATTGACGGAAGTATGATTGTAATTACTCTTGAAACAGGCTTCTCCGTTATGCCGAATAACCGTGAACAGCAGAATTTCAGAGAAGTTCTCGGAACGGTAAACCAGCGTATTGCAAATATGTCCAATGAGGTTTATCTCTCCGCAAGCGGTATCCAGTTCAGAATCAAGTAAATTTAGATAGAAAGGAAAATTGTTATGACCTTTGAAGAATTTATTATGCAGGCAAGAGAGCTGAATGCTTCCGATATTCATCTTACAGTAGGTGCTCCTACTGTTGCTCGTATCAATGGCGAGCTTGTAAAGTTCGGTGACCTTTCCGATGTTGTTGTTAACCGTACAATCCGCTCCATTCTTTCCGCTGAACAGGAAAAGCTCCTGACAGAAGGCAGTGATATTGACTTCTGCTTCGAGCTTGCAAACGGCGCAAGACAGCGTGTAAACGTGTTCCGTCAGAGTGGCAGACTTGCTGCTTGTATCAGACTTCTCAATGATAAGATTCCTACTCTTGAGGAGCTTAAAATGCCTCCGTCTATTGCAGAGCTTGCAGAAAAGAGAAGAGGTCTTATCCTTGTAACAGGTCCGACAGGCTCAGGTAAGTCTACAACACTTTCTGCAATCATCAACAGAATCAATCAGAGTCGTCCATGCCATATCATTACAATTGAAGACCCTGTTGAGTACAGATATACTCAGGACAAGGCTACTATTCATCAGCGTGAAATCGGCAGAGATGTTCCATCCTTCAGCTATGCATTGAGAAGTGCACTCCGTGAAGACCCTGATGTAATTCTTGTTGGCGAAATGCGTGATTACGAAACAATTTCCCTTGCTATGACAGCTGCTGAAACAGGTCACCTTGTTCTTGCAACACTTCATACATCCAGTGCTTCACAGACAATTGACCGTATTATTGACGCTTGTCCTGTTGATGCACAGGAGCAGGTTCGTGCACAGCTCGCAAATATGATTCAGGGTGTCATTGCTCAGAACCTTGTGCCAACTACAACAGGTACAAGAGTTGCTGCACTTGAAGTTATGCTTGGTACAGACGCTATTAAGAATCTTATCCGCGGCAATAAAATTCCTCAGATTGATTCCACACTTCAAACCTCCAAAGGAATGTGTACACTCAATGACAGCCTTGCAAAGCTGTACAAGAGAGATCTTGTTTCCTATGAAACAGCGCTTGAATACAGCACAGACCGTCAGGAGCTTGAAAAGACACTTCAGTCTATGGCTGGTTTCTAAAAACAATAAAGTCCCCGTCCTGACGGATGGGGACAATTTTTTGAGGTGTTCTATGGAAGGAAAAAAGTTTTTTGCGATTATTTCAAGAATGAAGTATATCAACCGCTGGGGGCTTATGCGCAACACGATTAAGGAAAACATCAGCGAGCACAGCCTTGAAACAGCGTTTATTGCACATCTGCTGGCGCTGTACAGAAACGTGCGCTTCGGCGGAAATGTTGACCCCGAAAGAGCTGCACTTCTTGCTATGTACCACGACGTAACCGAGATTATCACGGGTGACCTGCCTACACCTGTCAAGTATTACAACAAGGAAATCAAGGCGGAGTATGACCGTGTTGAAGAAATTGCAAAGGAGAAGATGATAAGCTATCTTCCCGAGGATTTGCAGGAATATTACCGTCCGTTGCTTGGCAAAACTGAGGAGGAAACTGAGCTGTGGCAGCTTGTGAAGGCGGCTGACAAGCTTTCAGCGCTGATAAAATGCCTTGAGGAAAAACAGATGGGTAATATGGATTTCACCGCGGCGGAGAAGTCCACGCTGGAGTCGGTGCACGCTATGAATCTGCCTGAGGCGGAGGAGTTTATCAAGGAATTCCTGCCATCCTATGGGCTGACTCTTGATGCCCAGATTTAACAGCTTTACAACGCGGCTGTAGTATGTTATAATGGCTTTATTGTGCGAAAGGAGTGAGCGGAATGAAGTTGAGATTTGCGGCAATTGCATTGACTGCGGCAATGCTTTTTTCCGCCTGCTCATACGGAAGCACCGATATTGCTGAAACAACCGTTGCCACGGAAACGTCTGCAATGGAAACAATGACAGCGGAAGCAGTTACGACAGCAACTACACAGACTGCTGCGGTAACAGAAATGGTTACGGAAACGACGGTTGTTACCGAGCCTGAGCCGCTGGAAATAGTTATAGAGAAAAATGGTGTTTACGACTTTCCCGATGAGTTTTATACAAAACTCACGGAGATTATCGATGGTTACGAGCATTTCCGCTACTACGATATTTCCCTTGCGTACTATGACATTGAAACGGGATTTTCGCTTGTTATCAACCCCGACAACCACTATTATCTTGCTTCGGTGATGAAAGCGCCGTACATGCTCTATATCTACCGTCTTGCGCTGGCGGGTGAAGCTGACCTTGAGGAAAAGCTTGTGTACACCGAGGACTTCAAGCGCGAGGGTACGGGTGTACTGAAGGATATGGAGTTTGAAACGGAGTTTACCGTTGAGGAGCTTATCGGATACAGCCTTGAGGAAAGCGATAATTCGGCTTTTGCCATGCTGCGAAAAAGGTTTCCCGAGGAAGGCTATGTTGAGTACATAAAATCGCTGGGTGTTGTTCATCCCGATGATGCAAAGGCATTCAACCAGCCGCAGATATGCGGTGAAACAGCACTGATTTTCTCAGCGGCGGTGTACGACTTTATTGAGGAGAAAAACCTGTATTCCGAAAATCTCCGTTACCACATGACACACAGCCGTAACGCTATGATTTACGGCGGCGAGGGTGACGAGGTTGTGCGCAAGTACGGCTGGCACGGCGGAAATTTCCACGATATGGCTGTTGTGTACGGCGAAAGACCATATCTGCTTACGATTATGACCAACCTTGACCTGCTGGAAATCGAGTACCGTGAGTACCAGATTTTCAAGGATTTGTCAAAGCTGATTGCTGAGTACAACGATGCGATTGCTGAGGCAGAGGGCGAGGGGGATATGGTTATCATACAGATTCCGAGAATGGAGGTTAAGGATATGAATTTACCGAAGGACCCATATATGCTGCTGAGCGTGCTGAATATGAAGCTCCGTGACAATTACAAGAGCTTCGATGAGCTTTGCGAGGATATGGATTGTGATGCTGCTGAAATTACGGCGGCAATGGAAAAGCTGGGATATATCTACGATGAGAAGGTAAACCAGTTTGCACCGATACCTGAAGAAACAGAAAAGCCGCAGGAATAATTCCTGCGGTAATTTCAAAAAATACTTGCATTTGATTGGCAATTGTGGTATAATAACTTTTGTTGTGGAGACGTATCGAAGTGGTCATAACGGGGCTGACTCGAAATCAGTTAGGGAGTAATCCCCCGCGAGTTCGAATCTCGCCGTCTCCGCCAGAAACAGCTCGTTTTATGCGGGCTGTTTTATTTTTTGCAAAGAAAAGGGTACCGAAAATCAATTCGGTACCCTTGAATTTTTATCCGCCGTTCAGTTGCTCATAGAACCAGTAGTACGGGTCATCGGGGTTAATTGAAGTAAAGGATTCGGTGTCTGTATTTGTGTCATTTTCAGGTGGTGTTGTTTCAACAGGTGCGTCATTCCATATATCGCCCCATGGGTCAGTTGTTTCAACTTCGGATGGGTCAAGTGTTTCAGCGGGAGTTGAATTGTCGGTAACAGGTGTACCGCCGCCTGCAGAGCCGTCAGTGTTGGTCCAGCTTGCACTTCCGTCACCGAAGCAGGAGTAGTTGGTACGGTTGAAGTAACGTCTTATACCGTTTACAATAGCCTGCGCGAACTTCTGTTGATACTTGGAGCTTGCCAGCGCCATAGCCTCGTCATAGTTTGTAACAAAGGCTGTTTCAACAAGCACGGACGGGAAGTCCTGCTGCTGGGTTACGAAGAAGTAGTTGTACTTTTCACCGCGGTTTGTGCCCTCGGAAGAGCCGTGAACCTGAGTCAGTACCTCGCCAAGTTCCTCGGAAATGTACTTCGCAAGAGGCTGTGAGAACGGAGTGAAGTAGTAGGCCTCGCCGCCCTTTGCAGTTTTGCCCGCAGAGTTACAGTGTATCGAAACGAACATATCAGGGTTGTACTGCCTTGAATCAGCGGCACGATATTCCGTAACGTATGTCTGACTTTCGGTTTTCAGACGAACAACATTTGCGCCCTCATTTTCAAGCAGCTGTGTAACGTACTTGGCGATTTCGAGGTTGGCTTCCTGTTCCTTGATGTGACCGACAGCACCCGGGTCAAAGGTGGAAGCACCTGTGTATCCGTGGCCTGGGTCGATAACGATTTTTGCACCATTCAGACTGCTTCGGCAGCCATTGAAGCGGAGTACAAGATTGCCCTCGCTGTCGTAGGTGGAAGTAATGCCGCCGAACACGCCTTGCTGACGAAGCTGAAGGGTAAGTCTTGTTTTTGTCATTTCGCCGCTTGAAGAAACGTTCCAGGTGCCCTTTGTGAATACTGCACTGTCGGGGAAGGAAATGTCGCCCGCAGAAACGCTGGTTATGTAGTCAAAGGTAATGGTAATCGAATCTGCATTGAACGAGGAAATGTAATGGTTACCGTTTCCGCCGCTGCTGTATGCCTGATTGTTGAAGGTCATGGAGAACGGACTCTTTACAGCGGTTTTCAGCTTGATAACCGTGTCGGTGCCGTCCTTGCCCGCCGCAACAACGCTCATCGGGTTGGTGCCCAGAGGTTGGTTGTCGAGCACGGTAACAGCGTTGGTACGGATACGCTTGCCCGAGTTGGTCAGGTAGAAGTCCTTTCCGTCGTAAGTAACAGTTTTTACAACGTAGTCAAGAGTTCCCGCAGGAAGTCTTGCGCAGTCAGGAGTCGGGTTTGCACTGGTTGACCTGTAGTCGTAAACCATGGTGTTGTCGTTGTTTACGCGGATAATGCTTCCGCTGTAATCGTTGGCAACCTCGGCAAGTGCGTTTACAATAACGTGAGCGCCCGTTCGTGACTCGTTGAAGTCGCCCGTTCGGGTTTCGTACGTGCCGAAAAATTCGATATTGCCCAGGTCAATATCCTCGCCGCGCTTACCCTGCGGTGCAGTGTAGTAGCCCACATATTTGGTATAGTTCGAGTTAGGGTCGAGTTCGTCAAGCTGGCTTTCAACCTCGGTGAGAGTGATGCTCTTGCCGTTGATTTTAGCGCTTACGCTTGAGCCACGGTATGCGATTGCACTGAGCGCAATTGTGGACTGTTCCTCAACACGCATTGTTGCGTCAGTCGGGGCAACGTCCTTCAGTACCTTTACGGTACGTGTGATTTTGTATGTGATAACTTTTGCCTTGTTCTGGAATTTGAAGGTGTTTACGCCAACCTCAAGTTCTTCGGTAAAGTAGAAGCGTCCCGCTTCGTTAAGCTCGATTTCCTTGCCCTGGTAGTAAACAGGGAAGTTGGGGTCAAATGAACCCGCAAAGATAACCTCAGGTTCTTCCGTCTTGAAGGTGGTCTTTTTCGGAAGGGTCATTTCCAGCTCGCTGTTGAGGCCCTCAAGGTCAATATTGTCGTCGTAGTGCTTCATAAGCACCGTTGTTGACTCCATCATATCATCTTCAAGGGCATCAAGGGAGTTGAACACGCTTCCGCCATAGGAATTGAACTCGCCAGCGGCAATAACCTGCTTTACAAGCTCGTCAGGAGAGCCCCAGCCTTCAGCGTCGGTACAAATCTGCTCATTGAAGTGGTGTACGTAAAGGGGGATATCAGCATTTACAGCGTGGCTGTCCCACCAGCCCACAATCTTGTTGAAAGGAAGCTCGTCATCGGAAATTGAGCCTTCCGCATTGAGCATAATGAAATCAGCGTAGCCGTTTTGAATGTAGCTTACAGTGTCAGCGTAGCCGTCGGTCAGCGCCTCAAAGTTAACATCCGTTTCGGAGCCGTTTTCGTCGGTAGTGTAGTTAGCCCATACATCGTTCAGGGAAATGCCCACGGGAACGGTGTTGTTGGTACGGCGTACCGCGTCAGCAACAAGGCTGAAAACGTAAGCGCCGTTGTCCATAAGCCAGTTTTCAAAGCCGATGCCCGAGCCATTTTTCATATAATCGTTCAGAGCAGTGCTGTTCTTTGATGAGTAGTAGCCGTCAAGGATAATGCCGTCAACGGGGTATTTTACCGTGAAGCTGTGTACGATAATTGCAAGGCGGTCAATTCTCGCCTGTAAGTCCGTGTCTTCAAGCTGTGAAAGAGCCTCCTCGATGCTGAAATTGAGGTATACATAAAGTCCGCGTTCCTTTGCGCCGTCGATAACATATTCAACAGGTGCACGGTCAACGGTTTCGTTCATATCAGCGTTGTAGAAGATTTCGCCGTCAAGGTCGGTGTTGACAATGATTGAGTTAAGGCGGTTTTCCTCCGCTGTATCAAGCATCGCTTCAACCTGTGCGTAAATATCCTCCTCGGAAGGCGGATTACCCTCCTCGTCGGGTGTAGCGAAATCTACCGTAGGGGTAACGTATACCCCGCGCATATTATCAGGGAAGCTGTACATCGGAGTAAATTCGGGTTCAACGAAAACCTCCAGTTCTTCATCCCTGTTTATTTCAGGCTGCGGCTCGATAACGGTAATCTGCCCAGGGTCAGCCTCGGCGTATGCGGTAAAGCTGCCGACGATTGCCGAAATATCTGCGGAGAAGCCTGCCATCATAGCAAGCGCCGTTATCAGACCGAGAATTCTCGATTTCTTTCTTTTCAAATTTATGTTCCTTTCTTTTTGCCGTGGGTTGTGTTCTTTACTTCTCTATATTTTGGATTTCCTTGTCAACCTGTGCCGCAACGGACGATTCGGGGTTGAAAAGGGAGTCATATCTGTATATTGCCACGCCGCCGTAATTGCTGAGTGTTTCGGCGAGGGTCATCTGACGTGAAATTATGTCGTTATTGTTCAGCCACTCGTTCTTTCCGCCTTTGCCTGCGTAGGTGTCCTCAGCGCCGATTTTGTACGCCGCAAGACCGATTACAAGCTTCACATCGCTGGTTTTCACCATACTGCTCCAGAGAGAGATGACGTCCGCGTAAGGCAGAGCGACGTTGTCAAATCCGAAGTAAACCTGCGGAAGAATATAATCGCAGTAGCCGCTTGATTTGCACCATGTCCTTACGTCAGCGTAAAGCTGGTTGTAGTTGTTGTCCACGCTGCCCTGAGGGGAAATTCCGAAAACAATGGTGGAGTTGGCATTATGTGCCGCCTGGTAAAGCTTCTTCACCATTCTGTTTACGTTGGCAATTCTCCAGTCGGAAAGGGACAAATCCGTTCCCGAAGCGGAGTAGGCGGTTTTATCGAAGGACGCGTCGGTAGTGGGGTAGAAGTAGTCATCTATCTGAATACCGTCAACGTTATAGTTTGCCGCAATTTCGGTTATGCCCGAAGCGATGAGGTCGGTAACCTCGCTGTAGGCAGGGTTAAGATACCAGCGGTCACCTGATTTTACGATGTAGGTGCCGTTGTACTTGTCGCTGTTGTACCATTTTTTTATGGGGTAGCTGTTGTCGATTGCTTCAAAAACAGGGTAAGCCGGATGAATGTGACAGGTGGTTTTCAGTTTGTCTAAAAGAAGAACCCTATAATCCGGTATATATTGCAGAGCATGCAGCTTGTATGATGCAGCGTGGAGAAAATGATACTGCTTTGGATATGCTGGCTGCGGGTTTAAAATATTATCCAAAGTGCAATTACATGACGTTGCG